>DIHJ01000027.1:0-29819 GCA_002420105.1 Nitrospira sp. UBA5699
GTCATCCGCAACCACCGCCGCGCGGCCTATCACGCGCCGGACGAGGAATATGAAGGGCTGACGATCAGGCCGATGGGCATTCAAGCCGAGCATTGCCCGCCCGACCTGTTGATCGCGGCGCGGCGCGCCTGGGACCGCGCGCTCGAGCTGGGCACGGCCTACGGTTATCGCAACGCCCAGGTCACGGTGATCGCCCCGACCGGGACGATCGGCCTGGTCATGGACTGCGACACCACCGGCATCGAGCCGGACTTCGCCCTGGTGAAGTTCAAGAAGCTCGCCGGCGGGGGGTACTTCAAGATCATCAATCAAAGCCTGCCGCCCGCACTCACCACGCTGGGGTACACGGAATCCCAGGTGCAGGACATCGTGAGCTATTGCGTCGGCCGGCAGACCCTCCAGGGCGCGCCGTTCATCAACCACGAGACCCTGAAGCAAAAGGGATTCGATGATGCCGCGCTGGCGCGCATGGAAAGCGGGCTGGCCCAGGCGTTCGAGATTCAGTTCGCCTTCAACAAGTACGTGCTCGGCGAGGATTTCTGCCGGGAAAAGCTCGGGTTGACGGACGTCCAGCTTACCGAAGCCAACTTCAACATGCTGAAGGCGCTGGGATTCACCCAGGAGGAAATCGCCGCCGCCAACGATTACTGCTGCGGCACCATGACGGTGGAGGGCGCGCCGCATCTCAAGCCGGAGCACCTCCCGGTGTTCGATTGCGCCAACCGTTGCGGCCGGATCGGCCAGCGCTACATCGCGGTCGACGCCCACATCCGCATGATGGCCGCCGCGCAGCCGTTCATCAGCGGCGCTATCAGCAAGACGATCAACATGCCGGCGGACGCCACGCTGGAAGAGGTCAAGTCCGCCTATCTGTTCGCCTGGAGAAGCATGGTGAAGGCGGTCGCGCTCTATCGCGACGGATCCAAGCTGAGCCAGCCTCTGTCGGCGTCCACGGACAGCGGCAAAACCGTCGAAGCCTCGATGGAGGTCCTGAACATCGCGGAGAAGATCACCGAGCGGGTGCTCGTCCGCTACCTCGCCAAGCGCCGGCCGTTGCCGGCCCGACGCAACGGCTACACGCAGAAGGCCGTCATCGGGGGGCACAAGCTCTATCTCCGCACCGGCGAATACGAAGACGGGACGGTGGGCGAGATTTTCCTCGACATGCACAAGGAGGGCGCGGCGTTCCGCAGTCTGATGAACTGCTTCGCGATCGCGATCTCCCTGGGCCTCCAGCACGGCGTGCCGCTCGAAGAGTTCGTCGAGGCATTCGTCTTTACGCGCTTCGAGCCGAACGGACCGGTCAAGCTGAACGACCGGATCAAGATGTCGACCTCGATCATCGACTACATCTTCCGCGAACTCGCCATCACCTATCTGGACCGCTACGATCTGGCGCAGGTGAAGGAAGAGGATCTGCGCATGGATTCCGTCAAGAAGGACGAGCAGGATCCGGAATGCTCCGATGAGGAAGCCGATCCGGAGACGCTGGCCTCGTCGTCGATCAGCACGGAGCTGTTTCCCTCGCGGCGCGGCATCACTCCGCGGCACGGCGGCAACGGACACGGCAACGGCAGCGTGACCCACAAGGTGGAGTTGAAGCGGGAAACGCTGACCATGACCGCGGTCCAGATCGCCCGCCAGAAGGGCTACGAAGGCGATCCCTGCACGGAGTGCAAGCAGTTCACCATGGTGCGGAACGGGACCTGCCTCAAGTGCGAGACCTGCGGGGCGACGAGCGGCTGTTCATAGGACGAGGCCATCCGATGAGCACCACGCTTCGTGAGCAGGGAATCGAGACGGTTCACGATCAGGTCGTCAGCCTGGTGGCGCAGCGCTGGGCCAAAGCCTTCGTCTGCAAGGTCACGATCCGGACGGGCCTGGAGCAGAATCCCTGGGCCGATCCTCAGCAACAGTGCGACATCGTCGGTTGGTACGTCGGATCCGGCGGCAACACGATGGAGTGGATGGCCGAGGTCGAGACGGAGGAGTCGCTCGCGGATCCCGGGACCGTCGACAAGTGGAGGAAAACCCTCGTCAGAGGCGTGCCTTTCTACCTGCTGGTGCCGCGCGGCCTGAAGGAAGCGGCGCAACAGCTGGCGCAAAACGGACCGGTGGCGTTCGGCTGCATCTATGAGTACGGGTTCGTCAACGGCATGTGCCACGTCCTCTGACAGGATGCCGATCTTGTCCTTGTGAGGGGCTTGCCATGGGACTCCTGGGCCTGGTTCCGAACAGCACGGTCGCCTCGATCGAGCCGCGGAGCATCGACGAGCCCATCTCGGCCGAACAGTTCGTGCAACGACTTCACGGCCGGCTCCAGGACATGGAACGAACGCTCGCCGACGACGAGCAGCTCGACGTGGCGGCGTTCCTGCCCTCCGGCAAGGCGATTACGGTCGACAGCGTGGGATATGAGAATCCGGCCCTCGTCATTCTGACCGGCCGGGAACAGGAGACGGGGAGGACCTGCACCCTGCTGGGACACCAATCCTCCGTCCAGGTGCTGGTGTCGGTCGAGCCGATCCGGGCAGGAGAAAGCCGGAAACTGTTGCGGTTCACCCACGAGAAGTGATAGGAGTCGTACTCGACGATCAGGCCACGGAGTCACGCATATGCCTACCACCACGCAGTTGGTCATCAGCGGACAGAGCCGTCCCGGCGTCATGGCCCAGGTCGCATCCGTGCTGGGCGCGGCCGGCGTCAACATCAAGGCGTTTTCCGCTCCGGAGGTGACCGGCACGGGGAAGCTCAGGCTGCTGGTCGCGGATCTGGACGGCGCGCGGACCGCGTTGCGCGCGGCGAAGATCAAATTTGCCGAAGAAACGGCCCTGATTCTCAGCCTGGAGAACAAGCCCGGCGCGTTGAACGAAGTGGCCGATCTATTGACCCGGGCGCGCATCAACATCAAATGCGGCTATTGCACCCCCTCACGGGAAGGGAAACGGGCGATCGTCGTCCTGACCGTCTCCAATACCGAGAAAGCCCTGTCCATCCTGCGGGATCAATCGCTCGACGAGTTCTGACGATGCCGCGCGGAATGCTGCCCGGCCAGCTCCGCTCCCTTGTCTCTCTTCCGGTGTTCCTCCTCTGCGTCCTTGCCGCTTGCAGCGCTCCGGTTCCCAAGCCGACCTATTTCCCCGGTTACCCCATCGGGTATGTCGAACGGGGCATGGCCTCCTGGTACGGTCCCGGTTTTCACGGGAACAAGACCGCCAACGGCGAACGCTACGACATGCACCGCCTGACGGCAGCCCATCGCACCCTGCCGCTCGGCTCGGTGGCCGTGGTACGTTCGATGAGCAGCGGCCGGCAGGTGACCGTCAGGATTAACGACCGTGGTCCCTTCGCCAGGGGGCGCGTGCTGGACCTCTCGCTGGCAGGGGCCCGGGCCTTGGGCATGGTCGGAAACGGAACGGATCAGATCGAGCTTCGGGTGGTGGGGTTCCAGGGGCGGACGGCGGAGATGGGCGCGCTCAGGATCCAGATCGGCTCGTTCGCCGAGCAGCAGAACGCCCTGAATCTTCTGGAGCGGGCGAATCGCGCCTACCCGGGGGGTCGTATTCAGACGGTGGACCTACCGGAGGGACGACGGTACCGGGTCCAGGTAGGGGAGTTCCAGACCGAGGCCCATGCCGAGGTTGCCGCAGGCCGATTGGAATCCGATTTCTCTGTCCAACCATTCGTCGTGCGGGATGACGGGTAGGGCCGCTCCCTGGCCGCTTGCCCCTATATAAATGCAAGTATATGATTTCACGGTCAGTTTTTACGTTATGCTTGCTCCACACCCCCTCCTATGATACATCTACTGCTCATGAAGACCCAACCTCCCATAGGTCCCTATCAGATCGTTCTCGGTTCCTCCCCGGTCATCGGATCCTGCCAAAGCCACAGGGTCGGCAGCATCCAGCATCCTATGCACGGCTCGTTGACTGGCCGCGCCTGCCGTCCTTAAACCCGGACTATTAATGGATATCGTCATTCTACTGGGCCTTATTGTTCTTTCTGCCGTGATCTCGACCGCAGAGATCGGCTTCTTCGCGGTCAACGAGACCAAGCTGCGCGCCCTCGAACAGAACGACAACAAACGGGCCAGGATGGCGCTTCACCTGCGCAGCGACCCGCAAAAGCTGCTGGCGACGATCCTCGTCGGGGACCGTCTGGTGGGCACGGCGATCCCGATGTACGCCACCTTCCTGACGTTGAACAAGTTCGGGGCGGAACGGACGTTTTTCGACGACACCATCGCGGTGGTCGTCGGGCTGCTCACGTTCGTCCTGCTCGTCTCCGTCGACGTGATCCCGAAGACGCTGGCGGCGAAGTTCGCCGTCCCGGTGACGTTGAACATGGCCTATCCGGTCTACGGGGTCCAGCTGTTGCTGAAGCCCCTCCTGGCGGTGATGGTGCCGTTCATTCACAAGCTCACCGGCGGCAAGGGATTGACGCTTCCGCTCGTCACGGAGGAAGAGCTCAAGATCATGCTGGACGAGGGAGGGAAGGCCGGCGCGATCGAGGTGGAGAAGGTCAAGATGATCAAGAACGTCTTCCAGCTGAAGGACATCACGGCGGAAGACGCGATGACGCCGCGGCTCTACGTCTTCTCCCTCGACGGGAATCTCCGGCTCAAGGAGGCGCAGGAGCTGCTGTACAACTCCAAGTACTCCCGGATCCCGGTCTATGACGGCACGCTCGACAACATCACGGGCATTCTCTACAAGACCAGGGCCCTGACCGAGCTCGCCAAGGGGCAGTCCGAGGTCAAGTTGAAGGACATCGCCTACGCGCCGATCTTCGTGCCGGCGGGCAAGACCGCGGACGATCTCATGAAGCAGTTTCAGCAGGAGAAGCGCCACATGGCCGTCGTCGTCAACGAATTCGGCGGCGTCATGGGCATCGTGACCCTCGAGGACCTGCTCGAAGAAGTCGTCGGGGAAATCATGGACGAAACGGACATCACCGAGGAACTGATCAAGCGCCTGGGGAAGAACCACATCCTCGTGCACGGCCGGACCGAAGTCCGGAAGGTGAACGACTTCCTGAAGGTCGATCTCGGCGACGAGGCCGTCACGATCAGCGGGCTCATCCAGCAGGAGCTCGGCCGGATTCCCAAGGTCGGCGAAGAGCTGCGGATCGGAAACTGCCGCCTGCTCATCCACGAGGCCGACCCGCGCTCCATTCGCAGCGTGCAGATTTTCCGGGAAGAGAAGGCGCCGGTGCCGGTCGAAGCGTCCCACCTCAATCTCGTGAGCTGAGCCCCCCGCTTCCGTCCCGGGTCAGGCGCCCTCTTCCATGAGTCGCCGGAATTCCTCCTCGCTCAGCACCCGGATCCCGAGCTTGTGGGCCTGAGCGAGCTTCGAGCCGGGGTCCGCCCCCGCGACCACGTATGACGTCTTCTTGCTGACGCTCGACGACACCTGTCCTCCCCGTTCCTCCACCAGCTGTCTGGCCTGCTCCCTCGTAAACCCGGCCAGTCCTCCGGTGAACACGAAGCTCTTGCCCGCCAGCCCGGCGTCCGCGGAAACCGGAACCTGTTTTGCCTCGATGTGAAAACCGGCCTCGATGAGTTCCTCGATCGCGCGCCGGTTGTGGGGCTCCGAGAAGTAGGAGACCAGGCTCGCGGAGATCTCCGGACCGATTTCCTGCACCTGTTGGAGCCGCGCGTCGTCCGCCTCCATCAGGGCGGCGAGCGAGCCGAACTCCCGGGCCAGGACCTTCGCGATATGTTGTCCGACCTGCCTGATGCCGAGCCCCATCAGGAAGCGGTCCAGCGGTACGGTCTTGCTCCGTTCGATCGCCTCCAGCAGGAGCGTCGCCGAGCGGTCGGCGAAGCCGTCCAACTCCAGCAACTGCGCTTTGGTCAGCCGGTAGAGATCGGCCAGGGAGCGGACCAGCCCGGCCTCCACCAGTTGGGCCACGGTCTTCTTGCCCAGCCCTTCGATGTTGAGCGCGGCCTTCGACGCGAAGTGCTCGACGGCCCCCTTGAGCTGGGCCGGGCACACCGACTGTCCGGTGCAGTAGTAGTAGGCCCCCTCGCGCGCGACCGCCGATTCGCAGACCGGGCAGGCGGCCGGCATGCGGAACGGATCGCCGCGCCGTTCGTCCGGCATCGGGACCCGCTCGGCCACGGCGGGAATCACGTCGCCGGCCCGCTCGACTTTCACCGTGTCCCCGACGCGGATGTCCTTCCTCGCCACTTCGTCGGCGTTGTGGAGGGTTGCCCGGCTGATCGTGACGCCGCCGACCTCCACCGGCTTGAGCAGGGCTACGGGCGTCAGCGTGCCGGTCCGCCCCACGGACACGACGATGTCCTGCACCACCGTGATTTCCTTGCGCGGGGTGAATTTGTACGCGATGGCCCAGCGGGGGCTTCTGGACTTGAATCCCAGCCGTTCCTGCCAGTCCCGGCGGTCAACTTTCACCACGATGCCGTCGATCTCGTAGGGGAGGCTGTCGCGCAGCGCTTCCGTTTCGTGGTGATAGGCCATCACCTCTTCGATCGAGCCGCAGCGGCGCCGGTGGAGCGGAACGGGAAAGCCCCAGCGGGCGAGCGCGTCGAGTTCATCCCAATGGGACGGGGGAGCCTCTCCGGAAAGCGCCATCACCTCGTAGCAGGTCACGACGAGCGGGCGGGCCGCCGTAATGGAGGAATCCAGCTGCCGCAACGAGCCGGACGCGGCATTCCGCGGGTTGGCGAAAGCCTCCTCCCCCCGTTCGGTCATCCGTCGGTTCAGGGCCTGAAAATCGTCCAGCCTCATGTAGACTTCACCCCGCACGACCAGGCGTTCCGGATAGCCCGATCGGGGGAGCAGGTGAAGGGGCAGGGAGCGGATCGTGCGCAGGTTGACCGTGACGTCCTCTCCGGTCGTCCCGTCGCCTCTGGTGGCGCCCCTGGTAAAGAGGCCCCGTTCGTAGAGCAGTTCCACGGAGAGCCCGTCGAATTTCGGTTCCGCCGTGTATTCGAGGGACGCGACGTCGAGTTCCCGCTTCATGCGCTGATCGAAGGCCAGCACGTCGGAGGAGTCGACGAGCGAGTCCAGGCTCAGCATCGGCTGTTCGTGCCGGACCTTCTTGAGCTCGTCGAGCGGAGGAGCGCCCACGCGCTGGGACGGGGAGTCGGGCGTCACCAGTTCCGGATGGGCCTGCTCGAGGTCCAGGAGCTCGCGGAACAGGCGGTCGTAGGCGGCGTCGGAGATCTCCGGCCGCGCTTTCACGTAATAGAGATGGTCGTGCCGGCGAATCTGCTCCCGCAGTTCGGTCAATCGGGCCTGGATGTCGGTCGTACCCATCGAATGCGGAGAGCCGGAGCAGCCGGGGTGGAGTTATCCGGGTGAAGCGCTGGCAGACCGTAGCACAGGCCGAGGGAGGCGGTCAAACCGCGGACCGGCCCTATTCCCTTTGACTTTCGCCGCGTTAGACACTATTCTATCCAATCCTGTTCATCGGATTTATGCGCCGTTGAGGGCCGGCAACGCCTGTGCGCAGGAGAGAGGGACGCGCCTCAACCCGGCATGAGGAGGTTTACATGATGGAGGAACCACGCGTGAGACGATCGACCGTGAAATCTGCATCCCGTATTCTGGTTATGATGTGCGGAGGACTCCTGCTCAGCGGCTGCGTGCTCAGCGAGAAATACGAGGCGGAGAAGGCCAGGAGTTTGAACTTTCAGCGGCTGCTGGCCCAGGAAGAAAAGCGCACGGGCGAGCTCGACAACGAAGTCAAGCGTACGAAGCGGGAACTGGCGGAATACGAAACGAGGAACCGGGAATTGACCGCCCAGGTGCAGGCCGCGCGCGAGCAGATGGCCCGCGTCCAGGAGGAGGCCGAAGCCGTCAAGGAAGCCGCGCTGCTCGAGCGCAAAGCCAGAGCGGACATGAAGCGTGCCGCGGCGCCGCCGGCCAAGACCCCGCCCGCGGAATCCACCCCGACCCTCAGCGAACTGCTGGGAACCGCCCCCGCCGCTTCGGCGGAGGCGCCGGCCGTTCCCGCTCCTTCGGAGATGCAGGCGGAAGCCAGAAGCGCGCCGAACGTTCATGTCGTGAAGCCGGGAGAAACCCTCTACCGGATCAGCCGGCGCTACGGCGTCCGGGTCGACGTGCTGCGCAAGTGGAACAAGCTGCCGGACGACATCATCGAAGTGGGGCAGAAGCTGATCGTCAGCCAGGAGCCATAGGACCGTAACCGTGCCGACACCGACGTACTCGCTCAGTCTCGACCAGTTCCGCCATTACGCCCGGGAGGGGAACCTGATCCCCCTCTACCGGGAGATCCTGGCGGACTACGAAACCCCCGTGTCGGCCTTCGCCAAGGTCGATCACGGGCCCACCGCCTATCTCCTGGAAAGCATCGAGGGCGGGGAGAAGTGGGCGCGCTACTCCTTTCTTGGCAGCGGCTCGCCCGTCGTGATCTACGAGGACCGCGGCGATCTGATCTACCTGCGGGGCAAGCGGAAGAAACGCATTCCGAGCAAGGGCAACCCGCTCGAACGGCTGCGGGAACTCATGGAGGCCTACCGGCCGGTCACCGTGCCGGACCTGCCGAGATTCGTGGGGGGCGCGGTCGGCTACCTGAGCTATGACATCGTCCGGACGTTCGAAGAGCTGCCGGGCCGCCGGAAGGAGCCGGCCAACCTGCCGGACTTCGCCTTTCTCCTGACCGATACGCTGGTGATCTTCGACAACGTGTCCCAGAAGATCAAAGTCGTCGCCAACGCCCACGTGACGTCGAGCCGCGACCGCGACGTGAAGCGCGCCTATCGCGCGGCGACCGAGCGCATCGAGCGCATGATCGCGCGCCTCAGGCGCCCGCTGAGGCGCACGCGCCCGCACCGCCGCCGCCGGCCCATCGCCTTCACCTCCAACATGAGCAAGGCCGACTTCGAAAAGATGGTGGTGCGCACCAAGGAATACATCCGCGCGGGGGACATCGTGCAGGCCGTCCTCTCGCAGCGGTGGGAAACCAACGTGCAGGCGCCGCCCCTGCAGCTCTACCGGGCGCTGCGCGTCGTGAACCCCTCGCCCTACATGTACTACCTGCGCGTCGCCGGCGTCGAACTCGTCGGCTCGTCCCCGGAAACCCTCGTCCGCTGCGAAGACGACGTTATCTCCGTGAGGCCCATCGCCGGCACGCGCCGCCGCGGCACCAACGCGGAGGAGGACCAGCAGCTCGAGCGCCGGCTGCTGGCGGACGAGAAGGAACGGGCGGAGCACGTCATGCTGGTGGATCTCGGACGCAACGACGTCGGGCGCGTGGCGCGCCCCGGGTCCGTCACCGTCGATTCGCTCATGCATGTGGAGCGGTACTCGCACGTCATGCACATCGTCTCGAACGTCACCGGCAGGCTCGACCCCTCGAAGACCGCCTACGACGTGCTGCGCGCCTGTTTTCCGGCCGGGACCGTGTCCGGCGCGCCGAAGATCCGGGCGATGGAGATCATCGACGAACTGGAGCCGACGAGGCGGGGGCCCTACGCCGGCGCCGTCGGCTATTTCAGCTTCTCCGGCAACATGGACATGTGCATCAACATCCGCACGGTGGTCATCAGGAAGCATCAGGCCTTCGTGCAGGCCGGCGCCGGGATCGTGGCGGACTCCAATCCCGAGCATGAATACGAAGAGACCTGCAACAAGGCGCGCGCGATGATGAAGGCCATCGAGCTGGCGGAGCAGGGATTGGAATGATCGGCGCGACGCGCAAGGAGGGCGAGAAGTGCGCGTCTCGCTTTGCGCGCGAGTCCCGCGAGATCGCTTCGAATGAGTAAGCACATGTTACTGATGATCGACAACTACGATTCCTTCACCTACAACCTGGTACAGTATTTCGGGGAGTTGGGCGAGGACGTCCGCGTGTTCCGCAACGACAAGATCACGATCGCGGAAATCGAAGCGCTCAAGCCCGACCGGATCGTCGTCTCGCCGGGCCCCTGCACGCCGAACGAGGCGGGAGTGTCGGTCGAGACGATCCGGCACTTCGCCGGCCGCCTGCCGCTGCTCGGTGTCTGTCTGGGCCATCAATCCCTGGCGGTCGCCTTCGGCGGCGAGGTCGTGAGGGCCGAGCGGTTGATGCACGGCAAGACCTCCATGGTGAAGCATGACGGAAAGACCATCTTCCGCGATCTGCCGAATCCCTTCGAAGCCACGCGCTACCACTCGCTGATCGTGAAGCGCTCGACCCTGCCGTCCTGCTTCGAAGTCTCCGCGGAAACCGCGGAAGGGGAGATCATGGGCATGCGCCATAAGTCGCTCGGCGCGGAAGGCGTCCAGTTTCATCCGGAGTCGATCCTCACGACGGCCGGCAAAGATCTGCTCCGCAACTTCCTCAAGCTGTCGTAACCCCCGTGTCCTCCATGATCAAAGACGCGATCGCAAAGCTGGCCGAGCGCCTCCCGCTCACCGAAAAGGAGGCCGAGCAGGTCATGAACGAGATCATGGACGGAGCCGCCACGTCCGCCCAGATCGCGGCCTACCTGATGGGCCTGCGCCTCACCGGCGAAACGGTGGAGGCCATCGCCGGGTCCGTGCGGGCCATGCGCGAGCGTGCCGTCCGAATCGCCGTCGGCGATCCGCTGGTCGTCGATACCTGCGGGACGGGCGGCGACGGGCGCCACACCTTCAACATTTCGACGACCACGGCCTTCGTGGTGGCCGGCGCGGGACTCACCGTCGCCAAGCACGGCAACCGGTCGGTGTCCTCCAAATCCGGGAGCGCCGACGTCCTGTCCGAGCTGGGCGTGAACATCAACCTCTCGCCCGACCGCGTGGCCGACTGCATCAACGAAGTGGGGATCGGGTTCCTCTTCGCGCCCCTCTATCACGGCGCCATGAAACATTGCGCCGCGCCCCGCCAGGAACTGGGCATCCGCACCATGCTCAACGTGCTGGGGCCCCTGACCAATCCGGCCGGCGCGACGATCCAGGTTCTGGGAGTCTACGAGCCGCGCCTGACGGAGCTGCTCGGCAAGGTGCTCATGCATCTCGGATCGCAGCATTGCTTCGTGGTGCACGGGATGGATGGGCTTGACGAGATCACCCTGGCGGACCGCACGATCGTCTCCGAGGCGAAGGGCGGGGTGCTGTCGAATTACGTGGTCACGCCGGAGGAGTTCGGCCTGACCCGCGTCCCGCCGAAAGAGCTGGCGGGCGGGTCGCCGCAGGACAACGCCAGGATCACCAAAGAGATTCTTCAGGGGCGCAAGGGGCCCAAGCGCGACGTCGTCTGCCTGAACGCCGCCCCCGCGCTCGTCGCCGGACGCAAGGCCAAGACCCTCCAGGACGGCTTCCGCCTCGCCGCCAGGACGATCGATTCCGGAGCCGCCGCGGACAAGCTCGCACGGCTGGTCGCCTACACCGGGAAGGGGTGACGCCGATGATCCTCTCCCGCATACTTGAGCACAAGAGGGCCGAATTGCGGCGCAAGCAGAGCCGCGGCTACCTCTCCGACCTGAAGGCGCGGATGCGGGACGTGCCGGCACCGATGGGGTTCGCGGTGGCGCTGGACGCGACCCGCACGGCCACCAGCCCGGCGCTGATCGCCGAGGTGAAGAAGGCCTCGCCGAGCCTGGGGCTGCTGCGCCCGGAATTCGAGGAGAAGTTCGACCACCTCGGTATCGCCAGGACCTATCACGACTCCGGCGCCTCGGCGCTCTCCGTGCTGACCGACAAGGATTTCTTCCGGGGCAGCCTCGACTACCTGCGGGATATCAAGCGGGCCGTGCCGCTGCCGGCCCTCAACAAGGAATTCATGGTGGACGACATCCAGTTCTACGAAGCGCGCGCCTACGGAGCGGACGCGGTGCTGCTGATCGTGGCCGCGCTTGAGCGCCGGCAGCTCATGGACTTTCACGCCCTGGCCAGGGAGCTGGCGCTGGACGTGCTGATCGAGACCCACCACGAGCGGGAGCTCGACACGGTGCTGGAGTGGATTCCGGAGGCCCGCATGATCGGCATCAACAACCGCGATCTCAAGACCTTCACGACCGACCTGGGGGTCACGAAGCGGCTGGTTCCGCGCATTCCCCCGGACAAGCTGATCGTGAGCGAAAGCGGCATTCACACGCGCGAGCATGTCGCCCAGTTGCTCGACGTCGGCGTGCATGCCATGCTGATCGGCGAATCCCTGATCCGGGCCGAGGACACCGGCGCCAAGATCCGCGAATTGCGCGGCGTCCAGGCCGCAACGCCGGCCTGAACCATGCCGTCCGCCTGCAAAGTCAAAATCTGCGGCATCACCAACGGGGAGGACGCCGCCGCCGCGGTCGCGGCCGGCGCCGATGCGCTGGGGTTCATCTTCCATCGCAAGAGCCCGCGCTACGTCGAACCGGCCGTCGTGAAACGGATCGTGGCGACGCTGCCGCCGCTGGTGATCCCGGTCGGAGTGTTCGTCAACGAGGAGCCGGCCGCGGTCCGGAGCATCATGGACGGCTGCGGGCTCGCCCTGGCCCAGTTGCACGGCGACGAAAGCGCGGCCTATTGTCTCGAACTCGGCAGGCCGTTGATGAAGGCGCTGCGAGTGAAGGACCGGGGCAGCTTCCTCGCCCTGGCGGAATTCCAAGGGCGCGCGGGGGTCAGGGGTTTCGTGCTCGATACCTATTCCGAGAAGGCCTATGGAGGAACCGGGGAAGTGACCGACTGGAGTCTCGCGGCCGAGGCGGCCAAAGCCGCCGCGATCGTCCTGGCCGGAGGTCTGACTCCGGAGAACGTCGCCGAGGCGATCCGGACCGTCCGGCCCTACGGCGTGGACGTCAGCAGCGGCGTCGAAGCTTCTCCGGGGAAGAAGGATCACGCGAAGATCCGCGCGTTTCTCGAGGCGGTGAGGGTTGTCTCCCGGGGCTGAGCCCGTTTATACTGCCGGCGATTCGATGGGCAGAGGACAAGCATGACACAGGTTCCCGACAAACGTGGCCGGTTCGGCTCCTACGGCGGCCGCTACGTCCCCGAAACGTTGATGCCGGCCCTGCTCGAATTGGAGCAGGAGTACGCCAAGGCCAGGAAGGACCGCCGATTTCAGGCCGAACTGGCCTACTACCTCAAACAGTACGTTGGCCGGCCCACGCAGCTCTATTTCGCCGAGCGGCTCACCAAGCGGCTGGGCGGAGCCAGGATCTACCTGAAACGCGAGGACCTCTGCCACACCGGCGCCCATAAGATCAACAACGCGATCGGGCAGGGGCTCCTGGCGAAGCGGATGAAGAAGCCGCGCATCATCGCGGAGACCGGCGCCGGCCAGCACGGCGTCGCGACCGCCACCGTGGCGGCGATGTTCGGCCTGCAGTGCGAAATCTACATGGGCACGGAGGACATGCAGCGCCAGGCGCTGAACGTGTTCCGCATGCGCCTGCTCGGCTCGACCGTCACCGGCGTCGACGCGGGCAGCCGGACTTTGAAGGACGCCATCAGCGAGGCGATGCGCGACTGGACGACCAACATCCGCACCACCCACTATATCCTCGGCTCGGTGCTCGGCGCCCATCCCTATCCCATGATGATCCGCGATTTCCAGTCGGTCATCGGCAAGGAGGCCCGCAAGCAGATCCTCGCCGCCGAAGGACGGCTGCCGGACTGCCTCGTGGCCTGCGTGGGAGGCGGGAGCAACGCGATGGGGCTCTTCCACGCGTTCCTCAACGACAAAAAGGTGAAGATGGTCGGGGTCGAGGCGGGCGGGCTCGGCGTCGCGAGCGGGAAACACGCGGCAAGATTTTCCGGCGGGAAGCCGGGGGTCCTGCAAGGGACCATGACCTATCTGCTCCAGGACGAGGACGGGCAGATCAACCTGACCCATTCCGTTTCGGCCGGACTGGATTACGCCGCCGTCGGCCCCGAGCACAGTTATCTGCGCGAGACCGGCCGGGCCACGTACACCTCCGCCACCGACGACGAGGCGATGGCGGCCTTCGATCTGCTCGCCAGGGAGGAAGGGATCGTGCCGGCGCTGGAAAGCGCCCACGCGATCGCCCATACGGTGAAACTCGCCCCGACGATGAAAAAGACTCAGATCCTGCTCGTCAATCTGTCCGGGCGCGGCGACAAGGACGTGCAGCAGGTGGCCCGCATGCGAGGCATCACGCTGTGACGTCGCGCATCGACCGGACCTTCGCCCGTCTGCGGGAGCGGCGGGAAGCCGCGCTGATCGCCTACGTGATGGCCGGCGATCCCACGCTGGCCGAGACCGAACAGCTCGTCCTCGAGCTGGAAGGGGCGGGGGCCGACATCATCGAACTGGGCGTACCCTTTTCCGATCCGATCGCGGACGGCCCCGTGATCCAGCAGGCAGCGGAGCGGGCGCTCCGGAGCGGGACCTCCCTCCGGAAGATTCTCCCGATGGTGAAGCAGCTCCGGACCAAGACGCAGATCCCCCTCGTCCTCATGGCCTATTACAACAGCATCCACGCCTTCGGGCCGGAACGGTTCTGTCGGGAGGCGGTCGCGGCCGGAATCGACGGGCTGATCGTACCGGACATGCCGCCCGACGAGGCGGGCCCGCTCCAGGGGCCGGCGGCGGCCTCGGGCCTGCAGCTGATCTTCCTGCTCGCGCCGACCAGCACCGCCGAACGGCGCGCCTACGTGGCCAGGCAGTCGAAGGGGTTCGTCTATTACGTGTCGCTCACCGGCATTACCGGCGCCAAGTTGAGCAACGTGGCCGACGTGGGGAAGAACGTGGAGAAGATCCGGAAAGTCGCCAGGACGCCCGTTGCGGTCGGGTTCGGCGTCGCCACGCCGGACGACGCGGCGAAGGTCTCGGCGATCGCCGACGGCGTCATCGTCGGCAGCGCCATCGTCAAACGCATCGCGGCGCATCAGCAGCAGGCCGGCATGGTCGGGCAGGTGGCGGGATTCGTCCGGTCGCTGAAAGCCGCCATGGCGCCGCAGCATCCGTCCGCCGGCTGAACCGGCCGCCTCGTTACACCGTACAGATTGAAGGAAGGTCCGGCCGGAGCCGGAACGGAGGGGCGCGTCTCCGGTTAGCGCTTGCCCTGCGGGGGCATGTAGGAGATCATTTCGGCGGCCAGTTCCTTGGCGACGTCCTTCAGGTTGGGCCGGAAGAACATGTAGCTGCTGGATTTCTCATGCCGCGCCTTCCAGACGGTTGTGCCGGTCGTCGCATCGATCAGCCGGAGGCTGAGGCCGACGCGGCCGACGTTGTCGCCTTCCTTGCGGACGTACTCCCAGGAATTCACCCGTACGACGATGAACGAATCCACGTTCAGCGCCTTCCCCAGCTTGATGGCGGAATCCTTGTCGGATTGCCCCGTCATCTCCAGCCGGGAGAAATAGAACACGAGCGAATCGAACGCCTCCTTCGAGGCCTGGAAGATATCCGTGACGCTCTCCGGGGTGACGACCCGTTCGATATGGGCGACTTTGGTCAGGGAGCCGGACAGCACGTCCTGGATGTCCTCCCGCGCGCTGTCGTACTGGCTCGCCATCGGCGGCAGCACGGCGATCGCCTGCGGGCGGAACATCTTGGCGCCTGGTCCTTCCCAGACTTCCTGCAGGCCGCCGCAGCCGGCGATCAGCAGCGGGAGCAGACAGAGAGCCATGCGCAACCGTTTGTGCAAGGTCATCGACATGAGGTCAGTATACCATTAGAGAGTGACGATACGTCTAGAAGGTCAGAGAAACCGAGCCGGAGGCCAGCGCCCCCTTCTCCCGGAAGTCATATCCGCCGCCCAGGTCGAGTCGAAAGGCATAGATTCGCAACCCGATTCCTGCGGTGGGGGTAAAGGGAGTTCCGGCATCCTTCATGTTCTTGAAGGCGCCGACACGGAAGGAGAGGAACTCGCTGAGGATCGTCTGCTCCGCGCCCAGACTCAACAACTGGCTCTTCACGCCCGGCACGAACGTCTTGTTCACCGTGGCGTCCACGTCCGCCGTCAGCGTCAGCGACGAGTAGGGATTCACGGCGACGCCTCCCCGCACCTGCGGTCCCAGCTTCAGCTCGCCCCCGCCCGGCGTGTCGAACGTCGGTTCGTTGATGTCCTTGGCCACCACGCCGAACCGGAGCCAAGAGGAGGGCCGGTAGATCGCGCCCACGTCGATGCCGAAGGCCGAGGAGAGCGTGGCCTTGCCGAAATTGTCGTGCAGCGAGACGTCGGTTCCTCCGGTGAGCGTGGTGCTTCCGCTGTAGGCCGCGCCTTGCAGGATCTTCCCCGTGATGCCGATCGAAAAGGTCTTGTCGGCGAACGCATAGGCGTACGAGAAGGTGGCCTGTCTGACCTCGAGTCCCAGAAGGGCCATCTGTCCGGAGAGACTGATCGGAGTGCCTGCGCCGCCCGGCTGGGTGGGCTGAAGCGGCGTCGAGACGAAGGCGCCTCCCGTTGCGACGTCGGCGACGCTGAAGCCGAAGGCATGCTCGCCCAGATGGCCCTTCAGATAGAGACCGGCCGATCCGTTCAGCGAGGCGGTGGCGCCGGGGCGGTTGATGCGGTTCGCGATGTCCTGGGCCCTGGCGAGATTGCCCGCCGAGGTATCGCCGGTGTTGAAATTCTCCAGGTCGTGGACGGCATCGGCGATCCCCGCACGATCGATGACCTGGGCGCCGCCCTGGAGCCGGATGTCCACCGTCTGGGTCATGGCCAGACCGGCCGGATTCCAGTAGGTCGCGAGGGAGTCCGTCGTGACGGCGACACCGGCTCCGCCCATGCCCATCGAGCGGGGACCGACCGCGACGAATTCCAGGGCCAGGGCCGGCACGGGAGACAGGAGCAGGATCGCCGCGGCGATCGTCCGGAGCTTCAGCTGAAGAGGCATGGCACGACAACTCCCCGAGAAGAGTCGATTTTGGCGAGTGTATTGGATGAACCGGCCTTCGTCAAGGTTTTCCAGGGGGTCCAAAGGCCGACGGAGCAGCGTTGAGCGATTCTTCAGGATGCTCAAAAATCCCGTCCAGCAAGGCCGCAGCGAGCGAAGGGCCGAGGCGTACCCTCTGGGGTACGTTGAGGGTCTGAGCGATGCGAGAACGAAGCTGGCGGGCTTTTTCAGCATCCTGATTAAACGATCTGACCGTCCTGCATATGCAGGATCCGGTCAGCCTGGGCGGAGAGCTTGTCGTTGTGGGTGACGATCACGAAGGTGGTGCCGCGGGCCTTGTTCAGTTCGCGCATGAGGGCGAAGAGGGCCTCGCCCGTGTGGGTGTCGAGATTGCCCGTCGGCTCGTCCGCCAGGACGAGGTCCGGCTTCTGGAGCAGGGCCCTGGCCACGGCAACGCGCTGTTGCTCGCCCCCGGAGAGTTCCCCCGGTTTGTGGTGCAGGCGCTGGCCCAATCCGACCTCGTTGAGAATGGCGACGGCTTCTCGCTCGATCTCCTCCGGCTGCCGCCGCTGGATCAGGGCCGGCATGCAGGCGTTCTCCAGCGCCGTGAATTCCGGGAGCAGATGGTGAAACTGGAACACGAAGCCGATGCGCCGGTTCCGGAACTCGGCCTGGGCCGATTCGGACAGCTGAAAGAGATCCTGTTCTTCGAACCGGACCGTGCCCTTGGTCGGCCGGTCGAGCAGGCCGATGATGTGGAGCAGCGTGCTCTTGCCGGCGCCGGAGGCGCCGACCACGGCGATCAGTTCGCCGCGCGCGATCGTGAGGTTGATGCCGCGGAGCACCGTGAGGCTCCGGCCGCCCATGGGGAAGGATTTATGGAGATCGGTGACGGTGATCATTGCATCGCTTTCAGCAATCGGCGATCAGTTTTCAGTCGCAGCCCAACGCCGACCGCTGAAGTCTGACAACTGTTCGCTGTCTCATTCATAGCGCAGCGCCGCCACCGGTTCGAGCTTCGCGGCCTGGAGCGACGGATAGACCGTCGCGGCGAAGCTGATCAGGATCGCCGAGCCCGCCACCAGCAGCACGTCCTCGCCCAGGACATGGACCGGAATCTTGGAGATGTAATAGACCGTCGGGTCGAAGGTCCAGAACCGCTCGATCAGCCAGAGAAACGCGTAGCCCAGCGGAATGCCGATCGCGGTGCCGGAGAGCCCGATGATCAATCCGTTCAGCATGAAGATGCGGCGGATACTCTTGCTGGTGGCGCCCATCGCTTTGAGGATGGCGATCTCCTTCTGCTTCTCCGTCACGATCATCGTGAGGGTGCTCACGATGTTGAACGAGGCGACGATCGTGATGAGCACGAGCAGCAGGAACATCATCGTCTTTTCGAGCTTGAGCGCGGAGAACAGGTTGCGGTTCAGCTGCATCCAGTCCCTGGCGCCGTAGGAAAAGCCGAGCGTCTGCTCCACCCGGCGGGCGATCTCGTTGGCGCGGAACACGTCGGTCACCTTGATCTCGATCCCCGTGACGGAGTCGCCCATGTTGAAGAACTTCTGCGCCTCGGCCAGGTCGATATAGGCCAGCGACGAGTCGTATTCGTACATGCCGGACTGGAAGATCCCCGAGACGGCGAAGATGCGGATCTTCGGCACCATGCCCATGGCGCTGATCGGGCCGGCGGGCGAGACGACCGTGACCGTGTCGCCGACGAAGGCGCCGAGGCGGAGGGCCAGTTCCTTGCCCAGGATGATGCCGGGCTTTTCCGAGGGCTGGGGCGGGCCGGTCGGGTCGTCCGGCGGCGGGAGGTTCACCTTCACCGGTTTGCCCAGGTCCGCCAGCTGTCCCGAGGCGAGGTTCTTCGCGAGTTCGGTCACGTTCGCTTCCCGCTGCGGATCGATGCCCCGGAGCACGACGCCCTGCGCGCTGCTCTGCGTCGTGAGCATCACCTGCTTCAGGATGAAGGGCGTCGCCGCGACCACCTCGGGGACGGTTTCGACCTGCTTGGTGGTCGCCGCGTAATCGGTCATGCCGTCCTTCATCCGGTCCTGGACGATGATGTGGGCGGTCGTGCCGAGAATCTTGGACTGAATGTCCTCCTTGAATCCCGTCATGATGCCGACCGTGCCGATCAGGGCCGCCACGCCGAGCGTGATGCCGGCCACGGACACGAAGGTGTTGAGCGAAATGGTCCGGTTGCGGCGCTTGGCGCGCAGATACCGGAGACCGACGAAGATTTCGTAGGGCAGGGCCACGCGCTGTTATTTCTCCGGCCGCAACTGGGGAAAGAGGACGACGTCGCGGATCGATCCCTGGTTGGTGAAGAGCATGATCAGGCGGTCGATGCCGATGCCTTCGCCCGCCGTCGGGGGCATGCCGTATTCCAGCGCGCGCAGGAAGTCTTCGTCCACCAGATGCGCCTCTTCGTCGCCCGCGGCGCGCTGGGCCGCCTGGCCCTCGAACCGCTCGCGCTGATCCAGCGGGTCGTTCAACTCGGAAAAGGCGTTGGCGATCTCCCGGCCCGCGATGTAGAGCTCGAACCGGTCCGTGAGGGCCGGGTTCGAATCCTTCCGGCGCGCGAGCGGGGAAATCTCGATCGGATAGTCGGTGATGAAGGTCGGCTGCTGCAAATTGGGCTCGACCGTTTCTTCGAAGATCTCGTTCACGATGTTGAACAGCGGCCATTTCGGATCGACCGGCACGTTCAGCTGCCTGGCGGCGGCGACGGCCTTGTCCTTGTCGTGGAGCACCGAGGCGTCGAGCTTGTTCACCTCCAGGATCGACTGGTGGTAGGACCAGCGCCGCCAGGGCGGCGTCAGGTCGATCTCCTGGCCCTGATACTCGATGACCGTCTTGCCGAGGGTCTGCTGCGCGAGCGAGGAGATCAATTCCTCCGTCAGGATGATCAGGTCGTGGTAGTCCGCGTAGGAGACGTAGAATTCCAGCATCGTGAATTCCGGATTGTGGATGGTCGAGATGCCCTCGTTCCGGAAGTTGCGGTTGATCTCGAAGACGCGCGGGAAGCCGCCCACGATCAGGCGCTTCAAATAGAGTTCCGGCGCGATGCGCAGATACAGGTCCACGCCGAGCGCGTTGTGGTGGGTGACGAAGGGCTTCGCGGCCGCGCCGCCCGGAATCGGATGCATCATCGGGGTCTCCACCTCGAGAAAGCCCCGTTCGATCAGGAACGAGCGGATGCCGGCGATGATGCGGCTCCTCGTCGCGAAGATCCCGTGCACGTCCGGGTTGGCGATCAGGTCCACGTAGCGCTGCCGGTAGCGGGTCTCCACGTCGGTCAGCCCGTGCCATTTCTCCGGAAGCGGGCGCAGCGCCTTGCTCAGGAACGTCAGCTCGCGGACCTCGACGGTGAACTCGTTGGTCTTGGTGCGGAACAGGATGCCGCTGACGCCGATCCAGTCGCCCAGGTCGAGCTGCTCCACGACCGTGTAGCCCTGTGCGGAGAGCAGATCCTTCTTCAAATACGTCTGGAGGCGGTCCGACCCGTCCTGGAGCACGGCGAAGGCGGCCTTCCCGAACCGGCGGAGCGCGACGACGCGCCCGGCGAAGGTGCAGGGGATCTTCTCCTGCTCCAGCGTCTCCTTGCTCTTCTCGCCGTGGAGCCTGATGAGCTGCCCGGCCCGGTCCTTCACCTCGAAGCGGGTGCCGTAGGGCGCCACGCCCGCCTCGCGGAGTTGCTCGAGCTTCTTGATCCGTTGCTGCCGCTGTTCGTTCAGTTCGTCCATGTGACTGGGCAACAGGCCCGTGGTGAAAGGCTAGAGGGATGATTCATCCATCGCCTCGTGCCCCGCGCCCTTTGCCATCCTCCCTTTTAAATAGGCTTCGATGAATCCGTCCACGTCGCCGTCCATCACGGCGGCCACCTGGCCGACTTCATAGCCGGTCCGGTGGTCCTTCACCAGCTGATAGGGCTGGAACACGTAGGAGCGGATCTGGCTGCCCCAGGCGATGTCTTTCTTCTCGCCGACGATCGCGTTGAACTCCGCCTCTTTCTTCTTCTGTTCCATCTCGAAGAGGCGCGCCTTGAGGATCTTCATCGCCCCGTTGCGGTTCTGGAGCTGAGACCGCTCGTTCTGGCACTGCACCACGATGCCGGTCGGAATGTGCGTGATGCGGATCGCGGTCTCCACCTTGTTGACGTTCTGGCCGCCCGCGCCCCCCGCGCGGAAGGTGTCGATGCGCAGATCCTTGTCTTCGATCGCGACGTCGATGTCCTCGCTCAGCTCCGGATAGACGAAGACCGAGGCGAATGAGGTATGCCGCCGCTTGTTGGCATCGAACGGGGAGATGCGCACGAGGCGGTGCACGCCCGCTTCCGCCTTGAGATAGCCGTAGGCGTAGGGGCCGGTGACGGCGATCGTCGCGCTCTTGATGCCGGCTTCGTCTCCGGCCTGAAGGTCCAGCGTCTCCACTTTGAATTTCTTGCTCTCGGCCCAGCGCACGTACATGCGCAGGAGCATCTGGGCCCAGTCCTGCGACTCCGTGCCGCCGGCGCCCGGATGGATCGCCACGATCGCGTTGTTCTGGTCGAGGTCGCCGGAGAGCAGATGTTCCACGCGCAGCGTCGCCAGGAGCGGCTCGAAGCGGTCGAGCTCGCCGGCCAGTTCCCGTTCCAGTTCGGCGTCGCCGCTTTCCTGGGCCAGTTCCAGCAGGGCGTTCACGTCGCTCAGCTTCGCTTCAATGTCGCGCCATTGTTGGAGTTCACGCTCGAGCGCCACTTTCTTGCGGCTCACGGCGGCCGCCGCCCGCGCGTCGTTCCAGAAATCCGGCTGGCTCATTTTGGCTTCGAGTTCTTGCAGTTCGGCGGTCATGCGGGCGAGGTCAAAGATGCCCCCGAAGTTCCGAGACCTGTTCACCGACGGCGCGCACACGGATGCGAATGTCGTCCAACATCGAAGAATCCTTTCCCTTTAGACGGGGGTAGCCGCGACGGCGTCCGGTTCCGGCCCCTTCGTGCCGAAGAGGCCGAACAGACATAACAGGAGGGAGATTAGCATACAGCCGTAGGCAAAGACATCCCCGTAGCGGCTGTAGAACGTATAGGGCTGGCGCACCGGAATCACGGCCTGCAATGCCGCTTCGGTGAAGATCGGCGAGGCCTCGATGATGCGGCCGAAGGGGTCGATGAACCCGGAGATGCCCGTGTTGGCGGCGCGGGCGAAGGCCAGGTGGTTCTCCACCGAGCGGAAGACCACCATCGAGAAATGCTGGGACGGGGCGGAGGAGTCGCCGAACCAGGCGTCGTTCGTGATCGTCACGAGAAATTCCGCGCCGCCGCCCGCCATGCGCCGGACCAGATCCGGAAAGATCACTTCGTAACAGATCACCGCGCCGAACTTTACCGGCCGGGAGGCGGACTCTCCCCCGGACGGGCGGGGCTGAAACGAGAGGATCGTCGGGCCGGGCCCCGCCTGGAAATCGCCGATCCCCTCCACGAGCTTGTCGAGGAAGAAGAGCACCGACGATTTCAGCGGAATGTATTCGCCGAACGGCACGAGATGCTGTTTGTCGTAGCGGCCCAGCAGCTGTCCCTCGGGCGAGAGCAGATAGGCGCTGTTCAGGAGATAGGGCCTGCGCTCCGCGTCGTACCGCACCGCCGGGCTGCCGAACAGCAGCGGCGCCGCCGCGCGGTGGGCCAGCGCGATGAGCTGGAGCTGATAGACCGGCTCCCGTTCGTACACGAACGGCGTGGCCGCCTCGGGCCAGATCACGAGATCGGTCCCTTGTCCGAACCGGGCGGTGAGCCGGTCGTAGCGGCGGAGCGTTTCCTCGCGGAAAGATTGATCCCACTTCACCGCCTGGTCGATGTTCGGCTGCACCACGCCCACCCGCAGGGTCGTCTTGGGGGGATGAATGCCTTCGCCGACGATCAACGAGGTGCTGTAGGCCCAGGAGAGACCGATCAGAATCGCCGAGGTCGAGACCAGTTCCCAGGGCAGCCTGGCGGGACGGAAGCCGCGAAACAGCGGCATCAGCCAGAGATACAGCTCCGCCAGCGCCACGTTGGTCAGGACGATGAGGAACGACACGCCGTACACGCCCAGGTGATCCGCGATCTGAATGAGATCGAGCTGGCGGTATTGCGAATAGCCGAGCAGCGACCAGGGGAGCCCGCTCAACAGATAGGTGCGGACCAGTTCCAGCGCCACCCAGAGGCAGGGCGCGGCGAAGAGGCCGTAGCGCGGCACGAGCATGCGGAACCAGACCATGCCGGCGCTGTAGACCGCCACGAACAGGCCGAGATAGGCGGTGAGCAGGAGCAGAATGGCGTAGCTGACGAGCAGCGGCACCTTGCCGTAGGTGTGCATCGCCGTCACCACCCAGGCCATGATGCCGGTAAAGCCGATCATCCCGGAGAGCCAGCCGAGCCAGAAGGCCTGCGAGCGGCGCAGGCCGTCCAGCGCGATATGGAGGGGGATCAGCGCGACCCAGGCGAGGAGGCCGACATCGAATCTGGGAAAGCAGAAGGGGAGGAGCACCCCCGTCGCGACGGCAAGCAGGATCTGGCGAACGGGCCAGTGGATCATCGCGCGTACCTTAGCGGAAGGTCGGAGCCGATGCAACCGCGGGGGGAGAGAGGAAGGTTAAGGCTAAGGTTAAGGTTCAGGGTGAGGTCGCGCAGCAACGCTGCGGTTCGGCGTGAAGCGCGGCGGAACCCGGAAGCGCTAGTGCGTCATGTAGGACACCGTGCCCTGCGCTCCGTCGAGGTCCGCCTCATCCAGTTCGCCGACCGGTCCGCAATCCTCTTCGCTCAACTCGACGCCGAAGTGCTCGTCGCCGACCCAGCGTACCGTGGCCTTCTTGACCAGCAGCGCCTCCTGGGACGGACGGATCAACAGGACGAGGAGTTGCATGCCGACCGTCACCGCATGGGTGCCCCGCAGGCAGCCGCCCCGGCTGGTGAGGTTCTCGGTCATGCCGCTCGCGTGGAAGTCGCCGTCGGAATAGTACACGGGGCAGGCGACCGGATTGCGGAAAGAGCGGCGTTTGTCGATATGAACGGTCATGGTGCTCATGGCTCCTTGCTCAGGCGACGGGAGGATAGGATCGCACCGGTGAAAGCCCGACCGTCCGGTCGGCCGGCAATGCCCGCCGGAGGATCAGAAGCGCCGCAGTTCCGATTCCCGCCGCATTGAGCATCACGTCGCCGGCATCGGCGACGCGTCCGGGAACGGATCCCTGGGCCACCTCCATCCAGAGGCCGAAGACCATGGCGCCGGCGGCCGCGACGAACAGGGCATAACGGCAGGGCCAGCCCCGTTGCTGCAAGCTGCTCGTCAGCAACCAGGTCAGGACCGCGTAGGCCGGCGCATGCATCCAATCGGTGAAGGTGCTCGGGAGCATTTCGATCATGCGGCCCGAGAGTCCGATACCGGGTGAAACCATCGTGCCGAATCCCAGCAGCCCCATATAAATCAGCACCAGTCCCAAACCCATCGTCTTGCCTCCAGGTACGTAAACCGTGCCCGGAGCTTACAAAACAGCATACTGAGAAACTACTGGACAATGGTAGGGGGACCCCGGAGGGCCGGTCCCCGTCACGACAACGATGAGGGGGATGCGTCGGTCCGACCGGGAATCGTCGCCGTCGATTGGCGAGCATTCCTATGTCGGAAAATTCCTGATACGTAGAATCAATCGCTTAGGCCTCTTCATGCATGCGGGGGAAGCCGCTGGTGCCTTTGGGCCGGGCCGGTCGGCGGCGGGCCGCGAGGGAAGAGCGGCCGGCGCCGGAACGGAGGAACCAGCCTGTTCTCCATCTTTCGAGGGGCGTGGGTGAGATCCATCAAGCCTGATGATTTCCTGACGGGGAACAGGTATTCTTCGGGCGCTATCAAGGACAGTCATGCGGTCGCACCGCAAGCCGATCCGACCGCCCTAACGAAAAGGATATCGATGAAAAGACCCTCTACGCTCTGCCTGCTATGCCTCATGATGACCACGCTCGGCGGCTGCGTGATGAAAAGCACCTACGACGCCGCGGTCCAGGATGCGGAACTCACCAAAGCCGAACTGGAACGGGCCCGGGAAGAACAGAAGTTTCTCGCCCGGCAGGCGACCGAGATCGAGCAACAGAACCGGGAGACGATGCGCGAAGCGGAGGCGGCGGTCGCGGCGGCGCAACAGGCGAAGCTCGAGATCGAGACGGAGCGGCGCCAGGCCGAAGATCTGCAGGCCAAGCTCAAGCAGAAACTCGCCCAGCTCGCCAGACAACAGAGCGCGCTGAAGAACGAACTGGTCGTCGCCAAGGAAAACCACGCCGCCCTGCAGGAACTCGTCGAGGTCTATCAGAAAAAATTGCGCGACCAGGGCGGCAGCCTCGCGGCCGCGGCGCCGCTCGAAACGATGCGCGCGCCCGAACCCTTCAATCCCGCGACGCTCCCGCCGCCGAACATGGAGCCCATCGCCAAGCCGGCCCCGGCGCCGCCGCCGGCCGCTCCGGCGGAGCCGCCCGCCGCCGTCCAGCCGCCTCCTGCGCCCAAGCCTCAGGAACCGGCCGAGTCCGGCTGGTTGTCCGCCATCAAGGACTGGGTCGTCTCGCTCTGGCGGTCGGTCTTTCCCTGAACCCGTCCGCGGCATCCCGCCCGTCGGCCGGATGATTTTCGGAAGCGGAACTTGTATGCTGACCGGGAAGGCACGGAGGATTGCCTCGACGGTCGCGCCATCACGCCAAGGGGGGACCACGAACATGAGAGCCATAGCGGTTGCGCTGGGGTTGAGTCTGACGGTCGCGCTGACGGGATGCGGGGGCGACACCGTCCAGATCAAGGAAGACCGGTTGACCGTCGGGAAGGTCCAGGGAGAGATCAAGGTCGGCATGCCGGCCTCGCAGGTCGCCGAACTCCTCGGCAGCCCGAACATCGTCACGACCGACGACAAGCGCCGCGAGGTCTGGATCTACGACAAGGTCTCGACCGACCGGGTGGACACGGCCAGTTCCTCCTTCGCGGGCCTCATCATTCTCGGCGCCAGCTCGCGCGACAGCTCCAGCTCGCAGCGGCAGCGCACCCTCACGATCATCATCAAGTACGACGAAGACAAGAAGGTCCGCGACTTTGCGTACAACTATACGCAGTTCTGAGCGGGGCGCCGGCCGCCCGGGAGGGCGGCCGTGCCTTGCGGCGGCCGCGCTCCTGCTCTCGACCCAGCTCGCCGGCTGCGTCACGTCGACCGAGCCCACCGAATTCTTCCAACTCACGCCGGAAAGCGCGATGCATCGGGCGATGCAGACCCGCCTCTTCGAGACCAGGGATGACGCGGAGCTGCTCTCCGCCTCGGCCGCCGTCCTGCAGGATCTCGGATTTCAGATCGAGGAAAGCGTGCAGGACGTCGGGTTCCTCCGCGCCACCAAGGAACGGAGTGCCAGGGAATACGGCCAGGACATCGGCCGGTTCTTCACCTTTCTGTTGTCGCTCGGGCACGTCATCATGCCGGTGGATCTGCACCAGAAGATCGCCGCCACGCTGGTCGCCCGTCCGGTCAATCCGGAGGCGACGCGCCACGAAGTCCGGATCATGTTCTACCGGGTCGTGTGGAAGGGGGACGGCCAGGCCGACCGCAACTACATCCCGCCGGGCGAGCAGAAGATGGAGATGCTCCGCGACCCGGCGCTGTACCAGCAATTCTTCGCCAAGCTCTCGAAAGCCGTGTTCCTGGAACCGTTCACCCTGTGAGACGAGGAGATGATGAAGCGAGCCGTTTGGGGAATCATCGTGATAGCGGGTGTGATGCTCTTGCACGGCTGCACGGCGCCTGAGCCGCAGCAAGATCTGTTGGCTCCGACCGAAGCGCAGATGAAAATCCGGAGCGTGCAGACCCGCACCTTCGACGTGACGGACCGCCAGCTCGCCATGCGCGGGGTCATCGCGGCCCTACAGGATCTGGGCTTCATCATCGAGCGGGCGAACGAGCCGCTCGGGCTCGTGACCGCCGCGCGCTTCGCCGAGCCCAATTACTACGACGTGCTGGGCGTCACGGTCACCGTGCGCCAGGAGGCGGAAGGCCGCATGATGATCCGGGCCAACGCCATCTACAACAACAAGCCCATCGAAGACCCGAAGGTCTATCAGAACTTCTTCGCCACGCTCGAACGGTCGCTGTTCGTGGGCAAGCAGTAGCAGTAGAGGAGGGTGCGGTGCGCCGGACGGGGAGATGAACGCCGGACGGATCTCCATATCGCGCGGGACCGCCGCTACGCTTGCGGCCGGGCTCTGCCTGCTGTTGCAGGGCTGTCCCACGCCCTACGAGTTGCGGCACCAGGACCAGTGGGAATCGCGGGATCAGATCTGGCTGTCGGAGGAAAGCCAGGTCAAGCTCCGCGCGGCGCAGAGCCGCGTCTTCGACACCAACGACCGGCGGCGCACGCTCGAAGCCATCGTCGATACGATGCAGGATATCGGGTTCATGGTGGAAGTGCTGGACGAAAACCTGGGCATCGTGTCGGGCAAGAAATTCGAAGCGATCGAACGGCCCGGCTTCGCAACCGACCCCTCCTACCACTTCTACGACGATCAGAGCCTCCTGTTGTTCACGAAGAACTATCGTACATGGGGGCCGTTCTGGCACCGGAGCGACCTCGTCCGGTTGACCGCAACCGTCCGCAAGCGGAACGAGTCGCAGCTCGTCGTGCGGGCCAGCGCGCAGTTCTACCTCCGCGCCATCGAAGACCCGGCCCCCTACCAGAAATTCTTCCGCGCCCTGGAACAGGCCCTCTTCCTCCAAGGCAAAGCAGCGGAATAGATTTGGTCTGGCTGGTCTGTCGAGTCTATCTGGTTCATCTGGTCTGTCTGGTCTATCTGGTATCCGCTCCGGCAACTCATAACTCAGAACCCAGAACTCTTTCCGTCATTCCAAATTCCACATTCCTCATTTCCCCGCAATGTGCGGAGATCCCCTCTGCCGGCCCCTTTTCTCCCGCTTGACTCGCCCGGCTTGGAGGTCCATCCTAGGGGCATTCGTTGAGAGCCGACCGGGTTCGGACCTTCACCCGGCCCATCTCCAGCAAGCCTCGCCTCGATCGTCCGCACCGGAAGGGGGACAGCATGATCAAGGTTACGAAGGAAGAAAAACCGCCGGGCATCGTCACGCACAACCGGGTGAAGGAGCGCTGCGCCCACGGGCGCATCGTCGATGAATACCGGACGCCGGAAGGCGCCGGGACCGGCCAGCTCATCTGTCTGGAATGTCTCGCGGTGTTTCCCGATCCCACGGCCGCGAAGCCGGCCCACTGACGGGACGGTCGCCAGCCCCTCGTTCGCCGCTCATGCCTCCTGAACGCGCACGAACTCCCGCGCCCTGCGCAGATCCTCGCGCGTGCAGAGTTTCAGCTCCAGCAACAGATGCTCCAGCGCCGCGACCCGCGCCGTCACCTCCGGCAGGATGATGTCGATCCGTTCCGTCAGCTCGGCCAGGCGGCGGTTCAAACTCCCGTCTCCGGCCTTCGCCGGCGCTCGCTTCTTCACCCGGCCGACCGGCCGGCGACGTCCCCACTTCCGCGGATCTTTCCTTCTTGGCGGCATAAGTCCCTCCTGTGCTGGAGGCCTTCTCTACGCGCCTTCCTCATCCAGGTCAAGGGTGCAGGGGATTCGTCCGGGCTTCATCTCAATCTCATAAAACGCCTGAAGTGTACGATGTAAATAATTGAGAATACGTACATAGTATTTTTACTTGCGTTGCTTTTTAGTCATGGAACAGACATCACGATTGTGACGTCAACGTGGGGCGGTCTCAGATGAGCCTATCGCTCTGCCTTCACCGAGCAGGGGGAGCCATGCGTTCCAGCGTATTGCGAAGCCAGAGAGCCATTAGAGGGCATTGCGACGATGCGAGCGTTTGTCCGGTTGAGAGAATTGATCGCCTCAACAAGGTCCTGTCCCGACGTCTTGCCGAACCGGCACAATTACGATGCCCGGTTTCGTGTCCTCTTCGAGGCGATCCGTGAACTCATGCAAGCGCCGCAAACAAAACCCCACCGCGCGAGGCGCAAGGTGGAATGATGAATGTGAAATGTGGTATGGGCCCGAAGCGTGCTGATCTCTGATCAGCCCGGCCGAGCGCCGAGGGCTCACGACCGATTTTGTCCTGCCACTCCAGATTCCTAATTCCACATTGCCCCACCTTGCCCCTCCCGGTTCAGCTTGTTACACTGCCTCGACGCGGGACGGACGCGGACGAATTGTTGGGGAGCCGTCCCGTTCATTCACCATGGAGGACGTATGCATCATCACTATAGAACGCTCTGCCTGGTGACCGTCGGTTGCGTGGCCCTGTGGAGCGCAGGCTGCTCGAGCAAATCCGTCCGGTCGGGAGGCGAAACCACCAAGTCCGCTCCCGCGCCGGCAGACAGCTGGTCGAGCTACGATCCGTCGGGCGCGGAGAGGCTGAGTTCCGGTATGGCCATGGCCAAGGTGGACCCGGCCACCGCGAAACGGCAGATGGACGAAATGCGCGCGGAGCAAAACGCGACGACGGTCGCCGGCCTGCGCGACGTGTTCTTCGGCTACGACAGCTGGACCATCAACGAGGAGGGGAGACAGGCGCTCACCAGGGACGCCGAGTGGCTGCGGATGCATCCGGCCGTCCAACTCAAGGTGGAAGGCCACTGCGACGAGCGGGGCAGCTCCACCTACAACTTCGTCCTGGCGGAGAAGCGGGCCAAGTCGGTCCGCAATTATCTGATGGACCTCGGCATCAAGCCCGAGCGTCTGATGGTCGTCTCCTACGGCAAGGAGCGCCCGTTCTGCAAGGACCGCTCCGAAACCTGCTACCAGCAGAACCGCCGGGGCCACCTGGTCGTCAAGCCGTAAGGCAAGCTCGACCGAGCGGCGAGCATCCGGTCAGTCTGGTTCGTTTGGTCTGCCTCGAGGCACCAAACGAACCAGACACACCATCTTCTCCGTACTTCCGCACTCTCCGCCATCCCCAACTCTTCCTGCTCATTCCAAATTCCCCATTCCTCATTCCTTCAGGGCACCCCCAGAACTCCTAACTCAGAACTCTTTCCGTCATTCCACATTCCACATTGACCTCAGCCCCATTCCACATTTTCATACC
>DIHJ01000027.1:30091-32544 GCA_002420105.1 Nitrospira sp. UBA5699
TCCCGCCCGTCCCGCTATTCTCGCCAGTCTCGCTTTCTTCCAACTCAGAACTCTTTCCGTCATTTCCCATTCCTAATTCCACATTGCTCCCCGGCCCATTTCACATTCCCCATTTCATACCCCCATGCCCCCTGTACCCTCTATCCCGCTATCCCTTGCCTCCCGCTCGTCGCGCCAACCCCATGTAAATGCTTGTATTTCTGCCTTTCATTCGTTGATTGTGCATAGGCGACAGGGTATCTTGTTTCGGCCGCATCGCGGATCGAGCGTTGAGGGACCGCGGCGAAGGTAGACGCGCGCAGCGGCCGCCGGTGAAGAGTGCGGGCGCTTGACGGCGATATACTAAAACTTGCATATTGCTGTGGCGATCGAAAAGCCAATCCTCTGGCTCGGGTCTTCCCGAGGTAACCTTCACGCATTCCCACGGGATGCCAGACGGCTTGCAGGCTTTCAGCTCCGACAGGTACAGCATGGCCTGGATCCGGCCGACTGGAAGCCGATGCCGACGATTGGACCCGGCGTCCGTGAAATCAGAATTCACACCGCGGGGGAGTACCGCGTATGCTACGTGGCCAAGTTCGCGGAGGCCATTTATGTACTTCATGTCTTTGAAAAACGGACCAGGAAAACATCGCCGCGTGATGTGGCAATTGGCAGGCAACGTTATCAGGCACTCATCGCTCTACGCTGAGCGGAAAGTGAGCGGGAGGGGAGAGTCATCATGAAGCTGAAAATCACGTCGTCTACCGGGAATGTCTTCCGTGACCTCGGGTTTCGCCGCGAGGAAGCCGAACATCTGCTGGTTCGGGCGGACCTCATGATTCAGGTGCAGAAACTCATCGCGTCCCGCCGCCTCAAGCAGAAAGCCGCGGCCAAGATACTCGGTGTGACTCAGCCCCGCATCAGCGATCTTCTCCGTGGGCGCATCGACTTGTTCAGCACGGATGCGCTCATCGATATGTTGGCCCGGCTCGGAGCACAGGTACGTCTCACGGTAAAAATCCGCGCTGCAGCCTGAGGTTCTCGGCCCTCCCGTCCCTCATCCGTCCGCCCCTTCCTCGCCAGTCCGCCCGTCCCGAAACATGTTCATCTGGTTTGTTTGGTTCTAGGATTGGACCAGAAAGACCAGATGAACTAAACGAACCAAACACACCTCCTCCAGCTCCAGCAGCCTTTCCTGTAAGCTTTGTCTGATAGTTTGCCTCCCTTCCCTCATTGCGTCGCGCCTTTCTCGCGCTTCCCGCCCGTCCCGCTATTCTCGCCAGTCTCGCTTTCTTCCAACTCAGAACTCTTTCCGTCATTCCCCATTCCTAATTCCACATTGCTCCCCGGCCCATTCCACATTCCCCATTTCATACCCCCATACCCCTGTACCCTCTATCCCGCTACCCCTTGCCTTGCCTTTCCCGCTCGTCTCGCTTTTCTCGCCCGTCTCGCCTGTCCATAACCCAAAACTCAAAACCCAGAACTCCTTCCGTCATTCCAAATTGGCCTCCCGCTAACTCAGAACAGCCCCTGTAAGCTTTGTCTGACAGTTCGCCCCTGGTTTCTCTCCAACATTCCAAATTCCATATTCCTAATTCCTCATTACTGTGAAGCCCAACCCAGAACTCCATACCCCCCTCTATCCCTTTAACCCGGGTACCCCGCCTTCCCCCTTCGGGTGGGTGATTTCATTTAGGAAAACGGGTATTCTCTCACGGGAAATGTCCTTGGAACCTCCGGTTGTTCCTGGGTGTTCCATGGTTCGGTCAGAGGCTGAAATAGATGCCCACACCCGAAGACGAAGCCCGCGAAACCATCGATGAGTTGCTTAAGGGAGCCGGCTGGAAAGTTCAGAACTACAAGAGTGCAAATCTTCAGGCCGCACGAGGAGTCGCTCTCAGAAATTTTCCCCTCTCAAGCGGGCACGGCTTCGCGGACTATCTCCTTTACATAGACGGTAAAGCCGCCGGGGTCATCGAAGCTAAGAAAAAGGGCGTTACCCTGACCGGCGTGGAAGCGCAGGCGGTAAAGTACAGCGAGGGATTACCGGGCACCTTACCGGCCTATATCCGCCCCCTTCCGTTTCTCTACCAAAGCACCGGTATCGAAACCAGATTCACCAACGGCCTCGATCCGGAACCCCGCAGCCGCCGGACCTTTGCCTTTCACAAGCCCGACACGCTCGCCGAATGGTTCGATCAGGTGGGATTAGCTGTAGAACCGACACAAGAACAGATAGCGGCCCTCCGTGAACCGCCGTATCGGAGATTATCGACGCTCCGCAGTCGTCTCCGGCAATTGCCTCCTCTCAAGACCGAAGGCCTCTGGCCCGCGCAGATCACTGCGATTACAAACTTGGAACAATCGCTCGCCGAAGATCGACCCCGTGCCTTGATTCAAATGGCTACCGGTAGCGGCAAAACCTTCACGGCCATCAACTTCATCTACCGCCTCATCAAGTTCGCCGG
>DIHJ01000027.1:32698-33550 GCA_002420105.1 Nitrospira sp. UBA5699
CAAGTTCACCGAAGAGTTCATCGTCCAGCGGCTCACGAGCAACCAGCTCGATACCACCGCGCGGGTCTGCATCGGGACGATCCAGCGGCTGTATTCCATGCTCAAAGGCCGCGAGCTGGCGGAGGAAGACGAAGAAACCTCCGTCGCGGGACTCGAACGGCTCGCCAAGAAGCCGGAGCCCATCGAATACAACCCGGCCATCCCGATTGAAACCTTCGACGTCATCGTCACCGACGAATGCCACCGGTCCATCTACAACCTCTGGGCGCAGGTGCTCGAATACTTCGACGCCTCCCTCATCGGCCTCACCGCCACGCCCAACAAGCAGACCTTCGGCTTCTTCAACCAGAACCTCGTCATGGAATACAATCACGAGCAGGCTGTGGCCGACGGTGTGAACGTCAACTACGACGTGTACCGTATCCGCACCGCCATCACCCAGGCCGGCTCCAAGGTCGATTCCGGCTTCTACCTCGAAAAGCGCGACCGCGAGACCCGCGCCACCCGCTGGGAACAGCTCGACGACGACTTTGCCTACGATCCAGACCAGCTCGACCGCGACGTGGTCGCTCCGGACCAGATCCGCACCATCATCAAGACGTTCAGGGACAAGCTCTTCACCGAGATCTTTCCCGGCCGCGAATGGGTGCCCAAGACCCTCATCTTTGCCAAGGACGACTCCCACGCCGAGGACATCGTGAAGATTGTGCGGGAGGAATTCGGCAAGGGGAACGACTTCGCGCAGAAAATCACCTATCGCACCACCGGCGCCGACCCGAAGGAACTGATCAAAGCCTTTCGCGTCTCTCCATTGCCCCGCATCGCCGTCACCGTGGACATGATCGCCACCGG
>DIHJ01000025.1 GCA_002420105.1 Nitrospira sp. UBA5699
CCGACGTGACAAAAACATTGGTGTACCTCCCTGCTAAAAGGAAACTGACCGACTCTCCCCTTCCTTTGAACCATCCCACCCCCCTTCTTCCTCATGATGAGATTTGGTCCGGATGGCCCGCACAGCACGACAAAGGCATTCCGGGCAGGGTGGAGTACAGCAAGGAGGTTGCCAGCGATGGAGGCGGAACGTCACGGAAAAGAGAGTCGATCTAAGCAGCTGAAAGTACAAAACAAAATGGCATAGATCGCTCTTGAAATATTCTCATTTATTTGACCGCAGAATTCATAAAACGAATAACGGCATATGCGAATAGAAAATACGGATTTATACTCCTGAAAAATCAACCGATTGCGTACGCATATCGCAATACGCATCCGTTTCATCACCATCGTATAGAGGCGTGAGATGGTCAATCCGGCCGCCCAGGCTGGCGACTTCGTTACGAGAAGGCCACCGATCGCGGGAATGAAGATACCTCGTGAACGAATGAGAGGAGGGGAATGCTACGTAGAGGAGACAGGGTCACTCATCTTCCGCGACATCGCTGCCGAGGAACCGTTTCATCAACAAAGAGAAATGCTGCCTCGGAATGCCGCTGCTTTCGGCCGCTTTGGTGATCACGTCCCCGTGTTGCGCCAACTGGGCCTGAAGGTACGCCTTCGTAAACTGCTCGATGGCCCGTTCCTTGGCTTCCATGTAGGGAAGCGAAACGAGCGAAGGATCCCGGGCTCCGGCCGGTTCCGCCTCTCCGGCCGGAAATAATCCGCGAAGGTCCTGTGCGGTGATCGTGTCCGTGACGGACAACATGACCGCGCGTTCGACGACGTTGCGAAGCTCCCGGCCGTTTCCCGGCCAGGCATAGGATTTCAGAACCGCCAAGGCGCCTTCGTCGAAATGGCATCGCGACTTGCCGACCTCCCGGCCCAATTTCCCCAGCAGATGCCGGGCGATCACGGGGATGTCCTCCCGCCGCTCCCGCAGCGGCGGCACGGGGATCTGCACCACCGCCAGGCGATAATAGAGATCCTTGCGGAACGACCCCTCGCGCACCCGCGCTTCGAGATCCCGGTTCGTCGCGGCGATGAACCGCATGTCGACCCGCCGGACGCGCGTGCCTCCCACCGGCCGCACTTCGTTCTCCTCCAGAACGCGCAGGAGCTTGGCCTGCAACAGCAGCGGCAGCTCTCCGATCTCGTCGAAAAACACCGTCCCCCCGTTGGCCAGTTCGATCAACCCGGGCTTGTCGGAAATCGCGCCGGTGAACGCGCCGCGCACATGGCCGAAAAGCTCGCTCTCCATCATGCCTTCGGGCACCGTCGTACAATCGATCACTTGAAACGGCCGGTGCTGTTCCGGGCTCTGCTGATGGATCGCGCGGGCGATCAGCCCCTTGCCGGTTCCCGTCTCTCCCGTGATCAGCACCGTCGAGCGCGCCTGGGCGGCTTCGCGGATGCCGCGGACGACCTGTTCGAACGCGGGACTGACGCCCACCAGGCTGTTGGCCTCATACTCCTGGCGATCGTGCTGTTCATACACGGCATGCCGCCGCAGAATTTCCGAAATACGGATGGCGCGATGCAATCGCATGCCCAAATCCTCGGCGTTGACCGGCTTCAACACATAATCGAACGCCCCGCGGCGCATCGCCTCGACCGCCTGCGAGACGGTGTTCATTCTGGATACGACCAGCACCGGCAGATTCGGATCGATCGTTTGGATCCGGCTGACAAGGTCCAGCCCGCTCATGCCGGGCAGCATCATATCGGTGAGCACCAGATCCACCGACCGCTCGCCGAGCAGTTGCAGGGCTCCCTCGGCGTTGGCGCGGACCTCCATTTCGAACTCGCCTCCGAGCGGCTTCAGGTCAGCCTCCTCCAAGGCGTGCAGCATGAGTTCGATATCCGTCGGATTGTCTTCGACGATCAGAATGGTGAACGGAACCTTGGACCGTTTCTTCGTGGCGCGCGCGTCGCCGGCGCTGCTAGTGGGCATGCGTCACCTTACTTCCTCCCTTTCGCCGGGGCATCCGAGGCCTCCGTCAAGGCTCCGCCGGGGAGCCCCGAGATCACCGTACTCCCTTCTTCTCTCAGCCAGGGAAGCGTGAATTTGACCGTGCATCCCTCGCCCTCGTCGCCTTCGATCCAGACGCGGCCGCCATAGAGTTCCACGATCCGCTGCACGATGGCCAGACCGATTCCGCTCCCCGCCGCCTCCGCCTGCTTCAATCTGACGAAGGGTTGGAAGACCCGGGATCGCTGGCCCGGCGGGATTCCGATCCCCCGGTCTCTGACCGAGAAGCACACCATGTTCTGTGTGGTCGTCGAAGAGATCGTCAGAACCGGCGGTTCTCCCGGGCGGGCGTACTTCAATGCATTCGAAACGACGTTGTCGAACACCTGCCGGAGATAGGCTCCGTGGCAGGCCACGAGCGGAAACCACGGGTCGACATGCACGGTGGCTCCCGATCGCTCGATGTCCTCTGCCTGCGCCTTGAGCACATCCTGGAGGACCAGCGACGGAGCCACCGCCGTGACCGCCCCCTCTCCGGCCCCCAGACGGGCCACTTCCAGAATTCCTTCGACCCGCCTGACCAGGTCGCTTCCATTTTCCTGAATGAGGCTCAACCAGCGGGCGGTCCGCTCGTCGATCTGGCCGGCAAATTTCTGAGCCAGCAGCTTCGCCAGTTCCTCCATCCGCTCCCCCGGCCCTTTCAGATCGTGCGCCAGGGTTTCCGCCAGATGCTCCAGCTGCCGCAGCCGCGCGAGCAAGCCGCGCTGCTCCTGCTGGGCGGCTTCATACAGCCGCGCGTTCGAGATCGCCAACGCGGCTTCCTGCGCCATGCCCTGTGCCAACCGTTGGTTCCATTGATGAGCCGCCCTCGGCCGCTCGCTCAGGAGCGCGAGGACGCCGAAGGGCGCCCCCTGCGCCAGCAACGGAATCGCCAGCATGCTGTCGCCGATGAAATTCCGCCTGGCGACCTCGGGACGCTGATCCCGCCGGAAATGCTCGCCGACCGACGACTGACGGCTCTGGTAGGCCTGGACGCAGACCGGAAACTCCTCCCACAGCATGACCGCATTCTTCAGACGATCGCTCCACTCTCCGGAAGCGGCTTCCACCACCCAGCAGCCCATCTGTTCGTTGCGAAGCAGGACCAGACAGACATCGGCCTGCACCAGCTCGACGGCCCGGTCCGCGATCCGCCGCAGCACGCCCTCGAGCCCGTCCGGGCCGATGCTGTTGATCTCGTGGCCGATGCTGTCGAGGACTTCGAGCTCCCTGATGTGCGTTTCGATGCGGGAAAGCATGTGGCGATAGGCATCCGTCAGCCTGCCGAGTTCGTCCTTCGACGCCGGAAGCGGCGTCAGCAGTTCGGTGATCTCCGCCGGCGCGACCTGCTCGCCCATTCTCGCGGTGGCGGCATGCAGGCGTACGATCGGATCGGTCAGGGAGCGGGCCAACATGCGCGAGCTGAGCCATCCCAGCACCATGACGCCTCCCAGCGCGATCCAGAGTCCGACGAACGTCCGCTGCGACAGCCTGTCGTCCCGCTCGTTCAAAGACTCCCGCTGCAGCTCGAAGCGGTCTTCGATGGCCCGAAGGCTTCCCCTCAGACGATCGGATGTGAGAAGGCCTTCTCCGGAACGGACATACGCGAGCGCCTTCTCGCTGCTCCCCCGCTGAACCTCGGCGATCAATTCATGCTTCGCCCGCAACAGCTCCTGCCATTGCCGTTCGACCGACCCCAGCCCGTCCGGAAGATCCGTACGCCCCGCCAGGGATTTAGTCGCCCCGGCCATCACCGAATCGATCTTTGCCTCCGCCTCGACGAACGCCGCAAGGAACGCAGGCCGGCCGGTCAGGACGTACCCGCGGAAACCGTCCTCGACGTCGATCGCGAGCCGGCGCAATTGATGCACCTGCTCGTATGCGAGCGCCAGGTCCTGCCGTTGTTGCTGAAGCGCAAGTTGCTGTTGCACGAAGCGGAGCTGAACGGCGAGACCGCCCACGAGCGGCACGCAGAGCAGCAGGAGCACCACCCACACCTTGTGCTGGATACGGAGCGGCTCCCACCACTGTGCGGCCCATCGGCTCATCGGGCGGCGTCCTCTCACATCGGTCGCGCGGCTTTGAGGTTGTAGCAATTAGTTAGATTGGCCGCGGAAGGAAAGAAAAGTCAACCCTGGGTAGGCTACTGAGCGCGCGGCCCCGCGGGCCCCGAAACTGGCGCACGCAACCGCTTCTATCTCCCGAACCTGTCGGCGCGCATCGATCCATCGCGCGCTCCGTCCGAGTATTGTATGATTGCGGCTGTTCACGCCGATCGTTAAGGAGGTCCGCATGCCTCGATACGCGGGTTGTGTCGCGCTTCTGCTCGTTCTCATGATGCCTCCGCCGTTCGCGGGAGGCGAATCCGGCACTCCCGCGCCCACGGTCAGCCAGACGCCCGCCGCCACTCCTCCCGGTGCGCGGGTGACCTTCGGAGACGACACGCTCTTCACCATTTACGACCAGCTCGGTCCCTTCACTCCGCAGGAACGCGCACAAGCCGTCATAGAACGGCTGACACGCCTCGCCCGCGATCCCTACTCGCAGGACTCTCCCGTCACCACCGCGGATCGAGAACTGACGAGCGAACTTGTCCATGGTGAAACAGTGCTGATGATCGTCACGGACCGTGACGCGCAACCCACGGGCAAGCCTCGGCAGGAGGTCGCCAGAGAATACGCCCGGAAGATTCAATCGGCGCTCGTGAAATCCCGCGAGCGGATTTCTCTCCGCACACTCGTCGTCGACATCTCCCTGGCCTTCCTGGATACCACGATTCTCGTGGTCCTCCTGATACTGTTTCACAAAGCATTTCCGAAGCTCTACGGCAGGATCGATCGTTGGCGCGGGACGGTGATCCGTCCGATCAGAATCCAACGGGTCGAACTGTTGTCGGCCGTTCAAATCGCAGCCACGCTCACGGGATTCGCCAAGGCGATCCGTATTGTGGCGGTCCTGATCCTGCTTTACATCTACCTTACGACCGTCCTGGGCATCTTCCCCTGGACCCGGGGCATTTCGGCCACGCTGCTTGACGCCGTCATCTCCACATTGCGCGCCATCGCCCAAGCATTTGCGATCTACATCCCCAACCTGGTCTCGATCGCGATCATCGTCGTGGTCACCCGCTACATCATCAAGCTGATCTCGTTACTGTTCGGCGGGATCGGAAGAGGCGCCATCACGTTCGCCGGTTTTCATCGCGACTGGGCGGAGCCGACCTATAAGATCGTCCGGTTCCTGGTGATCGTCTTTGCCGCCATCGCTTGCTTTCCCTACATCCCCGGCTCGCAATCCGAGGGTTTTCGCGGCATCTCCGTCTTCCTAGGGCTGCTGATCTCGTTGGGATCGGCCGCCGCGATCGGAAACGTCATCGCCGGAATCGTATTGACCTACATGCGTCCGTTTCGCGTCGGTGATCGGGTCCAGATCTCCAATACCACGGGGGACGTGATGGAGAAGACGCTCCTCGCCACGCGCGTACGCACAATCAAGAACGTGGACGTCACCATCCCCAATGCGATGGTGCTCGGAAGCCACCTCGTCAATTTCAGCTCCTGCGCGCGTCAGGAAGGCCTGATCCTCCATACCAGCGTCACGATCGGCTACGGGACGCCATGGCGGGCGGTCCACGAACTGCTGATCGCTGCGGCCGGATCGACCTCCCACATCCTCACGAAGCCGGAACCGTTTGTCTGGCAAACGAGTCTGAACGATTTTCACGTCACCTACGAGCTCAACGCGTATACCGACCAGGCGAACCTCATGCCCGAAATCTACGCCGAGTTGCACCGGAACATTCGCGAGCGCTTCAATGAAGCCGGCGTCGAGATCATGTCACCCCATTACACCCAGGTACGGGATGGAAACCGAAGCACGGTTCCGGAGGAATATCTGCCCGAGAAGTATCAGGCGCCGGCATTTCGCGTGAATCTGCTCGACGGCCTCACCGGGAAAACTCAGGATACCCGGACGGGGCCGGAGACGAAACCGTGAGGAGCGACGCCGGGGGACGTGCGTCTCCGTCGTCTCCTGTTCACCGGGTGCCTGTTCTCCGGTCCCGTAAGCCCCGCTCGGGCGGAACCGGCACCGACCACCGACGGCGATGCAAGACCGTCGGGCTCACGCCCTGCAGAACGCCCTCTTCAGGCTTGAACATCGGCATGATGGATCCTCGGGGGCGGGAGACGGCTTGTTCACACGGGGGAGGGAGACTCCCCCCGGCGTCATCGGTTTGGCGGAAGCGCAACACCTGCGGACCGGATCGATCGTCCGGGCCATCGATCGTTGAGTCCTGATGCGGACCGAACCGCCGCCCTACAACAGCGCCGTGAGGCTCTGCTCCAGCGCCCGGACGATACGGTCACGGCGGCGCCGGAGCTGGTCGATTCCCTCGAAGAGCAAATGGTACGTCAACAGTCCGGACGTATAGGCGGCCACCGCCGTGGCTACATCCCGCGCCCTACCGCCGCCTTCGACCGCGGGTTGCAGCAGCTGTCCGAGCCGGCGAAGATGCGCATCGTACACCGACCGCAACTCCTTCGCCGCGTCCACCTGCAACTGCATGAGACCGCGAATCTGGTGGAACATCAGCAGGGAGTCGGGATGACTCAGAAAGTAATCGACGCGGGCGCCGATGATCGCGGACAGGCGCTTCGGTCCGGAGGGGGCCCCGGCGGTCGCGCGCTCGGACTCCGCCAGAAGCTCGTTCAGCCCCTCCTCAAGGAGAACCCGGAGGAGCGTTTCCTTCGAATCGAAGTACTTGTAGAACGTCCCCTTCCCGAGATCGGCGGTTTCGGTGATGTCTTCGACCGTAGCCCAGTAAATCCCCTTCTCTGAAAAGAGTCGTCGGGCCACCTCCAACAGCACGCCCTTGGTCTTCTCTTTGCGTCTGGCCACCCGTGAACCGGACGCCTTCTCGGCGGACGATCTGCTCATGGACAGGCTCTTCGTCGCGGCAGTCGGACCGGTCCGAAGCGAGGCGCTTCCGTATCACCGCCCATCAGGCGACCTCCACAACGGAATTGCAGCTTCCACGGTCATTGACCACCCGACGCTCATTCAAGGGGTCCTCCTCCCAGCGCTCTCCATTTACCACAAACTTGTACGAATAGCGTCCGGGCTCAAGTCGCAGGGTCGCCGTCCAGAGCGCCCCCGGCGTCCGTCGAAGCGGGAGCACGTGCGGATTCCAGCCGTTGAAATCCCCCGCCAGGGTCACGATTTTCGCCGCGGGGGCAAAGTACGCGAACCTGACGCGCCGTTTCAAGGCCGGACTGCGAGGCGCATTCCCCCCGTCGGACTTCCCCGGAATCCCTCGATTTCTTCCTGTCATCGTTTTCCCTCCTTGTCTTCCCGCGGGCTGTGTCGTGCGGCGGTCCGTGCCCTCCGCGCAACACCCCGTCCGGTTCCACCGCCGGGGGCGCGACCCGGATGCGACGGACACCCGAACGATCAGGCTGCGTCCGTCGCCGCGACAGGATTCCGCCGTTCTTTTGCCGTGCGGCGCACCCAACGGCGGGAACTCCGGTAAGGACTCTGCTCCCGGTCGGCGCGGTGCCGCAGCACCACCCCGTCCAGCACATCGCCGCAATTGAGACAACGCCATCCCGGAAACGCGATCTGACCGGTATCGTCCCACAGATCCGTAAATCGTTCCCGCACCATACAACCGTGACATCGCAGGCAGGTCATCGTCCACCTCCTCGCCATGGGTCCTCCCATGAGGGAGGGCCCGTTCAATCCCGTTCATGCAGCCAATCGCCGTCCTCGTTCGATCGCACGCCCCACTTTCCATCGCGCATCCGCGACGATATCCCCCGCGCGCCCGCCGAAATCCTCGGCCATGGCTCTCAGGCGCCGGCGCACCCTTGCGCCGGACTCGGGCGCCAGCAACAAGCCCGTGCCCGCTCCGACCATCACTCCTGTCAAGAACACGAACCCTCCCGTCACGACTCTGTGCATGCGTTCCTTCATGGGACACCTCCGTTCGTTTCGTGCCTCCGCGTCTACTGCGTTCGCGCGCCCGCGCCGGGAGAAACCGGCCCGTAGCTCGTCCGTTCGATGTCCCGGACGAGGCGCTCTTCCGACAAACGCCAGTTCCCTTCATGACACCGGCTGCAACGTGCGGCCACCGTCGGGCTTCCCCCCCGCGCATCCACGCGGAGAACAAGGTAATACCGGCGGGTTCCGCAGGAGGCGCACGCGCCGCCGTCGAGTTGCTTGAGAACCCGCTTCGAGGGTAACGATTGCCCGTTCCATCCGCCGTGATTCGTGAACCGCTGATCGTCGCGATACGTGTTCATCATAATGTCTCCTTCCCGGGCGGCACCCGGCCGGCAGGTCAATCGGCTTCGGCCTTCGCGAGGCGCGCGATCATTCCGTCCGTCACGCGCACCCCGATTCCAGGCGGAAATCCGAACTCGTCCGCCGACGGGCAGGCGGCGATCACCTTCCCCGTCATCGTTTCCCGCTCTGTCAGTCGCCCCTCTTCCTCGGCCGCCTCCAGAATCAACGACGTCCCGGGAGGCAGCATCGACGGGGTGACCAGGAAGAGCGCGTGAGGCGCAGTCACGAATCCCAGCGCCTCCCCTTTCGTCCCCGTCTGGGCATGGTAGTGAACCCTGAGCCGTCCCGCCTCACGGCGGACCGGAAAGAACACCGTGCAGGACTCCGATGCTTGCGCGGCGCCGCCCTTCTTCCCCATGCGGCTCCTCCTTACTCCGACCGCTCCCATGACTTTCGTTCCCATCACGTCACCTCCGGGTCTTCACGACCTCCACCGTCATGCCGAATAACGACCATATAGTCATAAGTGACTATATGGTCACTTTATACCGGACCACCCCCCTCAGTCAAGCGTTTTGTTCCCTTTACCGGAAGACGGCTTTGACCCGACCTGTCCGCCTTGCCGCTGTATCGCCTCTCATGTGGCAGCCTGCTCCGCTTCACACCACGGCGCGCGTCCAGCACACCGAGGCGCTGCGCCGTGAGCAGCGCCAAGGCGTTGGTGTCGTCCCGTCCCGTGGCGATGATCAGTACGCTCGCGTTCTCGGTCACGGCGGCCCGGCAGGAGGTCGGCCTCAATGGCGCGATTCGAATCATCGTCAGCGTCGCCGAAGCCGAGAACGTCAAACTCTTCCGTCAGGGC
>DIHJ01000085.1:0-19705 GCA_002420105.1 Nitrospira sp. UBA5699
AGGGACTCATGCGTCGGTCCTTTCCGCTTGTTGTGAAGCGAGACATGCGCCCGTCCGGCGGAGCCGAGGGCGACGGTCATCCCGCCGTTTCGGCCGATGCCGGCCGCGTCTTCATCGACTTGAGACCTCGAACGATGACGAGGGTGGAGTAATGCAGAGAGGATGCCGCGGACGCCAATGGAGAATCCTGGAAGGTCGTCTGAACAAAAACGGGGACTTGTATGCGCTGTTGCCGCCTTAACGCGAAACGGGACGACCGGTGGTCACCGTGTCCTGCAAGTCTTGCAGGTTCTCCCGTTCCGCCGGTGCAGAAGCTCTGCAAATCTTGCAGCGACGCCCGGGAGTCCGCGTATTCTGCGGAGCTTGGAGCCTCGTTCGGCGCAACCGTTGCGGGTTGGGCGGGTCAACGATCGGAGAGAGGCGGTGGCGCGGGGATTACTCGCGGATGCCGTATTCCTTGATCTTGTATTGGAGCGCCCGAAGACTGATGCCGAGGAGCTTGGCCGCTTTCTCCCGGTGGTTGGTGACCTCCGTTAGGGTGCGTCGGATGACCTCCCGTTCGATGTCATCCAAGGACGAACCCAGCGCGACGACCATCGTACGCCTGTCCTCCTTGCTCGCCTGAATGTCTTCCGGGAGATGCTCCGGCAGCACGACGGGGTCTTTCACCGTGACGACCATCCGCTCCATGAGATTTCTGAGTTGGCGGATGTTCCCGGGCCAGGCGTAGAGCCGCAACAGCCGCATCGCGTCCTGCGACAAATCTTTCGGCGCGCGGTGATGCAGGGCGGAAAACTCGTTCAGGAAACGGTCCACCAGCAGGGGGATGTCGTCCCCCCGCTCCCGAAGCGGCGGGAGCCGGACGGGCACGACGTTGAGCCGGTAGTAGAGGTCCTCCCGAAAATCTCCCCGCTTGACGGCTTCTTCCAGATTGCGGTTGGTCGCCGCGATGATCCTGGTGTCGACCTTCACGATCTTGGTGCCGCCCAGGCGCCGGAACTCTTTCGTTTCCAGCACGCGCAGGAAGTCGACCTGCGACTTGAGCGATAATTCCCCGACTTCATCCAGCAGCAATGTCCCGCCGTCGGCCAGCTCGAATCGTCCCATCTTGTTGGATATGGCGCCGGTAAAGGCGCCTTTTTCATAGCCGAACAGCTCGCTTTCGAACAGGTTTTCCGGGAGCGCGCCGCAATTCAAGGTGACGAACGGACCGTCGGCCCTGGGGCTCTTGTGATGAATCGCCCGGGCCACGAGTTCTTTCCCGGTGCCGCTTTCTCCCGTGAGCAACACGGTGACGTCGCTGTCCGCGACCATGTCCACCAGGTTGTAGACCCGTTTCATGGGCTCGCTCTCGCCGACCATGTGGTCGAAGCGCGTCCTGGTCTCGAGGCGGTCTTTGAGCCGTTTGTTCTCAAATGCCAGGGCATGGTGCTCCAGCGCTTTCTCGACCACCAGCGGGAATCGTTCGCGGTCGATGGGTTTCGTGAGGTAGTCGTACGCGCCGCACCGCATCGCCTCGACGGCGGTGTCGATGGACCCGTAGGCGGTCATCACCACGACTTCCGTGTCAGGCCATTGCTGCTTGAGCCGCCGCAGGAATTCCATGCCGCCCATGCCCGGCATCTTGAGATCGGTCAGGACGAGATCGGCCGGCGCGGCCTCGAGCGAGTCAAGGGCCTCCTCTCCGGTTCCCGCTCCGCGCACCCGATGGCCCTTCTTTTCGAGCAGGGTCACCAGCGCGCCGCGGATGTTGATCTCGTCCTCCACGACGAGGATGCGCGATCCCGTCGTCACGATGCCGCCTCGACGCTCTGAAGGTGGGCTGCGAGGGCGGGGAACCTCAGCAGAACCGTCGTGCCGTCGCCCGGAGCGCTCGAGACACCGATCGTTCCGCCGTGATCCTGCATGATGCGATAGGCGATGGCGAGGCCCAGTCCGGTGCCGCTCGATTTGGTCGTGTAAAAGGGCTCGAACAGCCGGGGCAACGCCTCCTCCGGGATGCCGATGCCCGTGTCCCGAACGGCGATGTCCACCCACCGCTTGCCGTCGGCGGTGCAGGCTTCCGCCGCGATGCGGCAACGGCCGCCCTGGGCCATGGCATGGAAGGCGTTGACGACGATGTTCACCAGGACCTGGCTGATCTGTGTTTCATCCCCCTGCACGGGCGGCAGATCGCTCTCCACCGTGTAGTCCAGATGAATCCCGCGTTCCTCCGCTTCGAATTGCATGAGCGCGACGATGTGCTCGATGACCTGCCGCACGTCCACCTCGTGGAGGCCCATCGAGCCGGGGCGGGCGAACTTCATGAAGCCGTCGAGAATGCCCGACAGGCGTCGGCATTCCGCGTTCAACACATGCAGGTAGTGCGTCGTATCCTTCGTCGGGGATCCCCGCTCGCCGAGTTCTTCCTCGAGCAGGTGCAGATTCAAATCCATCGCGCTCAGCGGATTGCGCAGTTCGTGCGCCACGCCGGCGGACAGCGTGTGCAGCGCCGCGAGCTTTTCCGCCACCCGGACGCGTTGCTCCAGCGCCAGCCAGTCGGTGACGTCCTGGGCCTGCAGGATGACGCCGGCCGGGCGCCCGTCGTCCCCGGTCAATTCGGCCGTGGTGACGCGGATCATGTGCGGCGTGCGGTCCCGGCCCTGATAGGGGAGGTCCTTCTGGCTCACGTGCCGCTGCATCCGCAGCGCCTCGTCCAAGACGTTGCGGATCATGCCGCCCGGCGCAAATGCCGACTCGTAGGAATGGCCCAGCAGATCCGCCGAGGAACGCGACAGGACCGCTTCGGCGGCGGGATTGACGGCGGTAATCACTCCGTCGCGATTCAAGGTGAGCACGCCCGTCGGGATGCTCTGGAGGATGTTCCTCGCCAGTCCCTTGACTTCTTCGAGGGTCCGCCTGGTGCTGTCGTAGTGCAGGAACGTGATCACCGCGGCGACGCCGATGGCGCTGACGAGGAACACGAGCAGCGTGACGACGAAGAGATCGCGGTGCGAGTGCCAGAGCGCAGGAATCAATTCTCCCGGCACCGTCCGGTTCCCGGGCAGTTCTTGGAGCAGAAGTTTCTCCCGTTCCAGGCTGAAGAGCAGCATGACGGACACGACCAGGGCCAGAATCAGGAGGACGGAAGCGATCAGCCGGTAGGGGACTCTGCGGAAGAGCGTGGCTTCAGGGATGGGTCTGAACATGGCGTGTCACAAATAGGGGAAAACCGGCCCGGCGTCACATGCTATCACGCGCCGGGACGGCTGTACACAAGGCGGCCCGCGCCGCGATCCTCAGACGACGGCGCAGCGATCGACAACCTCCCGAACGGACGGGTCGTTCGTGACGAAGATCGCGGCCCAGGGTTCCTCCTTCGAGCACAGCCTCCGGAGGAGAATCTGCCGGAGGGCGGGTTCCATGTTGTGCAGGGTGCCGTCGAAGATCAGCAGCGGCGGGCGCGTCACGATGGCGCGGGCGACGAGTATGCGCAGAATCTGGCTCTTGGTATACCTGGTGCCTCCGGGGTCCACAGGGGTTTCCAGGCCGCGGGGCATCCGGTCGATGTCGTCTTCGAGTTCGACGAACCGGAGGGCCCATCGCAGGTCCTCGAAACGGATCGAGGTCCGTCCCAGCGAAATGTTTTCCTCCAGGGTTCCGCCGAACAGGGTGGGCTGGGAATCCAGCACCAGTCCCCGGGAGCCGTTCACGTGGTCCATCGTGACGTCGCGCAGATCGACGTCGTTGTACCGGACGACGCCCGCCGTCGGCCGGTAGAGACCGGCGAGCACCAGCGCCAGCGTCGATTTCTCGATGCTGGACCGGACCAGCGCCGCGATCTTTTCTCCCGGAGCCGCTTCCAGATTGACGTGCTCGAAGAGCGGCGGGGAGTGGGGATAGGCGAAGGCGACGTCCCGGCAGGTGAGGTGTACGCCGAAGAGGGCGGGGTCCGGCAACCGGGTGCCGGTGCCCGCGCCGAAGGCGTCGTGCTTGGGCAGGGCGAAGACGCGGTCCAGTTCGTCCAGAGAGGTCAGAATGTAGGTCATCGCGTAGATCCGGCGTGTGACCGTGTCCAGGTTGAGCAGCAGCGTGCCGACGATCACTTCGGCCGCGACGAACTGTCCCAGCGTGATCTGGCCGACGGACAACAGCCAGCCTCCCAGGGCGATCATGCCGCTGTGACAGACGGCTTCCCAGACGACGATGCTCCGGTACTGGCGCCAGGTCAGCACGTTGGACCGCGCCCGGCGGGCCGCCAGGTATCCCTCGAGCAGGCGGTCTGTCCTGCCGATCAGGAACGGCGCGCTTTGGCTGGCCTTGAAATGGAGCCGGTTGCCCGCGATGTCTTGAATCCAGGTCATGACGTCGTAGTGCTTTTCCGAGACGGTCTTGGTGGCCCGGACTCCGCCCTGTCCCGAAACGACCGCCACCAGCGCGAATCCTCCGAGGAGCAGGACGTTATAGATCAGGAAATGGGGGTGGTAGAAGACGAGAATCGTCATGCCCGTCATGCCGGAGATCAGAACGTTGATCACGTCGACGAGGACGACGATGACGGCCCGCGCCAGCAGTTCCGCTTCGATGAACCGGGACGCGTGGCTGGGCGTGAAGCTTTCCTGCCGGATGCGGGGCAGGTGCTCCGTCATGGCGAGCGCGATCCGCACATAGAGCCGTTGGAAGAGCGTTTCCGTGGCGCTGGTTTGCAGGACCCGGAAAAAGCCGATCGTCAGCAGGCCGATGAGCATGACCAGCGCGAACGTGACGATCATGATCGGCTCGATCGCGTAGGCGAAGGTGTTGGTGAGTTCCTGAACGGTGAGCGGGATGACCAGCGAGAAGAGGCCGATCGCGACGGCGTACGACACGAGGATGGTCAGCACCCTGGTCTCAAGCCCGATCAGGAGCCCGAGTCTGGTCAGCTCGCGGCCGAATGCGGTGCCTGCCGCCTGGTTGTTCCGTCTTCGTTCCGACAAGGGCTGTCCTGGAAAGAGCTCGTTCTTGACCGATGGCCGGACCTGTCGCCGCGACCCTCTTTTCGAATAAGCAACGGCGGTGCCCGGTGCGCGGCGCCGGTTCACGCAAGCTGATCCCGTTGAGATTGCAAAGGAACCGGCCGGAGACCGATCCCCTGCCGCCTTGCGATGGGGGCGCCGCGCCTCCTCTGTCACCAGGAACCTGCAATATTTGCAGGATTCCCGGCGGGCGGCACGACGGGGCGAGCCGGCCGATTGAGAGGCGGAGACCACGGATGCGTAACCGGAGGCGGGATTCGGGCCCGCGCCTTCGCAACGCGTGCGGGCCTTTCGTCGAGCGGCTTCTTGTCCGATGGGAAGGTATGACGAGGGGGATCGGTGGCTCCGCAAGAACCGGACGGGAGTCTGCATAAACCGCAGGGCGGCGGTCCCTCACCCCGCGTGTCCGGAGCGGTCGGGCGAACGGGAGGCGGCCGGTCTCCGACCCCCATATGCCGGGGATGCGACGCCGGCGCGGTCAGACCGGTTCAGATTTCGGCTTCGCGAAGAAACTTCGCCGATTCCTCGGGCGAGACCGGGTTGATATAGAAGCCGGTGCCCCACTCGAAACCGGCGACCTGCGTCAGCTTGGGGATGATCTCCAGGTGCCAGTGGTAGAAGTCTCCCGTTTTCTCATGGAGCGGAGAGCTGTGCAGGATGAAGTTGTAGGCCGGCTTCGAGAGCGCCTTGTCCATCCGTCGCAACGATTCCGAGAGAATCGGCGCCAGGAACTCGAACTGCTGCTTGTGGCTTTCTTCGAAATAGCCGGCATGACGCTTGGGCAGGATCCACATCTCGAAGGGGAAGCGGGGCGCGAAGGGCGTCACGCAGACGAATTCGGGATTCTCCGCCACGATCCGGTCGCCGTCGGACAGGTCCTGCCGGAGAATGTCGCAATAGATGCAGCGTTCCTTGTGCTGATAGTGCGCCCGGCAGCCGTCGATCTCCTCCATCACGCTGGTCGGGATCACCGGCAACGCGATCAATTGCGAGTGGCTGTGCTCCAGCGTGGCGCCGGCCGCCGCGCCGTGATTCTTGAAGATCAGGATGTACCGCAGGCGGACGTCCTTCTTGAGGTCGATGACGCGGTCCCGATAGGCCCACAACACGTCTTCGATCCCTTTGGCGGGCATTTCGGCCAGACTGTCCTTGTGGACCGGCGTTTCGATGATGACTTCGTGCGCGCCGACTCCGTTCATCCGGTCGTAGAGCCCGAGCCCTTCGCGACCCAATTCGCCTTCGACCTGCAATGCGGGAAACTTGTTGGGGATGACCCGCACGGTCCAGTTGGGCGCGTTGGCCTCCGACGGTTGAGGCCGGTAGGCCATGATTTCCTTCGGCGTGAGCCGTTCCTGGCCCGGACAAAAGGGGCAGAGGGCCGTCGAGATCGGACGGATCTGCTGCATCTGGGCGAAGTCGTAGGGCCGGCCGCGCCGCTCCGTCGAGATAATCACCCAGCGGCCGACGATGGGATCACGTCTGAGATCAGGCATCGATTTACTCCAATTCAGGCCAGGGGCCAAAGGTCAGGGGCTAGGGGACTGAGGTTCCGGCCCGATCTCTTACCACGAGCCTCTCGCCTCTTACCCAGGTTTCACACCCGCCACACCGCGGCTTCGAATTCCGGGCCCGGCACGGTCACCTGGGCCGGTTGGTGGCGGGGATACCGCGCGATCTCCAATCCGTGGCTCTGGACCAGGATGCTCATCCGCAGGACCTGTCCCGCTTCGGTCCGAATGTCCTTGAACGGCAGGGCCAGTTCCAGCACTTTGTTCCAGCCGATCAGGCGCGATACGCCGAGGTCCTGCCAACCGCCGTCGTCGAGACGGCGCGCCAGCCTGTACTGATCGGGGGCGGCCGACGAGATCGTGAGCCGAACGGTCTGCGCCGGAGTCTGGAGGTGACACTCGATCTGCAGATCCTGCCGCCGTCCCTGCGGGGCTTCTTCGGGATCGAACCGGAGAAACAGGTGGTCGAGATCGCAGCCGAAGTAGATCGCCGCAAACAGGCGGTCGGCTTTCCACATCGCGCCGAGCGGAGGGTTGGGATTGATCGTGCCGGCTCCGCGCCATTCGAAGAAATCCGTCACCAGGCCGTCGAGCGAGGGATGCAGGAGCGACAGGGGCTGTAAGACCTGGTCGCGGCCGTGGAGGCCCCGCACCTCGCAGATCGGTTGATCGAGCAGGTCCGGCGGCGTGGCGCCGGCGATCGTCCAGACGTTCCGCAGATGGGTGCGAAACAGCCGGTCGAACTCCTCCTTGTACGCCGTGTCGAAATCGTCGCCGTACCACCAGAACCAGTCGCTGCCCTCCGCCGCGTAGAGTTCGCTCCAGGCCGCTCCGGCCCGATCGGGGGGCAGGGACGGACTCAACTCCAGCAGGCGGGCACGCGTGTGGCCGAGGAGATCCCAGCCCCGGTTGTCCTCCTGGTGGCCGATCCAGATCTTGAAGTCCTGATTGATCCATGAGCCTGAATGCAGCGACGGCAGATAGTCTCCGGCCGGCATGCCGGCCAGCGCGTCGGACATCGTCGCGGTCGTCACGCGGACGGAGCCCTCCTGATCCAGCGCTCCCCGGGCAAAGGCCGAGTAGAGGCGCGAGAGAAACTGCTCGCCGCCTTCATGGTAATGCTCCCAGGGATTTTCCCCGTCCAGGATGATGGGAATGAGCAGGTCGTCCTGGGAACTGTCCAGCACGATCTGTCTGATGCGGCGCAGGACGTCCTCGGCGCCGGACTCCGCGGTGGTCTTGTGGTACACGAATCCGAACGCATCGGAAATCTCCCGGTCGCGGAACACGATCGCGACCTCCTGGCCGGCCGGTCCGGTGCGATAGGGGCGGTAGAGGTGCGCCTGACGATTCCAGGACTGCTGGGAGGCTTCGAAGGAGCGTGCGAGCACGCCTTCGTCGGTCGCCAGCCACTTGAGCCCGACCCGCTGGAGCAGGGGGATTAATTCGGGACAGACGGATCCTTCCGAGGGCCAGAGTCCGGCCGGCGGGCGGCCGAAGGCGGCGGTATGAAATTCCACGGCGCCCCGCAGTTGCGCTTCGGCGTCTTCGGGGGCGCGGAACCGGGCGGGAAGCGGAAGATCCGGCCTCGCTCTGCGGGTCAGATCCGTGTCGATGACGAGCGGGAGAATCGGATGGAAGAAGGGCGTCGTCGTGAGCTCGATCTGCCCTCGCTCGGCCAGCCGGCGGTACATCGGAACGATCTCCCGGACCGCCGTCCGTTGGAGGGTCAGTATTTCCTGCTTGTCCTCTTCGGTGAATCCCCGGTTCTTGGCCCGGAGCGCAGCCAGGCGGGGGTACCGGTGGACCGCTCCGTATCCGAACCAGGCGAGATTGAACCAGACCTGCAGGTCGAGGAGGTCCTGGGTGGTGAACTGGCGGGCGATCCGTTCGAGATCCTGGCCGTCGATGTCCAGCCCCCGCTTGACCAGCAGTTCGTGATAACGCGGATAGGGACGGATCATCGTGGCCCAGTTGATCGAGAAATAGTGACGAACGAGAAAGGCCTGTTCTTCCTGGTTCAGGTCGGCCGCGGGTTTCTGGGCATGTTCCAGGAACAGATCATGGACGGTGCCGGCGCCGATTTCCTGCAATTGCAGGAGGAGCGACGGCGTGAAATTGAACGTGGCCCGGACGGCCGGAAACTTCTCCAGCAGAAAGGCCATGTCGAAATAGGCTTTGGTCGCATGGAGGCGTACCCAGGGCATGCTGGCCGATCCCGCGACCGGGTCGGTGTAGTAGGGCTGATGCATGTGCCACAGGAAACAGACGCGGGCGGTTTTCATAAGATGATGTGCGAAGAATATTGCGGACGTGCAAGGAGTATGTCATAGGGATGAGGGGCTTGCAATCGACGGAGGGAAATGGAAAAGGTCTGCGCCGGGTGTCGCGAGGGCTCGACGGGCCGCCGGATTCGGTCCTGGCTGCCGGTCGCCGGCTACGCCGCGTTGATTTTTTACCTCTCCTCGCTTCCCCATCCGGAAGAGCGGCTGCCCAAAGTCCTCTTCGAACAGGCGGGGGACAAACTGCTGCATCTCATCGAGTATGCGGTGCTGGCGGCGTTGTGCTACCCGGCGTTCCTCCGGGCCGCCGGTCCGGTCGTCGCCCGCCGCGCCGTGGCGCTGTCGATCCTGGCGGCGTCCTTCTACGGCATGACGGACGAAGTGCACCAGGCCTTCGTGCCCTTTCGCGAGTCCAGCTGGCTGGACTGGGTGGCGGACACGGCCGGGGCCGTCGTCGGCGCCCTCGGAGCGAGCCGGTTCCTGCAGGTTTCGCCCGCGGAGGGCGGATGCGTGGATCGGCTCGGCGAACGAGTCCGTGAGTGATCCCGCGTGCCGTATTTCGTGTATAATGCGCCGCTGATGACCACGATCGATCCTGCCGCGCCGAAAAAGCCCCTGGCTCTTCCCGATCGGGCGCTCGTTGCGGAAACGGTGCGGACCCGACTTCCCCTTCAGGGGACGCTGAAGACGCTCACACCGCTCGCGGGCGACGCCTCCAATCGACGCTATTTCCGGATCGAGCTCAACGAGGCCGGCGCCCGGCCCGTCATTCTCATGCAGCTGGCGGAGCCGGAAGTGTTCAAGCAATCGGAGGAGGCGGTTAGCGGGGCCTCCCATCAGATCACCGAGCTGCCGTTTCTGAACATCCAGGCGCATCTGGCGAAGGCCGGTGTCTCCGTGCCCGCGCTGTATTACTACGACCGGGCCGCGGGGCTGCTCTATCTCGAGGATTTCGGGGATCTCACCCTGTCGGAGGCCTGCCGTGACGCGACCGCGCCCGAGATCGAGGCGCGCTACCGGCAGGCGGTCACCGTGCTGGTGCAGATTCAGTCGAAGGGCACGTCGCCCGCCGATCCGGACTGCCTCGCGTTCCACCGCAGCTTCGACGTGCCGCTGTTGATGTGGGAGTTCGATCATTTTCTGGAGTACGGGATCGAAGCGCGGCAGGGCAAGCCGATGCGCGAGGACGACCGGACCGCGATGCGCGACGAGTTCCGGACCATTTCCGAGCTGCTGGCCGGGCAGCCGCGCGTGTTCGTGCACCGCGATTACCATTCCAGAAACCTGATGGTCGACGGAAGCCGGCTGGGCGTCATCGATTTTCAGGATGCGCTGATGGGGCCGGCCACCTACGACCTGGCCTCGCTGCTGCGCGACGCCTATATCGCGCTCGACGAATCGCTGATCGACCGGCTCGTCGACGTCTACCTCGGCCAGCTGGAGTCGGGACGCCAGCTCTGGACGAACCGGGAGGCTTTCCGGCGCCTGCTCGATTTCACGAGCATCCAGCGCAATCTCAAGGCGGCGGGCCGGTTCGTCTATATCGACCGGGTGAAAGGCAACCCGAAATTTCTGGCCGACATTCCGCGGACGCTCGGCTACGTCAAACGGAACCTGGCGAAGTATCCCGAGCTCTTCACGTTACGCAAACTCATGAGCGCGCACGTGCCTGAACTATGTTAATGACCCGGCGAGAGGTGAGGGGCTAGGGGCTATGGGTTGGAATTCTCGGAATGTGCGCCGGCCTCTTACCCCTTGCCCCGCACCTCTTGCCCGCGCCGGAATCCTATGAAGGCGATGATCCTCGCGGCCGGGCTGGGTACGCGCCTGAGGCCGCTCACGAATACGATCCCCAAGCCGTTGCTCCCCATCGCGGGCACTCCCCTCATCGTGTGGAACCTCCTGCTGCTGAAGCGGCATGGATTTTACGACGTCGTCGTGAACCTGCATCATCTCGGGCCGATGATCGAGCAGGCGCTGGGCAACGGCTCGAAGTACGGCCTGCGGATCTATTATTCGCACGAACCGGTGATTCTGGGGACCGGCGGGGGGATCAAACAGGCCGAGGCGAATTTTTCCGGGGAGCCGGTGCTGGTGCTGAACGGCGACACGCTGTTTGAGCTGGATCTGGAGGCGCTCTGCGCCGCGCACCTGCAGCGCAAAGCCGCCGCGACGCTGGTGCTCCGGCCCGATCCCGATGCCGCGCGCTGGGGGCTGGTGGAAGTCGGCGACGACGGCCGCATCATCCGCATTACCGGCCGGGGAAAGCCGGAGTCCGGTCCGGCTCAAGCCCGCATGTTCGCCGGCATCCATATCCTCCATCCCCGGCTGCTGCGCGACGTGCCGAAGGGGAAGGAATCTTCAATCATCGACGCCTACGTGTCGGCGATTCAGCGCGATGAGCCGGTCTTCGGATACGATCTGACGGGGTATTGGTCCGATGTCGGGACGCCCGAGCGCTATGCCCAGGCCGAACACGCCGCCGCCACGGGGCTCATCCGTCTCGGCGACCGCCTCGCCGAAACGCCTCTGACCTCGCCCTTCACGCCTTGACGGCGGTTTCCACGCCCTCGCCGTCTTCTCCCGCCCGTTCTTCCTGCTTCTGGCGTTGCTGTTTGAGCAGACGGGCGAGATAGGTGCGCTGGAGCCGCAGCCGTTCCGCCGCTTTGGTCTGGTTGCCCTCGGCGTCGAGCAGCGCCTGTTCGATGATGTGGCGGCTGTGCGCCTCCATGGATTCGTGGTACGGCAGCGTGAGGTAGGGCGGCGCATCGCCCCGTCCGGCGGCGGATCCGAAGTCGAGGGCGAGCGCGTTCGGCTCGATGGCGTCGGTCGGGCTCAGAATGACGGCGCGCGCGATCACGTTGTCCAACTCGCGGATGTTGCCCGGCCAGCTGTAGCGGTCCAGGGCGTCCATCGCGGCCGGCGTGAACATCATGCCCGGGCGCTTCGCCTCCTTCGCGTGCCGGTTGAGGAAAAACTTGGCCAGCGCCGGCAGATCGTCCGGCCGATCCCGGAGCGGCGGGAGGGTCAGGCTGATCACGTTCAAGCGGAAGAACAGATCCTCGCGGAAATCGCCGACCTTGACCGCCTGCTTCAGGTCCTTGTTGGTGGCGGCGATGACCCGGATGTTCACCGATACCAGGCGCGTGCCGCCGACCCGGTGGAATTCCCGGTCCTGGAGCACCCGTAACAGTTTGGCTTGAAGCGGGAGCGGCATGTCGCCGATTTCGTCGAGGAAGACCGTCCCCCCGTCGGCCATTTCCAGCTTGCCCTTCTGCAGCCGGTCCGCGCCGGTAAAGGCGCCCCGTTCGTGGCCGAACAGTTCGTTCTCCAGCAGGGTTTCCGTCAAGGCCACGCAATTGATCACGACGAGCGGCATGGCATGGCGCGGGCTCCATTGGTGGATCGACCGGGCCAGCAGTTCTTTGCCGGTTCCGCTCGCGCCGAGCAGGAGTACGCTGGCGTCCGATTTGGCGGCGCGCTGGGCGGCTTCCAGGACCGTGCGGATCTTCGGGCTCGCGCCGACGATGGAGGCGTAGCGGCTGTCCACCTCGGACTTGAGACAGGCCACCTGTCGTTTGAGGGAATCGCGTTCGAGAGCCTTGCCGATGACGAAGAGCAGGTGATCCTTGTCCAGCGGCTTCGTGAGGAAGTCATAGGCGCCGTCCTTCATGGCGTCGACGGCGGCTTGAATCGATCCGTGGGCGGTCATGACGATGACGGGAAGGTCCTCCGCCGGTCTGACTTTCGGCAGGCGTTTGAGGACGTCGAGGCCGGTCAGGCGGGGCATGTCCAGATCGAGCAGCATGAGATGCGGCGCTTCCTGCTCCACCATCTCCAGCGCCTGCACCCCGTCGCGCGCGACGATCGTGCCGTAGTCGGAGGCCTGCAGGCGATCCTCCAGCATCGTCGCAATGTCGGGGTCGTCGTCGACGATGAGAATCTTGGCTTTCATAGCGCTCCTGTGCAGGTAAGAGGTTTGAGGCAAGGGGCGGGCGGGCGAAACAGGGGCATCTGTCGATCTTCCATGCCCATGGCCTCTTGCCTCCGACCCGCTATTCTTCCATCACGTTGATGACCAGCCCCGTGAGCGGTTTCGGATAAAAATACGTCGACTTGTGCGGCATCCGCTCTCCGGCCGTGGCCACCGCCTGCACTTCGCTCACTTTGGTGGCGTTGAGGAGCAGGGCGCCGGTGCCGGTGCCGTCGGCGGCCCAGTCGAGCGCTTCGTGATCGTCCTTCGTATAGATGATGGCCTCCTGCTCCTGCTGCGTCGGGCAGAGTACGGGGACGACGAGCTGCTGGAGCAGCGAGACGTCCAGCCTGGCGCGGGGAGAGGCCTCGGCGCCGGGGCGATGGGCCGGCTTGAGCGTCAGCGCGACGTACCGGTCTTCCCCCTTGAGGGCGAGACCGAACGTCGCGGCCGTCCGCCCGTTCGTGCGCAGGGCGTCGATGAACGTGTCCCGCACCGCGCTCTTCGTGGAGGCGGTAAAGGGAAATTCCGTCAACTCGAACTTTTCGGTCAACAGGCTCTTGACCGTTGCGTAAGCCGGCAGCGGGGTGGTGGTCACCCGGTGCGTGGGCAGGACGGTCAGGCCGGGGTCTTCCAGCGGAGACAACAGCATGAGGACCCCGTCATACGCATGGAGATCGGCCGGCGATCCGGCCTGCTCCCGCCGGATCCGCTGGTAGTTGAGGGCGGTCTCGTAGCGGTGATGGCCGTCGGCGATGAACAGCGGCTTGCGCTGCATGGCATCGACCATCTGTTGGAGGATGGCCGGGTCCGTGATCGTCCAGAGCCGCTGCCGGCAGCCGCTGTCGTCCTGGAAATCGATCCGCGCCGGTTGGCCTTTGACGGCGTTCTCGAGCAGGCCCAGCAGGGCGTTCTGGGGATCGGAGTACAGGAGCCAGATGGGACTGAGATTGGCTTTGCAGGCCTGCAGGAGATTCAGCCGGTCGGTCTTGGCGGCGGATCTGGTGTTTTCGTGAGGATAAATGTGTCCGGAGTCCAGCGGCTCCAGTTTCGTCGTGATGAGAAACCCCCGCAGCGTCTTCCTCGGCGCGCGCGCGTCGGACGACGGCGGCGCATACTCGATCGTGTGATAGTAGATCGCCGGCTGCGCGTCGCGCTTCATCGCGCCGCGCGCGATCCAGTCCCGCAGGGTGTTCGCGGCGCGCGTGTACCGGTTGTCGGCGGCATTGTCGCCCGGCTGATCGATGCCGAGCTCCAGGCGGATGATGTTCTGGGGGTGGCGGTCGTGCAGCGCCTTCTGCCCTGCGGCGTCGATGATGTCATACGGCGGAGCGACGACGTCGCGTACGGAACCGACGACGGCGGGATCGTACAAAGTGCCTCGAAACGGAATGATCTGTGCCATGAATAGTCCTTTTCTCCCTGTAAGCAGGTAAGGGTGTAGACAAAAATCTGAAAGGCTGGGCCGTGGGTCCTGCGCGTTGCCCGTCCCATGCGTGAGTGCGTGGGACCGCGCGGGAAACGGCTACCGGTCGCGGGTCACCATGTAATCTGCGGCCACTGAGAGGGCCCGTTTGGCCGTGCTGTCTTCGAACAAATCCAAATCCCGTTTGGCGGCGGCGACATACGCCTGCGCCCGGTTCAGCGCGTAGGCGATGGAGCCGTACTGTTCCATCAGGCGGATCAAGCGCTGCAACTCTTCATCGGTGAGCGTGCGGGTCTCCATCCGGTCCTTGATCATCTGCCGGTCGGCATCGGAGCAATGGTGGAGCAGGTGGAGGAGCGGCAGCGTCGCTTTGCCCTGGCGAAGATCCTGGCCGATGGTCTTTCCCAGCGATTTCCCGTTGGCCGTGTAATCGAGGGTGTCGTCGGCGACCTGGAAGGCGATCCCGATGTGCTGGCCGAACCGGAAGAGCGCGTCCTGTTGCGCCTCCGGGGCCTCGGCGAGGATCGCGCCCATCCGGCAGGCGGCGGCGATGAGCCCCGCCGTCTTATGTTCCACGATCTTGATATAGTCGGTTTCCGGCATGGCCGGGTTGCCGTTGTAGTAGAGTTGGAGGACTTCGCCTTCCGCCATCTTCTTGCAGGCCTCGGCGAGCACTTCGTTGATGCCCTGGCTGCGGAACTCCACCACCTGGCACATCGCTTTCGAGTAGAGATAATCCCCGACCAGGATGCTGATCTGATTTCCCCAGACTTTTCGGGCGGTTCGACGGCCCCGGCGGATCTCGGCGTCGTCCACGACGTCGTCGTGCAGCAGCGTGGCCGTATGGATGAACTCCACGAGGCTGCCGAGCTGATGGTGATCGCGGCCGGCATAGCCGCAGAGACGGGCGCTGAGCAGGAGCAGCAGGGGTCTGACGCGTTTGCCGCCGCTGTTGAGGATATGCGCGGCGACCGTGTTGACGAGGGTGACGCTCGAGTTCAGATTCTTGCGGACCTGGTCCTCGACGCCGTCGAGTTCATGACGGTAGGCATCCCACACGTCCGCCATGCTGTGAATGGTTGAAGTGACAGGACCGTGTGGCATGCGGCGGATGGTAGGGCAGAGGGGGAAACAAAGTCAAGGGAACGGCGCGGAAAAAGGCGGCTATCTCCTCGGCTTGACAGGAGATTCAGCCTTCTATTAATCTGAGCCACGAATTTGAAACGGATATCGCCTCGAGAGTAACGGGAGTCCGCGTTCCTGATCCCTCTCAGCAGGGCCTCTGTCCAGCAGGAAAAGACCTGCCTTTTTCACGAGATACGCATGATGGAACTCCCAGGGCTTCCACCGAAGCAAGGGCTCTACGACCCTCGACACGAGAAAGACGCGTGCGGCATCGGCTTTGTCGTCAACATCAAAGGCCAGAAATCGCATGACATCGTCCGTCAGGGCCTTCAGGTACTCGAAAACCTGACCCACCGGGGTGCGCAGGGGTGCGACCCCTGCACCGGCGACGGCGCCGGGATTCTTCTTCAAGTTCCCCACGAGTTTTTGAAGCGGGCCGCGGGCGACGCGGGCGTCGCGCTTCCGGGCGCCGGCGAGTACGGGGTCGGGCAGCTGTTCCTTCCCCCGAACCAGGCGGCGCGTCAGCAGTGCGAGAAGCTCTTCGCCGCGATCATCGAGGAGGAAGGCGCGCGCCTGCTCGGCTGGCGGGACGTGCCGGTCAAGAGCGATACGATCGGGGTGCAGGCCCGCAAGACCGAGCCCTTCATGCGGCAGGTCTTCATTGCGCGCGACGTCCTGAACGAAGCCCAGTTCGAACGGAAGCTCTACGTCATCCGGAAACGGATCGAAAAGGCCGTCAAGGAATCGGCGATTCAAGGGCGTGAATACTTCTACATCCCGAGCCTGTCGGCCAACACGATCGTCTACAAGGGCCTGCTGCTTCCGCACCAGATGGCGGCCTATTACCAGGACCTGACCGACGCCAGCATGGTGAGCGCGCTGGCGCTGGTGCACTCGCGCTTCAGCACCAATACGTTTCCGACCTGGCCGCTGGCCCACCCCTATCGCCACGTCTGCCACAACGGTGAAATCAACACGCTGAAGGGCAACGTCAATTGGATGAAAGCCCGCCAGGGGCGCCTCCATTCGGAATTGTTCGGGAAGGACATGGAGAAACTCTTCCCGATCGTGTCCGAAAATCAGAGCGACTCGGCCTGCCTCGACAACGCCCTCGAGTTCCTCCTTCTGGGCGGCCGCTCGCTGCCGCACGCGATGATGATGCTGATTCCGGAACCCTGGGTGGCCAATCCGCAGATGGATCTGGATCGCCGCGGGTTCTATCAGTATCACGCCGCCATGATGGAACCGTGGGACGGCCCCGCCGCCGTCTGCTTCACCGACGGCAGGATGATCGGCGCGACACTGGACCGGAACGGGCTGCGTCCCTGCCGCTATCAGGTGACGACGGACGGCGTCGTGGTGCTCGCGTCGGAAGCCGGCGTGCTGCCCGCGGACCCCAAGGACATCCGCCTGAAGGGCCGGCTCCAGCCGGGCCGCATGTTCCTCGTCGATACGGTGCAGGGCCGCATCATCGACGACGAAGAGATCAAGGCCGACATCGTCGGTCGCAAGCCCTACCGCAGCTGGGTCACGCAATACGGCGTCTCGCTCGACGAGCTGCCGGAACCGTTGAACGTCCCGCAGCCGGACCATCCGACGATCCGCCAGCGGCAACAGGCGTTCGGCTACACGGTCGAAGAGCTCAAGATGGTCATCACGCCGATGATCGTGACCGGCGAAGAGGCGGTGTCGTCGATGGGCACCGATACGCCGCTCGCCGTGTTGTCGGACCGGCCGCAGCTGCTCTTCAAGTATTTCAAGCAGCTCTTCGCGCAGGTGACGAATCCGCCGATCGATCCGATCCGCGAGCAGCTCGTCATGTCGCTGGTGACGAACATCGGACCGAAGCCCAACCTGATGGAGGAGTCGCCGGAATCCTGCCGCCGCATCAAGGTGCAGCAGCCGATTTTGACGAACGCCGACCTGCAAAAGATCCGCGGGATCTCCGACCCGAATTTCAAGAGCCAGACGCTGCGCATGCTCTTCCGCGTGGCCGAAGGGCCGGACGGGCTCGGCGCCGCGGTCGACGACATGTGCCGGCAGGCTTCGCAGGCGATCAAAGAGGGCTACAAGTTCCTGATCCTCAGCGACCGCGGCGTCAACGAGGAATGGGCGCCGATCCCGAGCCTGCTCGGCATTTCGGCGATCCACCATCACCTCGTGCGCGAATGCACCAGAACCGAAGTCGGCCTGATCCTGGAGACCGGCGAACCGCGGGACGTGCATCATTTCGCCTGCCTGATCGGCTACGGCGCCGGCACGATCAATCCCTATCTCGTGTTCGAATCGCTCGTGGACATGGAACGCGACAACTATCTGCCGGAGGGCCTCGACGCGCAGACGGCGGAAGGCAAATTCATCAAGGCGATCAACAAGGGGCTGCTCAAGATCTTCTCCAAGATGGGCATCTCGACCGTGCAGTCGTACTGCGGCGCGCAGATCTTCGAGGCCATCGGACTCAATCACGAGCTCATCGACCGCTACTTCACCGGCACGCCCTCGCGCGTGGAAGGCGTCGGGATCCGCGAGATCGGCGAGGAGACGCTCCGGCGGCATCGCGTGGCGTACGAACCGGCGGCGATCCGCCAGCTCGACTTCGGCGGCGAGATCCACTACCGCATCCAGGGCGAACACCATAACTGGAATCCGGAGACCATCTATAAGCTGCAGCACGCCAGCCGGTCGAACGACCCCAAGACCTATGCCGAATTCGCGCAGCTCGTCAACGACGAGAGCAAGCGCCGGTCGAATCTGCGCGGCCTGCTCGACTTCAAGTTCGCGCCGACCCCGGTTCCGATCGAAGAGGTCGAGCCGGCGGGCGAGATCGTCAAGCGGTTCAACACCGGGGCCATGTCGTTCGGCTCGATCAGCAAGGAAGCGCACGAAACCCTCGCGATCGCGATGAACCGGCTCGGCGGCAAGAGCAACACCGGCGAAGGCGGCGAAGATCCCGAGCGGTTCATTCCGCTGCCGAACGGCGATTCCAAGAACAGCTACATCAAGCAGGTGGCGTCGGCGCGCTTCGGCGTGACCGCGCACTATCTCGTCAACGCGCGCGAGCTGCAAATCAAGATGGCGCAGGGCGCGAAACCGGGCGAGGGCGGGCAGCTGCCGGGGCACAAGGTCGATGAGAACATCGCGAAGTTCCGCTATGCCACCCCGGGCGTGCAGCTGATCTCTCCGCCGCCGCACCACGACATCTATTCGATCGAAGACCTCGCGCAGTTGATCTTCGACCTGAAGAACTCCAATACGGACGCCGGGGTCTCCGTGAAGCTCGTCGCCGAAGTCGGCGTGGGTACCGTGGCGGCGGGCGTCGCCAAGGCCCATGCGGACAAAGTCCTCATCAGCGGCGATTCCGGCGGGACGGGCGCGTCGCCGCTGGCGTCCATCAAGTATGCGGGCATCCCCTGGGAGCTGGGTCTGGCGGAGACGCACCAGACGCTCGTACTCAACGATCTGCGCGGCCGCATCCGCGTCGAAACCGACGGGCAATTGAAGACCGGCCGCGACGTGATCATCGCCACGCTGCTGGGCGCGGAGGAATACGGCTTCGCGACGGCGCCGCTGATCGTCGAAGGCTGCATCATGATGCGCAAGTGCCATCTGAACACCTGCCCGGTCGGCATTGCCACGCAGGATCCGGAGCTGCGCAAGAAATTCAACGGCAAGCCCGAACACATCGTGAACTATCTCTTCTTCGTCGCGGAGGAAGCGCGGCAGCTCATGGCCAAACTGGGCTTCCGCACGATCAACGAGATGGTCGGGCGCGTCGACAAACTCAAGATCACCAAAGCGGTCGATCATTGGAAGGCGAAGGGGCTGGACCTCACCCCGTTGCTCACGATGCCCGACGTCGGGCCGGACGTGGCCCGCTATTGCGTGCAGCAGCAGGACCACGGGCTGGCCGACATTCTCGACAACAAACTGGTCGAGCTGTGCAGGCAGGCCATCGACAACGGCGAGAAGGTCAAGTTGGAACTGCCGATCAAGAACGTGAACCGCACGACCGGCACGGTGCTCTCCAGCCGGGTCGCCAGGAAGTACGGGTTGGAGGGCTTGCCGGAAGACACGATCTCGATCAAGTTCAACGGATCGGCCGGCCAGTCGTTCGGAGCCTTCCTGGCGAGAGGCATTACGCTGATCCTGGAAGGCGAGTCCAACGACTATATCGGCAAGGGACTGTCGGGCGGCAAGATCATCGTCTTCCCGCCCAAGAACGTGCTGTTCAATCCCGAAGACACCATTTTGATCGGCAACACGTCGCTGTATGGAGCGACCCAGGGCGAAGCCTATTTCTACGGCATGGCGGGCGAGCGATTCGCCGTCCGGAACAGCGGCGCGCGCGCCGTCGTCGAAGGCACGGGCGACCACGGCTGCGAGTACATGACCGGCGG
>DIHJ01000085.1:19803-22147 GCA_002420105.1 Nitrospira sp. UBA5699
TCGTGGTGCTCGGACGGACCGGACGGAACTTCGCGGCAGGCATGTCCGGCGGCGTGGCCTTCGTGTTGGACGAACAGGGGCTGTTCCAGAGCCGGTGCAACACCGGCATGGTCGAATTGGAGCCGGTCGCGACGAAGGACGACAAACAGCTGCTGCACGATCTGATCACGAAGCATTTCATGTACACCGGCAGCCGCAAGGCCAAACAGGTGCTCGACGCCTTCGAGGCCCTGTTGCCCAAGTTCGTGAAGGTCATGCCGGTCGATTACAAACGTGTGCTCGAAGAGCGGAAGCGCAAGGCGAGCGCGGTCCACTAGCTGGTGAACGGTCGGGGGTTAGGGGTGAGGGGCTAAGAGAGAAGAGATGGGTGATCCCAAGGGTTTCATGAAATACGCCCGCGAAGGCCCGAAGCGGAAACCGGTCGAGTTGCGCGTGCTCGACTGGAAGGAGATGTACGAGCCCATCTCCGAGGACAAGCTCAAGATGCAGGGCGCCCGCTGCATGGATTGCGGCGTGCCGTTCTGCCAGGGCCCCACCGGCTGCCCGGTCGTGAACCTGATCCCGGAGTGGAACGACCTCGTCTATCGCGGCCGCTGGAAGGACGCCCTCAAGGCGCTCCATACCACGAACAACTTTCCCGAATTCACCGGCCGGCTCTGCCCGGCTCCCTGCGAAGGCGCCTGCGTCCTCGGCATCAACGAAGACCCGGTGTCGATCCGCATCATCGAATGGAACATCATCGACCGCGGCTTCAACGAAGGCCTCGTCGCGCCGATCCTGCCGGTCGTCACGACGGGGAAGACGGTCGCCATCGTCGGCTCCGGGCCGGCCGGTCTTGCGGCGGCCCAGCAGCTGGCGCGCGCCGGCCACAGCGTGACCGTCTTCGAGAAGTCGGACCGCATCGGGGGCCTTCTCCGCTACGGCATCCCCGATTTCAAGATGGAAAAGTGGGTGATCGACCGCCGTCTCGAACAGATGAAGGCCGAAGGGGTGGAGTTCAAGACCGGCGTGGCGGTCGGAAAAGACATCACCGGCGAACAGTTGCGCAAGCAGTTCGACGCGGTGGGATTGACGATGGGGGCGGAACAGCCGCGCGAGTTGCCCGTTCCGGGCCGCGAACTGAAGGGCGTGCATCTTGCGATGGAATATCTGACCCAGCAGAACAAGCGCACCGCGGGCATTCCCGTGATGGACGATCCGATCACCGCCAAGGGCAAGCGCGTCGTCATCATCGGCGGCGGCGACACGGGGTCGGACTGTCTCGGCACGGCGCATCGCCAGGGCTGTGTGGAAGCCCATCAATTCGAACTGCTGCCGGAGCCGCCGCCCCAACGAGCCGGCTCGACGCCCTGGCCGCTCTGGCCGATGCAATTGCGCACGTCGCACGCGCATGAAGAAGGCTGCGACCGGCAGTGGAGCGTGTCCACCACCAAGTTCACCGGCCACAACGGCCATGTGACGAAGCTCCATGCGCATCGCGTCAAGTTCGAGAACGGCAAGTTCACGCCGATCCCGAACACGGACTTCGAGATGGACGTGGATCTCGTGCTGCTCGCCATGGGATTCACCGGCCCGGTGAAGAACGGTCTGCTCGACAGCCTCGGCCTCACCTACGACGCGCGCGGCGCGGTGGCGGTGGACGACAACTTCATGACCAACCTCGACGGCGTCTTTGCCGGCGGCGACACCAAACGCGGCGCCTCGCTGATCGTCTGGGCCATCGCCGAAGGCCGCAAGATGGCCGCGGGGATTGATCAGTATCTCCACGCCGGCAAGTCTGCAAAGCGCTCAGTGAAGTAAAGGGGACTGGCTTCGGCCTTGCCGGTGCCTGTTCCGGTTCTCTTGTTCTTTCTGAGGCGTGCCAGGGCTCATCGCGTCTTTGCCTCATATATCATCTTTGCGGGCAAGTCCTCGTTCGCGGCGGCAAAGGCGACAAGGATCGTTACACCACACTGCCGACAGCGGCCAGACAGCCGCTCGCGCAACATCTTCAATCCGTGAAGTTGCAACACGAGGAAGATCTCCGACAAGGGCTTGGTCGGGTGATTCTACCCAATGCGCTGGAGCGCAAATATCCTAACGCAGGCAAGGAGTGGGGCTGGCAATGGGTATTCCCGGCGTCGAGCCATTACATCGATCGAGGGACGGGAGAACGCCGTCGTCACCACCTTCACGAATCCGTTATGCAGAAGGCGATGAAGGAGGCGCGGCACAGGGCGGGAATCGCTAAGCCGGCGAGCTGTCATACGCTGCGGCATTCGTTTGCCACTCATCTGCTGGCAGACGGCTACGACCTGTCTGCGTGCGACGCACAGGCAGGCATCCGTACGGTTCAAGAGCTCTT
>DIHJ01000085.1:22205-23804 GCA_002420105.1 Nitrospira sp. UBA5699
GGGCACACTGACGTGCGAACGACCATGATCTACACGCATGTGTTGAATCGGGGTGGAAAAGGTGTACGCAGTCCAGCCGATGCGCTGGTTCAAGGGTTGAGCCCTTCGCAGCTATAATGGAATTATGCCGATCTGTATAGCATGCCTTCACTGCCTTGGGGATAGAGTTGACAAGTGTATGCAGCATCACGAGAATTGCGCGAGAACTGGCATGCGGTATCGGCGTACTATGCCGGTCGGCATACTCAATAGTTAGGCATCAGTCTCGCAATGCTCAACAAAGCGGTTCAGGCGAAACGGTCACGGTTGCTTGCTCCCCGCAGGCTCGCTGCTGCAGCAGCGGCCGTCGCAATAGTTTTCGGCGTCGCCTTCTATGCTCCGGTTCCGTTCGTGCCAGAGCTGTGGAACGTATCGCTCGACGGCACGACATTACGCACGCGTTACAGAATCGCTGATCGTCTTGTTTCGAGCGGTCGCCTAATCGGCATGACGAGGGCGCAAGTGATCGAGCTTCTTGGGCCACCCACGGACACCGACAAGTTCCGCGACCACACACTGGTTTACGTCCTTGGTCCGGAGCGAGGATTCATTTCGATAGACTACGAATGGCTGCTTGTGGACACTGGGACCGACGGAAAGGTCAGATCCGCGGCAGTGACTTCGGACTGATGCCTAACACCTCGCTGGAGCGCACGCGTGGAAGATAAAGTGCCAAGTCAAAACCGCCGCAGCTGCGGCGCTCAGCTCAACCGTTAGCCCGCACGAAACGTCGACATGACTGCACGTCGCTCGCGTCCAGAATCACAAGTATTCGGAGGGTCATCTATGAAGCATCTATTCGCATCGCTGGGAATCGCCGTTGCGCTCGTTGCCTGCGCGTGGCAGTCGGAAGCACTAAAAATGGGTGAAGACACATATCAAGTCTCTGCCAATGCTTCCCCGGCACGGGGCGGCGTCACTGGTGCGCGTGAAATGGCATTGACAAATGCCAACAAGAAGTGCGACGAACTCAAACGTCAGATCACAGTTGTGGATGTCAAGACTGAGTTCGCCTTCCCGGCGAACGGTGTGGCAACCGTCACCTTCACGTGCAAGTAGGCCTGTGCGGGCTAACCCATCGTTGCACCCGACGGCCTACAGCGGGCTTCGCCCGCTTCCGTCCGCGGGTGAACTCAAACGTTAGGCCTCAGACATCATGCAACTCAGCGGTTGGACCCGACTTCTGATCGTGCTCTCCGGCATCTGGATTGTCTGCGTCGCCGCGCTGGTTGAGGTCGATCGCGGTCGCGCGCTCGATGACGAGAGGCCCTGGGGACTGGTCGCGCTTCGCGACAACAAGACAGGCGAAACGTTCGGGAGGCTCCGAAGGTCCGAGATACGTAGACTTGGAGAGCTGACACTCAAGAAGAGCAAGTCGGCAGACGCCGAGCCTGGAGATGCTGACGAGGCGAAACGGCTTATCGAGGCTGAGCCGGAACCTGCGCTTGCAGTAGCGCGGATCGCTATATGGATAGTCGTACCCGTGGTCACGTTGTGGGTGCTGTATGGCTGCTTGCTCTGGGTCCGCTCAGCTCAAACGTTAGGCCCTTCTCGGAGACT
>DIHJ01000085.1:23950-51568 GCA_002420105.1 Nitrospira sp. UBA5699
CAACATGATTCGCACAGACAGCCAACCCGCCAAATTCCAGGCACAGTTCACAAACGGCGTACAGGTCTCGGTGTCCGACACCACACCTGACAAAGGAGGAGGAAATCTTGGCTTCCGCCCGCACGAGCTTCTTGAGGCCGCCCTGGCCAGTTGCATGAACATGAGTCTACGCATGTACGCCGAGAAACAGAGCATTCCGCTTTCGGGCGTATCCGTCGCTGTTTCCCTCAATCGAAACAACCCAGATGGGCCGTTGTTCGAGTACAGCGTAGAGTTTCGGGGCCTGCTGTCGGAATCCCACAAGGGCCAACTCCTCTCGGCCCTGGAGAATTGTCCTGTTCGCAAGACGCTGTCGAAGCCGCTGCACTTCAGGCTTCTCGACTGATGATGAGGCCTGGCATTGCGGTCGAAGGGAACACGCGAAAAAGTGCCACGTGCGTCGGCCCTTAAACGTTAGCCATGCGTAGCCAGCTTTATGTATACTTTCAGAGGGGAGGGATAAACGATGATCCGAACGGTCGAAGCCGTGATCGATGAGCACGGTAATGTGCGACTGCTAGAGCCCGTCCATCTTCCTACAGCCCGGCGAGCACTGGTCATGATCTTGGAGGAACGTCCGGTGGCCGGGGTTCCAGAAAGTGCGCTGCTCAGTGAAGCGGCGCTAGCCGAGGACTGGAACCGGCCGGAAGAGGACGAAGCATGGTCACACTTACAGCAGGTGCGGTAGTCCTCGTTCGCTTTCCCTTTTCTGACTTGTCGCAGACCAAACTGCGCCCGGCTGTGGTGCTCGCTGACGCTGGCCGGGGCGACTGGATTCTATGCCAGGTGACAAGCAAGCCTTACGGCGACACCCGGGCAATCAGGTTGGAAGACACCAGCTTCTCCGCTGGGTCGCTGCGAGTCCTGAGTTATGCCCGTCCCAGCAAACTCTTCACCGCCAATCGGGATCTCATCATTTCGGAAGTTGCCACACTGAAATCGCCATTGTTGAAGAGGTCGTCGATGCTGTGGTGGATCTCCTTCGCACTGGCGGCTCGTCATGATGCGAGTGTGTCCGAGAGAGACTATGCCTAACAAGGCAATGGAGACCGACGCCAGAAGATGTCGCGGCTCATCGCCGGGCGTTAGGCCGAAGACTGGCCAGTCCTGTGGGAATGCGGTATTGTGCGATTGATGGTGCAGTACAAGTTCACCGAATATTTTGAAAAGGAAGTGTTGCGGAAACGTCCGTACCTGAAGAAGGAGTGGTGCATCCGGGTTCTTGAGAACCCACTCAGAAGCGAGCCTCAAGAGGGAAATCGGTACCGGTTCTGGGGCCAGATTGAGGAGCTTGAGGGACGGATCGTGCGGGTGATCACCCTCGAAGATAAGGTCACAATACACAACGCTTTTCCAGACAGAGGGTTCAAGCCATGAAGCTCAATTATTATCCCGATACCGATTCGCTGTACATCGATCTTTCCGAGCGGCCGAGCGTCGAAAGCCGAGAGATCGCTGAAGGTGTCGTTCTCGATTACGATGCCGCCGGACATCTTGTCGGGATCGACATCGACAATGCCAGCCAAAAGGTCGAGCTGAAACAACTCACACTCAGCAAGCTACCGCTGATTGTGCAGACCATCTCCGCCTAACTCGACGCTTCAGACCGATCGCATAATGGCGACGGCTGAGCTTCGCGTTAGCCGGACGAATCAGTACGAAGTCGGTGAGCGTTGCGAATCAAGACCATCTGGCCGCCTGGTCCAAAGCGATGGTTAAGAAGCGACAAGCAGATATGGTGGCAAGCGCGACGTCAGGTGGGCGTCGAAAGCTCTTACCGTTTACGAACGAGTTTTGGGCCTGGTTAGAGCGACAGCCGAACAGCAAGAAGAACTTCCTCCTGGCTGTCTTGACCGCTTGTGCTCTAGGACTCCCGAGCGCCGTGGAATCGATCTGGGACTACGTTATGGCGCCTCTGCCCCGCGTCACGCTGCCTTGCCAGACTGCCGCCTTTCCGTTGCGGACAGGGCAGGGTGACAAGACGGTCTACGGGTTCGAGTTATCACCGAGTCGGGGCAGTCGGTTACAAATGTCGGTCGCTCGTTCTGTTCCGGATGGCAGGTTAAGCCTTTGGCCAACAGACACAGAGGTTCTCGATTCCAAGACAGGCGCAGTTCGGTCAGGCGGCGGGTTCCTCTGTTTCTTGACGAATCACTCCGAAAGGCCACTCACGTCCATCAGGCTCGCACTGCGTGTCACTTATCGCAAACCCGGCGCACCGTCCCGTGAGCCGATTCAATTGACGTTGCCTGATCCAATCGAGGCTTTCCAGTCATTCGCGTCTTATCTTGCCGACGACACAGGATGGGATCCGGAAGTTGTGCTGCCCGACCAGATCTCGGCGAAAATCGGTGACAGCCAACGAGTTGTAGAGATTCCGGTCCAGTATTCTGCCCCCCCCCCCAACCTATGGGTCTCCGCGCTTTCGAACCGATTAGAATCCGTGTGATCTCTCAGTAGGCTTCAGGTCGGGCGCGCGGCTCATTTGGAGGGTTAGCTCAAAGGTGGCAGGGCTGGCACAAGGTTGAGGGTTCAGGTATTATTCGAATTAGGTAAGCCATGGGACGTACATCAATTCCTGAGCCTCCGGGGTTTAGCAAGCTCTCGAAGGCAGAGCAGATTCGCTATTTGCAGGCGCTTTGGGACCGCGTTGCTGAGAGTCCAGGCGAGCTTCCAGCGCCCGAGAGCCACATCAGGTTGGCCGAACAACGGCTCGCCGACTACCGCCGTGACTCCACAAGAGCTCGGTCGGCACACGATGTTCTTACACGCCTCGGCAAGAAGAGCCGGTGACCGAGTACCGCCTGGTTTCGGAGCCTCACGCCGATCTTGATATCGAGGCGACCTCCCACTGGTACGAAAACGAACAGTCAGGATTGGGGCTGGATTTCCTCGACGAGCTGCGCGTCACCTATGACCGGATCGTCAAGGGACCGCTGAAGTACCAGGAACACAGGTCTAGTATCCGCCGAGCGCTGGTCAGGCGTTTTCCGTACGCCGTCTACTTTGCCGTCGAAGGTGACGTCATCGTCGTGCTTGCCGTGCTTCACGCAAGCCGAGATCCAGTCGAGTGGCAGCGACGCAAAGAATGACCTCGTGCTCCGACAGATGCACAACAAGCCGTGCGCAGCTCAAGAGGATACGGTTCCAGGAACCGTTGGTCGCTCCCGATCACACTTGTTGCCAACTACATTCTGCATGCCGGCCTGCTGCCGTGCGACCTTGCCGGAGAAACGTGGACCTCGCCGAGGCTTGGCCGGCTCAGTGGTAGACAAGGTGAGGGGCAGCTTCCCTTCTAGACTTATCGAGCGCGTGCCAGTAGACTTGCGTTGGGGGATCCTCCCGGAGGTGCCTATGGAAGCTCAATATCTCAGCCGCGATCCGGACATCATGAGCGGCGCCCTGTGTTTCAAGGGAACACGCGTACCGGTTCAGACGCTGTTTGATTATCTGGAAGGAAGCTCCTCTCTTGAGGATTTCCTTGAGAACTTTCCCTCGGTTTCTCGTGAGGCGGCTGTCGCAGTGCTCGAAGTGGCGAAGGAGCGTCTCTTCGCTGATGCACCTGCTGCATGACGAATCCGTGCCTCGTCGACTTCGACAGGCACTGCCCGCACACATCGTAAAAACCGCCGTTGGAATGGGTTGGAGCGGGGTGAAGAACGGCGCGCTGTTGGCGCTGACTGCCGAAGAGTTCGATGCATTCATCACGGTTGATCGGAACCTTCCTTGCCAACAGAATGTCGCGGCTCTTCCCATAGCCATTGTGATACTGGCGGCGCACTCCAATGAGCTTCAGGCTCTCCTTCCCCTTGTGCCACGGTTGGAGGAAGCGCTTGCCATGCTGCAGCCAAGATCGCTTGTGCTGCTTGGAGCATGATCGGGGGAGGGGAGTAGCGAGGGATTTTGCCATAACAGCATTGGAGGAGATGCCGGTGACGCAGCAAACCTATCCCCGCAGTCCCAAAGCCCTGCTCGGCGGTATCGCCCATCTCGGCCGGTTCATCGACAAGATCCGCCTGCGGAATGCGGGCCGGATTCAGGACTACAACTACATCACGGTCGGCTTCGACAAGTATCTGGTCGATTTTCTGGGCATCGATCCGAAGGCCTTCGAGCAGCGGGTGCTGGCCGGCGGGACCGACGAGGAGTTGCTCGGCTGGGTGATGGCGCACGGCAAGCCCGTCACACCGGAGGAAATCGCGCAGTGGAGCCGGAATCTGCTTGTCTCCGGCCCTAAAGATGATGCAGCCCGTCAACGGTTTCAGGGCCGCCTGCAAGACATTGCCGCAAAGCGTGCGGTGCCGGTCGGGTCCCTTCCTCCCGTCTCCACCTGGGCGGACGTGATCGAGTTGGATGAAGGACGTCTGTAGGAGGTGCCCGTGCAGATGCTGATGCTGGCGTTCCGCTCGTCGCTGAAAGAACGGGTGCACGAGCTGCTTCATCAGTGCGGCGTGAACGCCTTCACGGAAATGAACGATACGGTCGGCTACGGCGAGACCGGGCCCGCCGAAGGATTGGCCTATTATCCCGGCACCAACGCGGTGATTCTCGTTTCGCTCGATGACGACCGCGCGGCGCGGGTCACGAAGGCGGTCACAGCCTGGTGCGAAGAGACGGACAATCATCCCGGTTGGCAGAAACCGTCCATCCGCCTGTTCAGCTGGCCCTGCACGCAAATCGTGTGAATCGCTCTGCCAGTCTCCACCCGCGATTGTGAGAGCATGTCGCGCTTCTGGATCGGGACATCAGGGTGGACCTATCCGAGTTGGAAGGGTTCGTTCTATCCGGAAGACCTGCCGGGACGCCGCTTCCTCGAATTCTATTCGCGCCGGTTCGGGAGCACCGAGGTCAACTACTCCTTCTATCACCTGCCGAGGCCGGACACCTACCGGAAGTGGGCGGAACAGGTTCCCGAGCCGTTTGTCTTTGCGCTCAAGGCCAGCCGGTTCATCACGCACGTCAAGCGCCTCGTCGATGTGGAGGACGACTGGGCCGCGTTCGTCGGGAATGCCCGGGCGCTGGGCTCACACTTCGGACCGGTGCTGCTGCAATTCCCTCCGTCGTTTCGCTGTACCCGCCGAACGCTCGCCGCGTTTCTCGCTCGTGCGCAACGTCCCGCCGCCAAGTCTCGTCCGATTCGGCTGGCGTTCGAATTCCGCCACGTCTCCTGGTTTACGGAGGAGGTCTATGGGCTCCTTCGCCGGCACGGCGCGGCGCTCTGCATCGCGGATTCGCCGCGCTATCCTCGCCGGGATGAAGTGACCGCCGATTTCGTGTACCTCCGTTTTCACGGCCGCACCGAGTTGTTCGCGTCGAAATATACGGACGGGGAGTTGGCCGAGGAAGCCGAACGGATCAGGCGGTATCTTTGCGGCGGGCTCGACGTGTATGCCTATTTCAACAACGACGCGCTCGGTCACGCGGTGACGAATGCCCGCACGCTCGAGCGGCTCGTTCGACGGGAAGTCGTGCCCCTGGCCGATCCGGCCGGATCCGACGCGCGGCGATTGTAGGACGATTACGCACAGGGAGTTTTGCTTAAGGAAGAGGAAATGTCATCATTTCGTTGGCCGCTCTCCGGCCCCGCACTATACTCACCACATAATCGCGCGTGCCGTCTTCGGAAGAAGGATGACCGCGATGTCGACGAATCTGAATCTTCTCCTGCTTGAAGACTCGCCAGCCGATGCGGAGCTGATGATCGAAGCGCTCCGCGAGGCGGGGTTCGATCCGACGTTCCGCCGGGTCGACTCCAAAGACGCCTACCTCCGGGAACTCGATCGGCCTCCCGATTTCATCCTGTCCGATTACTCCATGCCGCAGTTCACGGCACAGGATGCCTTGCGGCTGATGAAAGAGCGGGGGCTGGACCTTCCGTTCATCATCGTGTCGGGGTGCATGGGCGAGGATATGGCGGTGGAGTGCATGAAATCCGGCGCCACGGATTATCTCCTGAAAGACCGGCTTGCGCGGCTGGGGCATGCGGTGGCCCAGGCGCTGGAGCGGAAACGGCTGATCGAGGAAAAGCGCCAGGCCGAGCAGCGGTTGTTCCTGGAAACCTTCCACGACTCGCTGACGGGCCTTCCGAATCGGGCCTTGTTTCTCGACCGGTTGGATCGCGTTTTCCTGCAAAGCCGGCGTCAACCGGCGCATCTGTTCGCCGTCCTGCATCTCAATCTGGACGGATTCAAGATGGTGCACGGCAGCCTGGGGCCGTCGTCCGCCGATCGCCTCATGATCGAGGTCAGCCAGCGGATTCTGCGCAAAGTCCGGTCGGTCGATACGGTCGCCCGGATGGAAGGAGACGAGTTCACCTTCCTGCTGGACAATCTCAAAGCCGTCGGGAATGCGACGCGCGTGGCCGATCGTCTTCAGCAGGAGTTTGCGATGCCCTTCGCGCTGGAGGGCCGGGAGGTGTTTCTCAGGGCCTGCATCGGGATCACGTGCAGTCATGCCGGATACGAAAACGGGGAGCATCTGCTGCGCGACGCGACGACGGCGATGCTTCAGGCCAAAGCGATCGGCCGGGCCGGGTTTGTCATCTTCGATAAAGCGATGCATCAGCAGGTGATGGCCCGGTTGAAGATGGAAGGCGATCTCAGGCAGGCGCTCGAGCGCAAGGAATTTCGGCTGGTCTACCAGCCGATCGTGGATTTGCGGGGAGGCGGCATCGCCGGTTTCGAATCGTTGCTTCGCTGGCAACATCCGGACTACGGGCTGACCAGGCCGGACGGTTTTCTGGACATGGCCGCGGAACTCGGGTTGATGGAAGGGATCGGGGAGTGGTGCCTGCGTGAGTCCTGCCGGCAGCTCACGGCCTGGCAAGCGGAGTTTCCCCGCATCCGTCCGCTTACCGTGAGCGTCAACCTGTCGGTCCGTCAGCTCACGCACGGCGATCTCGCGGGCCTGGTCGAGGAGGTCCTGGCGGATTCCGGCGTCGACGCGGCCAGTCTCAAGATCGAGATCACGGAATCGGAGATGATGAAGAACCCGGAATCAGTCACCGGCGTTCTGAAACAGATCACCGCCCGGCGGATCGACACCTGCCTGGATGACTTCGGTACGGGGTACTCGTCGTTGAGTCATTTGCAGCAGCTGCCGATCAGATATTTGAAGATCGACAAGTCGTTCGTCCGTCGCCTGGGCGCCGACGACGACGCGCTCGCCATCGTGAAGACCATCATCGCGTTGGCGCACCAGCTCGGACGGCAGGTCATCGCCGAGGGCGTGGAGACCTCGGCGCATCTGGCGATGCTGCGTTCGCTCGGATGCGAATATGGCCAGGGATTTTTCTTTTCCAAACCTCTTCCGTGTGAGGACGCGACCGCGTTTCTCGCTTCCGGACGACGGTGGTAGCGCCTCGTCCGCGTGTCTTCCCGCCGCCGGCGGATGTTCACGGCCTGCATGCGCACACACGTCCGTTCGGCCTGGTATGATGGACGGAGCCGTCCGGGAGTTCGTCCGCCATGAGCCCTGTCCAGCGCTTTACCGCGAAGGTCGAGAAGATCGAGCAGCTCACCCATGACGTGCGGCAGATCGATCTGGAATTGATCGATCCCGCGAGGATCGAGTTCAAGGCCGGCCAGTTCGTGTCTTTTGAGGTGCCCGACGCACGGACGGGCAGAACGGTGACCAGGCCCTATTCCATCGCTTCCTCACCCGGTTCTCCTCATGTAATTTCGCTGCTGCTCAATTTGGTGCCCGGCGGACCAGGCTCGACCTATTTGTTCGGGCTGCGCGAAGGCGATACCGCGGCCTTCGCCGGGCCGGCGGGCCATTTCTATCTGCGCGAGGATCCCGCACGCGACCTGCTGTTCGTCGCCACAGGCACCGGCATCGCGCCGATCCGTTCGATGCTGATGGCGAACGCCGAGCGTTCGCATCCGGCGCGGGTCGTGCTGTTCTGGGGGCTCCGCAGCCAGCGGGATCTGTACTATCAGGACGAGCTGGCTGCTTGGGTGAAACGGCATCCGGAAAACTCGTTCCTGACGACGTTGTCCAGACCTGAACCGGGATGGGCCGGGATGACCGGGCGGGTGACGCAGCTGGTGCAGGAGCGCGTCGGCGATGTGAGCCGGCTTGCGGTGTACCTGTGCGGGAACAGCGGGATGATCAAGGACGTGACCGGCTTGATCCAGGCGAAGGGCCTCTGTCCCATTTTCAGAGAAAAGTACTACGACGATGCGGGAGAGGGACAGGCAGACTGACAAGTCGGGGGATGCGGGGTGCGATCCGAGTCGTCCGGTCCGATGGCTCATCGGGTTCGTTGCCCTGTCCTTGCGCTGCGGGCGCGGGCCGGGATGAGGCAACTTGGCGGGCACTGTAGCCATCTTGCTTCGGAGAGGGACAGGATTTTGGCCGTCCGGCGGGACAGGTGGACAGAAATCGGCGGGTCGCGCAGGTATTTATCGACTTCATGCAATGGCATCAAGCTTGCTGTAAGGTCTGCCGTCAACCGGTGGGGAATAGGCCCCTCGTGGACAAGCGTACGTGCAGGGAGGACAGCATGATCAGGACCGTTTCGATGATGACGGCAGCCGCCGTGTTTGTGGCGTTCACCAGCGCATGGGCCCAGGCTCCGGCGCCTGTTCCGGGGCAGGAACAGCAGCAGGCGACCACGCCCGCTCCCGCCCCCGCTCCGGCACCGGCTCCCGCGCCGGAGGCCCAGAAGGCGCCGGAACAGGGCGAGATGAAGGAAGAAGGAAAGGGGAAAGGCAAGGGGAAGGGAAAAGGCAAAGGACACGGCAAGAAACGGGGGCTCGATCGTGCGGACGAGGCGGCCGGAGAGCACGGCAAGCATGGCCGCGACAAGGCGCGCGGCAAGCACGGAGACGACTAGTTCTCGTCACTTCCGACGGCGCGTCACGGGCGGTCGGCTCATCACGAGCCGACCGCCTTCTTGTTTCCGGCGGCAGGGACCGGAATGTTGCCGGACGATCCGTGTGAAGGGGACTCAGGCGGCGGTTTTCGTGAGGAGCTTCTTCACTTCTACGTGCGCGAAGATGACGTCTGGGGCTCGTTGCAACGCTTCGTAGTAGCTGCGCTCGAAGCCGTCGCCTTCCTCCGACGGACGGATGAGGGCGCGCACTTCCGACAGGAAATGTTCGACTTCGACCGGGGTGGGTTCCAGGTCTTCATCGAGAAGCTCGTCGACCCGTATGACCATCTGGGAGAGCGGGTGAAGCCAGGTGAACCAGGGGTCGTTGAGCACCAGTTGCAGCAGTTGTCCGGTGGAGCCTACGCGGCCGTGTATCCGTTCGTAGGTCAGTTGCTCGGCGATGATGAGAGCCTTGTGAAGACCCAGCAGCCCGCGGCGGAGATCCAGCAGGACATGCCTGAGCGCTTCCGTTGTTTCCGTCGGCGAAGAATCGAATGACCGCGCCATGTTTTCATTGTAGCAGGTCGAAGAAAAAATGCGTGGATCCGCGTCTCAAAAAACGGAGAGCCGATGAGGTTACCGGCCTACTCGCCCGCCGCTCCCTCCGGGGTGCGGAGCCGCCGAGGGAGGTGTTGACGGAATCGGGGCGGGCGGGCGATTCGGCTGAAAGGGCAGAACGGGAGCAGGCGTCAGTTGATTCGGCGGAGGGGGAGTTTGGAACGGGGTTACGGTCTGCAGGTGGAGGTCGCCGTGGGGACCGGGAGATAAGGGGATCGCAGGATCCAAGGGCGCTACCAGCACATCCCTTCGACCGTGCGGATCGGACCGGATCCCCACCCCGTTCCCCGGATCCGCAACCGTGCCCTGCAGGCCGTCCGATGATTGGATGATCCTGACTTCCGCCGACGTCGGGTCTGCGGCCAGTGTCAGAAGCAGCGCTATGGCCCGTGTCATGCCGGTCGTTTGCACGGCAGCATCCCTCCCGGAGACTGCCTCATCATAACAGAAGGACCGGCCGAGTCAGGCCGCCTTGGGCAACAGCTTCCTGACACGGAAATGTGCAAGGACCACGTCGGGAGCGCGATCCAGGGCCTCGTAATAGGCCCGCTCAAACCCGTCGCCTTCGACCGAGGGATGGAGCAATTCGTTGACTTCCTGAAGGATGTGTCCGACGTTTTCGTCGGTGATGTCACAGCTGTCGTCTTCCAACAAGTGATCGATGCGGACGAGGAGATCGGCGAAAGGGTGGAGCCATGTGAACCAGGGATCCTTCTGAAGCAGCGCAAGCAGGGCGTCCACCGATTCGACCGGTCCGTTGATGCCTTCATAGGTCAGCTGCTCGGCGACGATCAGAGCCCCGTGAAGCCCGACCAGGCTTTCCCGAACCGTGAGCAGCGTGCGCCGGCGCGGGTCGATGGGGACGAGAGCCGTCGTGTCGGATAACCGGGCCATGGGTCAAGTGTAGCAGGCCGGGAGTCATCGTCAGGCGGGGCCCGGCCGTGGCGGGCGGCCATTGTTCAGATGATTTCCGGCGCGAAGCCGGGTATTCTGCGGCAGACGGGAGCCTGCCGGAACGAACAGGAGGAGCCAGCGATGGAACGACGCGCGCATCGTCGTGTGCCGGCCAAGATTCAGGGGGTTCTGCTGGGGAACTCGCACGAGGTCGAAGGCCGGACGCTCGATCTTTCTCTCGGAGGGGCGAAATTTGAAAGTGATTTGAATGTCTTTCCCGGGAAGGTAATCGTCGTGCGGTTGGTCATCCCCGGACTTCCGGCGCCGGTATCGATCCCGGAGGCCCGAGTGCGGTGGGTCGGTGACCGGACGTTCGGCGTTCAATTCCAGAACGTCGAGCCCGACGAACTCGATGAGCTCGAGCAGCTCATCGACGAGTACGATGATGCCGGACGGAGCGGGCATGCCTAGAGGCGCTCCGTCCTTGAGGCCCGCGCGAGACGCCTAGCTCTCGTAGAATACGACGACGGTGGCCTTGCCGCATTTGCAGCAGGTCCCCTGGCCGGTCATGGGCACCTGTCCGGATTTTTCCGCCGCCTGGATCTGCGCATCCTCGGTCCTTCCGACCTTGTTGTAACAGTCGCTGCAATACGTCGCTGTCTTTGCCATGGTCCCTCCTGGGTTTGACCTGCATCGGCCCGAATGAATGGAAAGATCAAGACGTATGGAGGAAGTATAGCGCGGCCGCGAAAAAATGCCGGCCGGAGGTCCGGTCGGTGGAAGGTTAAAGCCCGGCTCTGCTCCCGAACCCTGCGAACAGACTGCCGGTCAGGTACCCGGTATCGGCCGGATCCCCGACGTCTTTCCGGCGGATATAGTCGTTGAGAACCTTCCCTTCGACCGTGCGATGAACGTGCGGGAGCCCGAGGTTCATACGATACCGCTCGATGGCGCCTGCCACCCTGCTGATGAAAATGACCGTCCCGTCCTGTTCCTGGCGCTCCACGATTCCGACGTGCGTCAGGGGGTCGTTGACGATGCCGTCGCCGTTGTAATCCCAGGTGTTGTCGAAGAAAACCAGATCGCCGGGCCGGGCGGCAGGCCCCTGGTGAATCTTGCCATAGCGGTTGATGTGGCTGTGGATCAGCCTGACGCCGTTCGCCCCGGGATCGTTCGTACCGCCGTCGTACAGGTCGATGCCATGCTCCAGAAAAATGGCGCGCGTTACACCGGCGCAGTCGTAAGCGATCCGTTTGCCGTTGGCCTGAATCGTCGTGGCTCCCACGAGCTTCGCGGCGGTCCGGACGATCGCACTCCGGCGGGAAGAGGCGTCAACGGACTTGCAGCATCCCGGTTTTGCGGCGGGAAGGGGTTGCGGACGGTCTTTCACTGCCGCGGCGCAACCGACCAGCGTCGCCACGGCGACGATGAATCCGATCAGGAACATGCGGGGCATGGGTGCGTGGCCTGTCCTCATGGCGCAACGGGTGCGGTTGCCCCAAGGCTACCATGAGGGATGGGACCGGCCAAGCGATCCCCTACTTTGCGCGGGGGGGATGCTCGGTTTTTTGAGGGGACGACTGTGCGCAGCGAAAGCCGACCGTCGCCGAGCGCTGATCGGGAGAGGCGCCTCCGCGGGTCGCCGTGCGGAGCATGATCGTCTTGCTTTTCCAGGATCCGCCGCGAACGCTCTTGTAACGGCCGTTCGACGGTCCCGGCGGGTTGCGTTCCGGGAGGTAGGCGTAGTAATCGAACCCGAACCAGTCCTGCACCCACTCGGCGACGTTGCCGGCCATGTGGTGGAGGCCGTAGGGGCTCCTGCCTTCATCGTGCGAGTCCACCGCCGCGAGGATCGGAATTTCGTGCACATGATGTTGGCCGAACATGGCCAGGCGGCTGTCCGGCGCGCTCGCGCCCCAGGGGAACAGTTTGCCGTCCGGACCGCGGGCCGCCTTCTCCCATTCGGCTTCCGTCGGGAGCCGCTTGCCGCGCGATGCGCAGAAATCGCCGGCTTCCTTCCAGGTCACGTAGAGGGCCGGCCAGCGCGCCAGCGTCTGATCCGAGACGGAGTGGACGGTGATCACGTGCCAGATGAGTTTCTGCAGTTCCTCCGGCGGATGCTGCTTCCGCTGGTGGAGGAAGGCCAGAAACTCGCCGAGGCTGACCTCGTCACGATCCATGTCATAGCTGTCGAGCCAGACCCGCTGCTGCGGGAGTTCCGTGTCGTCGAATTGCGTCCAGAGGCCGTACGGATCGTCGTCGACCCGCTTGCTGCCGAGAATGAATTTGCCTTCGGGAATGCTGACGGTCGGTGAGGGTTGGGCCAGCGCCGCGATGGCCGTCAGGTGGCGGGCCAGTTCCGTCGAAGGTTTTCCGCCCGCGCGGGCGTCAGGTGCGGCCGTCAGCCCGAGCGCAAGGACCGAAGCGGCGAGCGACAATAAGACGGCGCCGGGCATCAGGTCTTGCTGGGCGCGGCGAGGGCTTTGCTGATCTCGCCGATCAGACGCCGTTCGATTTCCGCGGTTTCTTCGGGGCTGACGTTGAGAATACGCCCGCCCTGCGCCAGTTTCTCGAACTCCGCTTTTACGCTCAGGCGGGTGACGTTGGCGGGTTGGGCTTGCAGCGCGACCGTATATTGGTTTCTGAAGCCGGCGACCTCCAGCGAGACGGGATTGGAGACTTTCCGCTCCGTGACGAACACGGCTTTCTGGTCGGCCTTGATGCTGACCCTGACTTGATACCCGTTCCGGGCCAGGGCTTCTTCGACGGTTTTGGCCACGGCGCTCAGGGGACGGGGGAGGTCTTCGACCTGCGCGCCTTTGCTCTCGACGTGGATGCTCTGCGCGGCCTGCTCGAGGGCGGTTTTCTTGATGTCCGCGGTCAGCTTTCTCGCCTGGATCACTTGATTGTCGAGCTGCTCGGCCGCGGCTTTGGCCTCGGCTTTCGCGCTTTCGGTCGCTTTCTTGGCGTCGCGGATCTCCTGATTCAGCAGGTCGATCTGCTGCTGCATGACCTTGTTCCCGTCCTGCAGGGACGTCACCAGCGATTCCTGCCTGGCCAGTTGTTTGCGAAGCGTCTCGTTCTCCGCCTTGAGCGGCGAGTCGTCGGGTTTGCAGCCGGTCAGCGCGAGGAGGGTCGCAGCGCCGATCAGGGCGAGCCGGACCGTCCGGCCGCTCGTTCGCGGATGTGTCGCACGGGTCTTCATCGTTTCGGCGATTATCCATGCTTCGCGGGCCGTTGTCCATGCCGATTCTCGCCCGCCCGCGGTTTGACCCTCCGGGATGCCGCGGGCTATTCTTTGGTCAAGAGGACAGGCCACTTCACGCAGGCGAGGACCATGACGACCATGATCCGCAGGACGTTTTCCGTGCCGCCCCTGGGCTGCAATTGTTCCATCATCGGTGATCCGGTCACGAAGCAGGCCGTGGTGGTGGATCCGGGCGGCGCCCACGAGCGCATTCTCCGCGAAGTGCAGCAGCTCGGCTTGACGGTCGCCATGATTCTTCACACGCATGCCCACTTCGACCACTTTCTGGCCTCCGGTGAAATGAAGAAAGCGACCGGTGCGACGCTCTGCCTGCACGAAGACGACCGGGAATTGTGGGCCATGCTTGAAATTCAATGCCGGATGTTCGGCGTGCCCTATGTGCCCGTGCCGCCGCCGGACTACTGGCTGCGGGACGAAGAACAGCTTCTGATCGGTCAGGTGAGGGCTGTGGCGCTGCATACGCCCGGTCACACGCCGGGCTCCATGAGTTTTCACGTGCCGGAGGGGAGGCTCGTTCTGACCGGTGATACGCTGTTCCGGGGCAGCATCGGGCGCACGGACCTCTGGGGCGGCGATTTCGACGCCATCGAACAGTCCATCCGCGAACGGCTCTATACGCTGGAAGACGCCACGGCGGTCGTGACCGGGCACGGACCGGACACGGAAATCGGAGTGGAGAAGGAATCGAATCAATTCGTCCGTGCCTGACGCGCGGGGGAGGTGACCATGACACAGCGGGGTTGGTCGATCTTCTCGGGGCTGTTCGCGGGATTGGTCTTGTGCGGGATGGCGCAGGCCGCCGAACCTCAATCCGCCCCTTCCGAGCCGGTCACGATTGCCGAGGTGGACGTCCGCCTCTCCGATCGCGGGCCGGTCGTGCTGCTCCATGCAGAGGGCAAGGCCATTCCGATCTTCGTCGACATGACGGTGGCCCTTTCGATTCAGGGCGCCTTGAAAGGGGAAAAGCTCTCCCGACCGTTGACGCACGACCTCATGCGCACGGTGTTGGAGACGTTCGGCGGGAAGGTGACGCAGACGGTCATCACGCTGAAAGGCGGCACCTATTATGGCGCCCTGACCGTGGCGTTCCGGGGGGACGTGCAGGTGTTCGACAGCCGATCCTCCGACTCCATCGCGCTGGCCATTCATTTCAAGGCCCCGATCATCGTGGGACGGGATCTGCTGAACTCGGCGGGACGGGTGTTGGAGCAGCCGAAACCGGAGGACTTGTGACCGGCTACTCCGCCGCCATCCGTTCCTTCAGGCGCGCCAGGCGTTTGTCGGTCGACTGTTTGATGAAGGCCATGTTTTGCGCGAGGTGCTGCTCCGCGGTGATCCGGCCTTCCTCGCGCCGTTTCAGCTGGTCGAGGCCGAACTGGGCGATGGCAGGCCCGTCTTCCTTATTCAACGCCTTCCAGATCTCCGCGCAGCGGGCTTGCTTCGCGGCGGGGTAGGCGTCGCAGGGGGGATCGGCCGCCGAGGCCCATCCTGCGACGATTCCCGCGCACATCACGGTGATGGTCAGCCGTTTTATGCTGGTGTAGGTTCTGATCCGCATGCCGCACGCTCGCCGCTCGTACGATAGCACATCTCGCGTTGTTCTGCCGACGATCGCGGCTTACGAGCGGGATGCTGAGGCGTTTCTCTCTCGCTGGGGCCGACGGCGCTACCGGCGGCCTCCGTTGCTCCGCCGCTGGGAGCTGTTACTCCCGAAACAGGCACGACTGCTGGATCTGGGGTGCGGCGGCGGACAGGATGCCCGGTATTTGCGACGGGCCGGGTATCGGGTGATCGGGCTGGACCGGACGGCGGCGCTCCTGGCCTTCGCGCGCCGTCGCGCGCGTGCATTGCCTCTGATCCGCGCCGACCTGCGCTGTCTCCCGCTGCGTCCGGGCAGCATCCAGGGTCTGTGGGCCGCGGCCTCCCTGATCCATCTGCCCAAGGCGGCGGTGCGCGACGTGATGGCAGACCTGCTCGATCTCGTGCGCCCCGGCGGGGTGCTGGCGGCCACCTTCGCGCACGGGATCAGAAGCCGGCTGGTCCCGGGCGGCTGGATTCCCGGCCGCTACTTCGCCCGATGGACGAAGGATGAACTGGGCCGCATGCTGTCGGCCGCCGGCTGGCGGGTGATCGAGTCGAGGGTCGTGACCGGACAGGAACGAAAGGGCCGGTGGATCAATGTGATCGCAAGGCGAAGCGCCGACAGGCCCTAAATCTTCATCGCCTCGGTGACGTCGTGCAGCGTGGCTTTCGCCACGGCGGCGGCCTTGCGGCTGCCCTCCTCGACGATCTCGTCGAGCCGTGAGGGGTGTTGGACCAACGTGGCCCTCGCCTCCCAGATCGGCGCCATTTGCGCCACCAGCCGGTCCGCGACCAGCTTCTTGCAGTCGATACAGCCGATGGCGGCGGTGCGGCACTCCTTGTTGATCTGTTCCTGCACGGCGGCCGGCGAATAGATTTTGTGGAATTCGTAGACGGGGCAGAGATCCGGATTGCCCGGATCGGTGCGCCGCACGCGGGCGGGGTCGGTCACCATCGTTTTCAGTTTCTGGCGAACCACCGGCTCGCTGTCGGACAGGTTGATCGTATTGCCGTAGCTCTTGCTCATCTTGCGGCCGTCGGTGCCGAGCACCTTGGGAAACTTCGTCAGGTGTTCCTTCGGCTCGGGGAACACAGGCTGCTTGTACAGGTCGTTGAACCGTCTGGCCACCTCGCGCGTGAGTTCCAGATGGGGGAGCTGGTCTTTTCCGACCGGAACGAAATCCGGTTTGTACAGGAGGATATCGGCCGCCTGCAGGACCGGATAACCGAGAAACCCGTAGGTGCTGAGGTCCTTCTCTTTGATCTCCTCCTGCTTTTCCTTGTACGTCGGGTTCCGTTCCAGCCAGGACACGGGAATCAACATCGAAAACAGCAGGTGCAGGACGGCATGCTCCGGGATGCGTGATTGGACGAACACCGTGGCGCGGGCGGGATCGATTCCGGCGGCCAGCCAGTCGATGAGGAGTTCGCGCACGAACTCCCGGATCCGGCTGGTATCGGCGTAGTTCGTCGAGAGCGCGTGCCAATCCGCGACGAAGAAGTAGCACTCGTAGTGATCTTGCAGCGCCTTCCAGTTCTCCAGGGCGCCGAGATAATTGCCGAGGTGCATGAGCCCGCTGGGCTGCATGCCGCTCAGGACTCGCTTCCGGGGCGTCGTCATTGAGAAGCTCCTGCGCTGAGGCCGATCGCGGCCGAGAGGATTGTACCTGAAAGGCTTGATGCGAATGTACTGGTAATCGTATGGATCACCCGGAGGTCGCGGTCGAACACGAGCAGCCCGACGAGAATCAGCATGCCGTACGGTTCGAGGCGCGCGAGCGCCAGGGCCGGTTGCGGCGGCAGCAGGCTCACGAGGATGCGTCCGCCGTCCAGGGGCGGAATCGGAATGAGATTGAACAGCGCCAGGAATACGTTGACCAGGACGGAATAGAGCGCCATGACGGCGACGGGCAGCAGCACGACCGTCGCCGCCGACGTTCCCGCCTCCTCCGCCGCGCCGGGAGGCGTGTCCGCCATCAACGACGGGTTGATCGACAGGAGCGCCGCGAGCAGAAGGGCGCTTGCGGCGGCCAGGGCAAGATTCATCCCCGGGCCGGCCGCGGCGACCAGGGCCATGTCGCGGCGCGGGCGCGCCATGTTCCGGGGGTCGACGGGAACGGGCCTGGCCCAGCCGATGAGAAAACTGCCCGGAAGCATCAGGCAGAGCAGGGGCATGATGATGGTGCCGAACAGATCGATGTGAGCCAGCGGGTTCATCGTGAGCCGGCCCTGCAGCTTGGCGGTCGGGTCGCCGCATTTGTCGGCGACCCAGCCATGGGCGTATTCGTGCAGCACCATGGCGAAGAGGAGCGGGAGCGCTTTATAGGACAGGGAGAAAAGCAGTTGCGGTAGATCGTTCATGCTGGTGCGGCGCTAGTCGACTTGCGTGAAGCGCCCTCGTTTGAGTTGAATCAGAAAGAGCGGCCGGTTCAGCGTGCCGTCCTGTCCGAACGCCGCCGGTCCTCCCAGGGCGGGGAGATCCTGCTGCGCGGTGAGATACTCGCGCACGGATTCACCGGAGGTCGCCCCTTTCCTGATCGCCTCGATCACAAATTTCCCGGCATCGTATCCCTGCACGGCAAAAAGCGTGGGCGTGGTCTGGAAGCGCTTCTTATAATGCCCGACGAAATCCTGCACGGCGGGATTCGGGCTTTCGGCAAAGAATCCGTCGACGAACAACGCGCCGTCGAGGGATTGGTCCCCCGTTCGGGCGAGGTCCGGCGCATTCCATCCGTTCGTGCCGAGCAGCGGCACTTTCATGTCGTGAAAGTTCAGCTGGGCCGCGATGATGCCGACGTCCGAGGCCCGGCCGGGAATAAAGACGGCGTCGAAGCCCGGCGTGTAGAGAATCTTCTTGTCGAGCTTCGTGAGTTTGCCGCCGGTTTTCGTGGGATCGACCGGCACGGCGAGTCCGTACTTCTTCAGGTCTTCGGCCTTCATCCGTTTCAGCTGCGCGCCCACGTCGGATTCGCCTTCTTTGTAGGATTCGATGGCGATGATTTCGCCGTCGTGCTGGCGCACGTCCTGGGCGAAGAGCCGCGCCATCTCACGCCCGTAGGCCGTGTCCGGATGCAGAATGCAGAAACGCCGGTACCCCAGCTCGGCGAGGGCGTAACCGGCGATCCGTTTGGCCTGGGATTGATAGGTCAGGGCCGTGCTGAACGTAAAGCTGCCGAGCCGCCTGACGTTCGGAAGCGTGGCCGTCGGCGTCAGGAGCGGGATGCGCGCGCGCTCGGCAAGTTCGGCCATGACCGGCAGGTTCTTCGAAAGGAGCGGGCCGATGACGGCGACGGGCCGCTCGTCGGCCAGCAGACTCGAAAAGTCGTCCAGGAACGACGCCTGGGAAGCCTCGACGTCTTTGACCAGCAGGCCCACGGACGGCCCTCCCGCGCGATCGCCGTTCAATTCCACGGCCAGTTGAATCCCGCTCAGAACGTCGTTGGCGAACGAGGCGAGCTTTCCGGAGAGCGGGAGCACCGCGGCGATCAGGAATTGATGGGACTTGAGTCTGGTTTGCAGGGAAGCCAGCAGCTCGGAGGACCTGGCCGCCTGGGGATGCGTGGGAAAGTTCGTGAGAAATTGGTGAATCTGCCGGACGGCCTGATGGTCCTCGCCCCGTCCCACGTAGAGGTCGATCAGGCGGAGCGCGGCGAGATCGCCCGGGAAACTTTTCGGATAGGCTTCCCGGATCCGGTCGAGCGTTTTTTTGTCGAACGAGTCGTTGATCAACTCGCGGATGTGGGCGCGGATCTCGTCGGCCTGGTCTCCCTGGGTGAGCGCGATCTCGTCGAGCCAGGCCTGGATCGCGCGGACCGGCTCCTTCTTTTGGAGGTAGAGCTCCCCGCTCAGGTGGACGGCTTCGCGTTTCGTGATGTCGTCGTGCGAGAGCGTGCGAAGGCCGGTCAGAATCGGGAGCGCGAGGTCCGGATTGCCCATGGCGGCATGGGTGCGGGCCAGCATCAATTTCCCCCGGTCGATCACTTCCGAATTCGGGAATTCCGTCTGGAGTTGTTGCAGATATTTGAGGCCTTCGCCGTATTGCTGCCCGCTGAAAAGCGCGGCGCCCAGAAGCAGATAGGCATCGTCGAGCAGGTCCGGCTTGGGATTGGTGCCGAGAAATCGGCGGAGGATCGTGATGGCTTCCTCCGACTGGCCCGCGTCGATCAGCCGCTTGGCCTGGTTGAGGGTCGGGTGATTCGCCGGGACGTTCTTGGCCGGCTCGGCGTAGGCGGCCATCTGCACAGGCTCGAACGGCCAGGCACCGACGGCGAGCCACGACAGGGTGGCGGCGATGCAGGCGGACGCGAGTTTCAACGGCATTCGACGAGGACGACGGGGCGGTATGAACCGGCTGGCCATGGGTAGTGATGGTCGTACGCGACGCGATTTTCGCAATGGTGACTACTATCGGAATCCCCGGGGGGTGTCAAGGTTATCCGGCTGCGTTGTGTTCGCGGAAACGATTGGCTATCATCGCCGCGATGGACACCGATCCGCTGGTGGAGCGCTATCTGACTCATTTGCGCGTGGAAGGCGGGTTGTCCCGCAATACCGTCGAAGCCTACCGGCGCGATCTCGCAAAATTCCAGGCCTATCTCGACAGGGAGAGGATCACGCCGGTCCGCCGGGTGACGGCGGATACGGTGCGGGGATTTCTGAAGGCGCTCAACGCGGCCTCTCTCTCGCCTGTCTCCTCGGCCCGTTGTCTCTCGGCCGTTCGGGGATGGCTTCGATTTCTCCGGCAGGAACGCATCATCGATGAGAATCCCGCGGTCGACGTGACGGCGGGGCTTCGGGGCGTGCGGTTGCCGAAAACGCTCTCGCAGCGCGAGGTCGCGGCGCTGCTGGAGGCGCCGTCTCAGGCGACGCCGGAGAGCGCGCGGAACCGCGTCATGGTGGAACTGCTCTACGCGACGGGGCTTCGCGTGTCGGAACTGGTGTCTCTCGAGGTCGCGCAGGTGAACGTCGAGGTGGGGTATCTCCGGGTGACGGGCAAGGGGGCGAAGCAGCGCATCGTTCCCATGGGAGAATGCGCGCGCGCGCTGCTTCAGCAGTATGTGGAACAGGTCCGTCCTCAGTTCCTGCGGAAGCGGGTGTCACGCTTCGTCTTCGTCACTCGTCGCGGCGGTCCGCCGACCAGGCAGGCGTTCTGGAAAGCCCTCCGTCAGCGCGCCAGGCATGCGGGCATCACGACGGAACTTTCTCCCCACGTCTTGAGGCACTCGTTCGCGACCCATCTGCTGGAAGGCGGAGCGGATCTTCGGTCGGTGCAAACCATGCTCGGTCACGCCAGCATCGCGACGACGCAAATCTACACGCATGTCGAGCGCGAGCGGCTCAAGCAGGTGCATACGGCCTTTTTCCCGCGGCAGGGACGACGCAAGGGAAAACCATCCTGAAAAGGCGGGACGCTCCAAAAAGAATCTGCAAGAAGGGTGCGAGATTCGGTTGACAAGGGCCGATGGACTTGGTAGCATCCGCCAGCTTGCTAAGAAAATCGGGCGGATAGCTCAGTTGGAAGAGCGCTGCCCTTACAAGGCAGAGGTCACAGGTTCGATCCCTGTTCCGCCTACCACGGTGATAGCGGGTTGAGGTGGCCGGAATCGGGGACGGAAAGCACGAAACACGAACTCAAGACGGGACAAACCGCTACAGATAGTCTTGTCGATCAAATCTTCCGCTATAAGTAGAGTCACGAGGGGCCGTCGTTCAGCCTGGTTTAGGACGCCAGATTGTCAATCTGGAGGTCGCGGGTTCAAATCCCGTCGGCCCCGCCATTTTCCCCAGCATTTGTTAGACTCCGTACGTAGGCGCGTGAACAGCTCATGCGGCCGGAAAAGGGTGTAGACCAATGTTTCAGATCGGTTTGACCGGACTGCTGGGTTCGCTCGGGACCGTCTCGCAAATCGTTCTCCTGCTGCTCTTCGTCTTTTCCGTCGTATCCTGGGCGATCATCTTCACCAAGTGGCGGGCCTTTGCCGCGGCGGACCGTGAAGACCAGCAATTCATGGCGCTGCTGGCGAAGTCGAAGGATTTGGACGATCTCTGCCGCCAGGTCCGGCGGATGGAGTCGAGCCCCGCCGCCGTGCTGTTCGAGGGTGTGATGGATCGCGTGACCGGAATGCGCGGCCTGGGACAGGACGGCCCCGGCTCGGGAACGACGGACCGCCAGATCATCGAGCGAACGGCGTCGCATCTCTCCCACAGCCAGCTGTCCAAGCTCGAATCCTACCTGCCGTTTCTGGCGACCACCGGGAACATCACGCCGTTCGTGGGACTGCTCGGCACCGTGATGGGAATCATCGACGCGTTCCGCGAAATCGGCGCCCAGGGCACGGCCAGCATCGCGGCCGTTGCGCCCGGCGTCGCGGAGGCCTTGATCGCGACGGCGGCCGGCTTGTTCACGGCCATTCCCGCGGTCATTGCCTACAACTATTTCCTCACGCGCATCCGACGCACCGCATTCCGCCTGGATACGGTCACCATCGAACTGATGGCATCCCTGTCGTCTCCTCCGGCCAAGGCAAAACCGGTTCCCGTCGGAGCGCAGCGATGACCTTCGAGTCGCGCCATCGTCGATTCATGGCGGAGATCAACGTGATTCCGCTGGTCGACGTCGTGCTCGTCCTGCTCGTGATCTTTATGGTGACGGCGCCGATGTTGTATCGCGGGATGGACATCAATCTGCCGAAATCCGCCACGAATACCATCAAGCCCGAAATGCGGACGGTGTTGACGATTGAAAAAGATCAGCGGCTCTATCTGGACAAGGATCCCGTCGGAATTGCGCAGCTGGAACAGAAGCTGAAAATCTTGAAGCACGAACATGCCGATGTCTCGCTCTACCTGCGGGCCGATCGGGAGGTGCCCTACGGCATCGTGGTGCAGGTGATGGACGGAGTGAAGAAGGCCGGGATCGAGAAGATCGGGATGGTGACGGATCCGGCCGGACCTGAGCATGTCGGAGGATCTTCGATTCCGCGCACGCCCTCTCGAAAGGGGTGATTCCGGATGCGAGAAGAGGGGCGGAGGGTATGGTGGCTCCCGCACAGGTTCATTCGGCCCAGTGGCTCGATCAGGAGGCGCAGGACCGGTTAGGGCGGACGCTCACCATATCGTTGGTCCTGCATGTCGTGGTGCTGTTAGTGGTGTCGGGACTTCGGTTGGCTCCGCACGGCGAGCGGCCGTTGGCGGCGGTGGATGTCTCGCTGGTCAGCCTGCCGACGCCCGTGAAGACCGTCGAGGTGGCCAAGCCGGTTGAACCGGCCAAGCGGACCGAGCCGAAGCCGGTGCCCGCCCCCGTTGAGTCGAAGCCGGCTCCAACTCCCGCTCCGGCTCCACCGCTCAAGACCGCGGCGCCGGCCCCGACTCCGGCATTCATGCCGCCGCGCCCCAGTGTTGCGAAAGACATTCTCAAGGATCTGGAGTTGCCTCCCGATGCGCCGAAATTCGGGGAACTGACTCCCGCGAAATCGGTGGCGCAGCCGCAACCGCAGGCGCTCGCGAAGGTGAAGGTACCGGAGTTGCCGCGGATCCCGGACGTCACGCCGGAGCAGGCGGTCAAGACGCCTCCACGCACCTCGATCAGCGAGGATCTGGATCGCGAGCTGGAGGAAGAGCTCAAAAAGGTCAACGAGTTCAAGCCCGCGGCCAAACTGGACATTCCCAAAGAGGCGCCGGTCAAGCCGGCCCCCCAGCAGGCGGCGGCCGTTCCACAGGTGAAAGCGCCCCAGACGCAGTTGAAAACCTCCGGTTCGTCGGGAACCAATCCTTATTGGGGGCGCGTCGAGGCGATCATCAAGAGTCACTGGGAGCCGCCTCCCATCGATGTCACCGGGCAGACCTACAGCGCGGTCGTGAAATTCCGCTTTTATCGGAACGGGACGGTCAAGGACGTGGGGATTCAGCAGACGTCGGGAAACAGCTACTTCGATATGGCCGGCCAACGGGCCGTCCTGAAACCGCGACAGTTTCCGCCGTTTCCTGCCGAGATGACCGAGCCCTATCAGGATGTCGAAATGGTGTTTCGAGTAGGGGAGACCGCGGGATGAATCGACGGAAGCTTGTCAGTACGGTGCTGGGCGGGGTGTTCCTCATCGCCGGTGCAATCGGTATTTTGGAGTCCGGTGCGGCGGACGTGTTCCTCGAAGCGACGCGCCCCGACTTCCAGAAGATTCCCCTCGGCGTGTTGGGCATCCAGAACAACGGAGGTCCCGAGTGGCTCGGCGGCCGCCTCGAGGAGGTCTTGAAGAAGGACCTGAAGCGGTCGCTGGTCTTTGAATTGATGGATCTCCCGAGTTTGGGGATCAAGGTCCGCGATGTGGGCAACGGCGCGGGGAACGGACCGAAGGCCGTATTCAAGCAGGCCGCCGAGAACGGAGTCTCGGTGCTGGTATGGGGGAAGGCGGGCCTGAAAGAGGGAGAGAAAGACGCCGACGTCAACATGGAAGGGTTCGTGTACGACAGCGGAAGCGATGAAGTCGTGGGCGGGAAGCGCTATGTCGGGTCCCCGTCCGTCGTCCGGTTGATGGCGCACCGCTTCGCCGATGAACTCGTGTTTCGCTACACGGGCGAGCCCGGCATTGCGCGCACGAAGATCGCCTATGTGTCCGCCCAAGGGGCGGCGCGCGAGCTGTTCGTCATGGATTATGACGGGTATGATGCACGGCAATTGACCGCCGACGGGTTCTTGAATCTGATGCCCCGCTGGTCTCCGGATCGCCGGTTCCTCGTGTTTACCGCGTATCGCGATCGCAATACGCAGGATATCGACATGATCGAGCTGGCGACGGGAAAGCGGTGGACGCTGGTGTCGTTCGGCGGCTTAAACATCACGCCGGCCCTGTCCCCGGACGGGAATTTTCTGGCGTTTGCGTCGAGTCACGAGGGCAATTCGGAGATTTATCGCCTGGATACGAGGACCAAAGCGCTGCAGCGCCTGACCGTGAATCCGGCCGGTGAGCTGTCGCCCTCATGGTCTCCCACTGGTAGAGAACTTGCTTTTGTTTCCGACCGTGGAGGGGGACCGCAAGTGTTCCTCATGAGCGCGGACGGCTCGAATGTACGCCGGTTGACGTTCGAGGGGGACTACAATGCCGCGCCAGCATGGTCTCCACGGGGCAACTGGATCGCCTATGTCTGCCGGACCACCCGCAAGGAGTACAAGCTCTGCGTGATCAGTCCCGACGGACAAAAGCGTATGCAATTGACTACAGGTGGGGGTGTCGACGATTCCCCCTCCTGGTCCCCAGACGGGCGTCACCTGGTGTTCAGCTCGACCGCCGACGGAAAAAGCCACATTTATATGATCGATGCCGACGGGAAGGACCTTGAACGGCTGACGTTCGACGGGACCCATAACAGCGCCCCGACGTGGTCCCCGGCGTCGTAGCCGTCCGGAGGGGTGAAACGACATCGAACTTCAAGCGATCACACGATGACCAACAACTACATGACCAACTACGAGAGAGGAGAAGCCGGCATGGGCACACGATCACTGAGCATGATGATGGCACTGCTCGCCAGCGTTGCGCTGGCGGGCATGCCGGGCTGTTCGAAGAAGTCGGTTCAATCCGGAGGCGATACGCAATCGTCACAACAGAGCACCGCGAAGAGCGGGAGCATGGACAGCGCGCGATCCGGCGTGGGCAGCTTCCCGGATACCAGCATGCAGTCCGGAGGCTCGGGGCTGAGGGGTCTGGATAAGAATCCGGCCGAAGAGCGCATCGGAAGCGGATCGGGGAGCGAAATGGGCGGGTTGGGCGGCCCCGGCAGCGGGACCATGCTGGCCAAGGCCGATCCGTCCGGTGCCTCCAAGCGACAGCTCGAGGAGATGCGTGCGGAGGCGGCTGCGTCGGCCGCCGCCGGATTGCGCGACGTGTTTTTCGGGTACGACAGCTGGACGATCTCGGAGGAGGGGCGGCAGGCGCTGGCCCGCGATGCCGAATGGATGAAAGCCAACACCGGCGCGGCGGTCAAAGTCGAGGGACATTGCGACGAGCGCGGAACCTCGGCGTATAATCTGGTCCTGGGAGAGAAGCGCGCGAAAGCCGTGCGCAACTATCTCGTGGAACTCGGCGTGAGCGCCAACCGGCTGTCGGTCGTGTCGTACGGCAAGGAGCGTCCGTTCTGCAACGAACACGCGGAATCCTGCTACCAGCAGAACCGGCGCGGACATCTGGTGGTGAAGTCGGGCAAGTAGAAGGCAAGCTCCCGCGGTGGGGGTGACTCCGTCGATCGCGGGCAAAAACGACCATGTCTCACGTAGGTGGTGCAATGCAAACGGCGTGGAATCTGCGGCGCATCGGGACGCTTTGTTGTCTGCTCTCGACCGGCTTCTTGATGAACGGCTGTGTCGCCCAACAGGCCGATCTGAAACAGACGGAGCGGAATCTCCAGCAGAGGATCAAGCAATCCAACGAGGAGTTCCTGCAAACCCGCGCCAGACAGAGCCAGGAGATCACCGCATTGCGAGAGCAGGAACTGCCCCAGCTGCGCGATCAACTCGACCGGGCGCAGCACCAGGCGCAGGAGATTCAAAAAGCCCAGGATGACATGAGACAGCGCTCGGCGGTGCTCGAGCAGCAGACCAGGAAGCTCGAACAGTTGGCGTCGAAGATGGATACCGAAAGCACGACGCGGTATGCCTGGGTGCAGAAGAGCCTTGAGGGCCAGGATGCCAAGAACAAAGAGGATCGCGACCGTCTTCGCGGCGAGGTCAACACACGGCTGGACGACATCAACCGACAGATGGAGCAGCTCCGCAAAGACGTGATCGAAGCGGTCAAGAACACCAACGCCGCGCTCGTGAAGAGCGTGGATGCCAAGCTGGACGAACATCGGAAGGCGTTGGCCGATAATCAAGCGAAGACGGACCAGTTGGCGGCCAAGTTCACGCAGTTCAGCCAGACGTTGACGGGGTTCCGGGAGTCCCTGACGGGGCTGAGCGAGCGGGTCGCGCAAGATGAGCAGGCGAACAAGGCGCTGGCCGCCAAGGTGGAGGCCGACACCAAAGCCTCGACGGCGCACATCAACGAGACCACCAAGGTGATGACGGGGCATTTGGGGGAGGTCAACAAGAGCGTGTCGGCTGTCGCGCAGAAGCTGGCCGCCCGTTTCGACGAGCAGGCGAACGAGATGAGCAAGAACGTGGCCTCGGTTGCCCAGCGGCTGGAGGCTCGTGCGACCGAGCAGGACCGTCGTCTTGACGCCCTTGCCAGAACGGTCGATCAGGTCTCCCAGGATGTCCATGCGCGCGGGGGAAACAATAAGGCCGGCTCTCGTCCGCAGGCCGCGAAGTCCGCGCAGCAGTCAGCCGTCGTGCCCGTGCCGGATCCGGGTCCGTCGCGCGCGCCGGAGCAGGTCGCGGCGATGCATCCGCAAGATGCCGAGGCGTCGACTCAGCCGGCGGAGCGAGCGGGAGGGGCGGAAGATGCGACGGAGCCTGCGCCGGCTGCGGCGGTCGCCGCCTCCCGTCCGGCCGAACGCTCCGATAAGGCGGAATACGAACGTCTGTTGGGTCTGTTCCGGGACGGCAATCTGGAGGAGGCCCGGCACGGCTTCTCGGCGTTCCTGACCGAGTATCCGAATTCCGATCTGGCCCCCAATGCGCGCTATTGGCTCGGCGAATCCCATTACGGTAAGAAGGACTACAGGCAGGCGATCGATTCGTACGATCGGGTGGAACTCGACTACCCCCAGAGCGAAAAGGTGCCGGCCGCCATTCTCAAGAAAGGCTACGCCTATCTCGCGCTCAAGGACAAGAAGCGGGCCTCGTCGGCCTTCAAGCAGGTCGTGACCTTGTATCCCAAGAGTCCCGAGGCCGGGAAAGCGCACGACAAGCTCACTCAGCTAAAGGAGTCGCGATAACCATAATGGAGACCATCACGAGACTTGTCGGAGCGGGGCTGGTGGCGGGAGCGGCGTTTCTGGTCGCCGGTTGCGCCAAACATGCGGATTTCGTCGAACTGCGCGACCATATGGCGACGATGGCGAAGTCGCAGGATCAGGATCAGAAGCGGCTGGACGCTTTGCAGCGCCGGATGGAATCGCTGGAGCGCGTCAAAGACATCGAACCGACGGGGAAGTCCAAGTTCGACGAACTGTCGGCTCGCCTGCAAAAGCTGGAAGCGCGCGTCGCCAGGCTCGATGAAGGCTCGGTCGCCGCGGTCCTGCCGAAGAGCGAACCGGTTTCGCCCGATGCGGCGCGTCCGGTCAAGCCGCAGAAGCCGGGCGGCGCAAGCGAAGGCGGTTCGATCGTGCCGAATGTTCCCGCGATCACCCCTACGTCCGCGTTCAATCTCTCCTATAACGACTATCTGAACGGGAAATACGACCTGGCCGTGGCGGGGTTTCAACGGTTCGTCAAGGATTTCCCCGGAACGTCGCTGACGCCGAACGC
>DIHJ01000085.1:51701-67340 GCA_002420105.1 Nitrospira sp. UBA5699
CCGGGAAATGAAAAGGTGCCGGCCGCGCTGTACAAGCTCGGGCTTGCGGCGGCCGAGACCGGAGACCTCGCCAAATCGAAGAAGAATCTCAAGCGGGTGCTCGAAGAGTTTCCGACGTCCGACGAGGCCAAGCTGGCGAAGAGCAAGCTGGCCGAGATCCGATGATCGAAAGGGGCTGCCCGTCGACCGGCCGAGGACGCCGGCGGGTTCCCCGCCCTGGAGCCTGATCCCATGCCCGCCGCAAGTTGTGCCGCCACGATTCGAGTGTTGCCGGGCGAGGTGGTCAGCCGGATCGCCGCCGGGGAAGTGATCGAACGGCCCGCCGCCGTCGTCAAAGAACTGATCGAGAACAGCCTCGATGCCGGCAGCGGACATATCACGATCGACGTCAAGGACGGCGGTGCGACGCTCATCCGCGTGACGGACGACGGCGAAGGCATCAGGCGGGCCGATCTCCCTCTGGCTTTTGAGCGTCACGCCACGAGCAAGCTCAAGTCGGACGACGATCTCGTCTCGATCCGGACCATGGGGTTTCGCGGAGAAGCGCTGCCGAGCATCGCCTCCGTGTCCAAAGTGCACGTCACCACCGCGACCAGGCAGGAAAGCGTGGGTGCCCACCTGACACTCGTCGGCGGGGTGCAGCAGGCCATGACGGACGCGCCCCCGGTTCCCGGAACGAAGATTGAGGTGGCCGACCTGTTTTATAACCAGCCGGCGCGCAAAAAGTTTCTCAAGTCCACCACGACGGAGTTTTCCCACATCAGCACGGTCGTCCAGCAAGCCGCGCTCGCATGGCCGACCGTCCATTTTCGGCTGACGCACAACGGACACGAGATTCTCAACTATCCCGCCGTGGCCTCCGATCGGGACAGGATTCTCCAGGTGTATCGCCCGGCCTTCCTCGACAAGTCGATCGACCTGCAGGGGCGCATGGCCGGCTGCGCGATCAGCGGCGTGATCATCGACCCCGTCCATGCCCGGTCCTCGCGGATTCCCCAGGATCTCTTCGTGAATCGGCGGCCGATCAGAAACGCCGCCGTGTTTCATGCCGTGACGGACGGGTACGGGTCCTTTTTGCCGAAAGGGCATCATCCGACCTTTGTATTGTTTCTGGACGTCGATCCAAGCCGGATCGACGTCAACGTCCATCCCGCGAAGCGGGAGATCCGGTTTGCGGATCAGGAGACGATTCATCAGTTTGTGCGTCACGCCGTGCGTCATGCCTTCAGCGGGCCGGAACGAACGCTCCTGCTCGGCGCGGAGCGCTCCGACAGAGCCCACACGACGGCCTCCTCCGAGGCGATGCCGGCGGGAATCGCCGGCCCGGGAGCGCGTTCCTGGCCGGAGGGCGGGACCTTCGACAGGGAGCCCGGAGCAGGGCCGGAGGATGCGAAGCCCGGTGGAGAGAGGGGCGAGGGGACCCCGTCGCTGTTCGTCCGCGAGACCGCAGCCTCCTACGGCGGAGCCTCGGCTCCGACCGTCGTTCCGTTCGGGCAGATTCAGCAGACCTATCTGGTCGCCCGGGTCGGGCAGGAGCTGCAGGTCGTCGATCAGCACACGGCGCACGAGCGCGTGCTGTTTCAACGCCTCTGGCGGAAATGGCAGCAGCGCGACATCGCCACGCAGTCGTTGCTCATTCCCGAACCGATCGAACTCACGGCTGCGCAACATGTGCTGTTGCAGCCACATCTGGGAGAGTTGGAACAGCTTGGTCTGGTCATCGAACCGTTCGGAGCGACGGCCGTGGTGCTTCGGGCCGTTCCGGCCGGATTGGGCCGGTTCGACGGGGCGCTGCTGGTTCAGGACCTGCTCGAAGACCTGACCCAATGGGACAGCACCTCCTCGCTGGAGGCCAGGGTGCAGCCGCTGTTGGCGTCCCTGGCCTGCCAAAGCGCCGTGCAGGCGGGGCGTTCCATGGCGCTGCCCGAGATCGAGCAACTGATTCGTGATTGGGTGGACGAGGGACTCATCATGACCTGCCCGCACGGAAGGCGGACGGCCTTTCGTCTCTCCGCCGACGAACTCGACAAGCTCTTCGGCCGGGTTGGATGGACGTGACGATCGTGCCCGCCCTCACCATGCCCCTGCTGTCGGAGAGACAGACCCTGCTCAAGCCGCTCGTGGTGATCGTCGGACCGACCGCCGTCGGCAAGAGCCGGGTCGCCGTCGACGTCGCCAAACGGTTCGAGACGGAGATCCTGACCGCCGATTCCCGCCAGGTCTATCGCGGGATGGACATCGGCACCGACAAGCCTCCCGTCGAGAGCCGGGAGGGCATTCCCCACCGGCTCATCGACCTCGTGAATCCCGATGATCCGTTCAATGCCGGATTGTTCCGGCGTCATGCCGCGGACGCGATCGCCCGTCTCTATCGGGACCGGCGGCTTCCGTTGGTCGTCGGCGGAACCGGCCTCTATGTACGGACCCTGTTGCAGGGGCTCTGCGAGGCCCCGCCTGCCGATCCGGCGGTCCGTGCGCGGTTGCGGCACGATGCGCGTGAACAGGGGCACGACCGCTTCTATGCGCGTCTGGCGGCGGTGGATCCGGTGACGGCGTCGCGGTTGCACCCGCGCGATACGTCGAAGATCATTCGGGCATTGGAAGTCCATGAACTGTCCGGGCGGCCGATGTCGGAGTTCCAACAGCGGCATGGATTTGCCGAACGCCCCTACGCGGCGCTGGTCGTCGGGCTCAACCGGGACCGCGACAGCCTGTACCGGCGCATTGAAGAGCGGATCGACTGGCAGCTCGCCAACGGGCTGGTGGAGGAAACCCGGCGGCTGCTCGAGCAAGGGTACCGGCGCGACGGCGCGGCCATGAAGGGGCTCGGCTATCGTCACGTCGCCGCGCATCTGGCGGGCGAATATGACCGGATCGAAATGATCCGGCGGTTCAAGCGCGATACCAGACATTTCGCCAAGCGGCAGATGACCTGGTTCAGGCGGGAACCGAGAATCGCCTGGCTGATGATCGGGGATTCGGAATCCTCCGGGCAAACGGCCGGTCGCATCGGCGCGCTGATCGACCGGTTCCTGGCCGAGTTGGAAGCCACAAGCGAGAGGCGGCATTCCGTCGAAGAATAGGAAGAGGAGCCAGCGGCAAGCATGAAGAAACGAGAGCGGACAGGGCGTGCGGACATCGGTATCATCGGCGGGAGCGGACTGTACGACATCGAAGGGCTGCGGAACGTCAAGCAGGTGGCGGTGCGGACGCCGTTCGGGGCGCCGTCCGACGACCTCGTCGTCGGAGAGTTGAGCGGCGTCCGGGTGGCCTTTTTGTCCCGGCACGGCCGCGGCCATCGCTTCAATCCCTCCGAGATCAACTATCGCGCCAACATCCATGCGTTGAAATCGATCGGCGTGCGGCGCGTGATTTCCGTGAGCGCCGTCGGCAGCATGAAGGAGTCGATCAAGCCCGGCGACGTCGTGTTGCCCGATCAGTTCATCGATCTGACCAAACGACGGGTCTCGACGTTTTTCGAGGGCGGCGCGGTCGCCCATGTGGGGTTCGGGGAGCCGGTCTGCGCGTCCCTCGGTTCGTCCCTGTTTGCGGCGGCCCGCGCCACCGGCGCGACCGTCCATCAAGGCGGGACCTATGTCTGCATCGAAGGTCCTCAGTTTTCCACCAGGGCGGAGTCCCGCCTGTATCGTCAATGGGGCGTGAGCGTGATCGGGATGACGAATCTCCCGGAGGCGAAGCTGGCCCGCGAAGCGGAGCTCTGCTACGCCACGGTGGCGTTGACGACCGACTACGATTGCTGGCATGAAACGGAGGAGGCCGTCACCGTCGAGGCCATCCTGACCACGCTGCGGCAGAACGTGGTGCTGGCGAAGCAACTGCTGCGCGGCGCGGTGGAATCCGCGTCCGCGGTCACCGGCTGCGCCTGTCAGCGGGCGTTGCAGGACGCGATCATCACGGCCCCGGATCGCATTCCGGCCGCGGTCCGCCGCAAGCTGGCGCTGCTTACGGAGAGGGTCCTTCCACCTGCGAAAGGAAAGCGTTGAATCATGGGCAAACTGCTTGTCGTCGGGTCGGTTGCGCTGGATACGGTGAAGACGCCGTTCGGCGAAGCGGCGGAGGTCCTGGGAGGGTCCGCCACGTATTTTTCCACCTCCGCCAGCTACTTTACCGCCGTCGATTTGATCGCGGTGGTCGGAGAGGATTTTCCGTCGCAGCATCTGGCGTTCCTGAAGAGCCGCGGGATCGATCTGACCGGTCTCGAACGGCGGCCCGGCGCGACCTTCCGCTGGAAAGGCGAGTATACGCATCAGCTCAACGAAGCGCATACGCTCGATACCAAGCTCAATGTGTTCGAAACCTTCCGCCCGAAGATTCCTCAGTCCTATCAGTCCCCCGAGGTGCTGTTTCTCGGAAACATCGATCCCGAACTGCAGCTGGACGTGCTGCAGAAACTTCCCCGGCCGCCGCTGGTTGCCTGCGACACGATGAATTTCTGGATCAACGGCAAGCGTGACGCCCTCTGGCGGGTGCTGGAGAAGGTCGACATTCTGATCATCAACGACGGCGAGGCGCGGGCGCTCGGAGGCGATTCGAATCTGGTCAAGGTGGCGCAACAGGTGCTGGCGCGCGGCCCCAAGCATCTGATCATCAAGCGCGGAGAGTACGGGGTGCTGATGTTCAACCAGAAACAGATCTTCGGCGCGCCGGCCTTTCCGCTGGAGGACGTCCGCGATCCGACGGGCGCCGGCGACACGTTTGCCGGGGGCTTCCTGGGCTACCTGGCCGCGACCGGAAACCGGTCCGTCGAATCGTTCAAACAGGCCATCATCTTCGGGAGCGTCATGGCCTCCTTTACCGTAGAAGCCTTTAGTCTTGACCGTTTGCGAGTCCTGGATTACAAAGAGATCCAGGAACGTTTTCGAGCGTTCAAACAGCTCACCCACTTCGAGGACCTCCCGTGAACGCCGTGAAAGCCCGGATGCCTCTGTTTCTTGCCCCCGTGGTCGCCGTGTTGGTCGCGGCGGCGTTCGCGGGCGGCTGCGCGACGACGGAAGAGGCGCGGCAGCAGTCGAAGGGCTATTATCAGGAAGGCGTGGCGAGCCTCGAGACGGATCGCAAGAAAGCGTTCGTGTCGTTCCAGAAGGCCGTGCAGCTCAATCCGGAGAACAAAGAAGCCCGGTACGGACTCGGGCATATCCTCGTGTACCAGGGCAAGCTGCCTCAGGCGGAAGCCGAATTCCGGGAAGCCATCAAGATCGACGACAACTACTCGGAAGCCCATACCTACCTGGGGCAGGTGCTGGCCAGTCAGGATCGCTGGCAGGAGGCCATCGTGGAATTCCGCCAGGCGCTGAGCAACCCGCTCTATGCCACGCCGGACCTTGCGCGATTTCATCTGGGCCGGGCGTTGGCCCACGAAGGCGATCTCCAGGGCGCCATGGAGGCGCTGGAGGATGCGCTGGCCGTGAATCCCTCGAGCGTGCCCCCCGAGCGCCTGCAACTGGAACTCGGGCGCGTCTACTACAAGTTGGGGTTTGAACGCCGCGCGAAGGAGGCGCTGACCAAAGTGACGGCCATCGACAAGACCGGAGACTATGCCGCGGCGGCAAACGAAATTCTGGCACGGCTGAAGCCGTAAAGAGAGACGCATGGAATCGATCGGAGAATTCTTCAAGCAGGTGCGGGAAACCAAGGGACTCACCGTCGACGAGGTGGCCTCCAAGACGAGAATTCGAACGGATTTCGTCAAGGCGCTGGAGGAGGGCAACTTCGCCAAACTGCCGGATCAGGTGTTTGCCCGGGGCTTCGTCCGATCCTATGCGCGCTCGTTGGGGTTGGACGAGGAAGACGCCATCCACCGGTTTATCCAGTCGGCCGGTGCGTTCTACGAGAAGCAGGACGAGCGGGAACGACTCAAGGCCCGGCAGGCCGAAGAGGAGCGGAAGCGACAGGCGAACCGGAAGGCGGTGGCCATCGCCATCGGCATCGCGATCCTCACGTTGGTCGTCCTGCTCAGCCGCGAGCAATCGTCCCTGCTGGTCCGCCGTACGGCGACGGAGCCGCCGCCCGCCGCCGCGAAGCGCGCGACGACGCCCGAGGTCGGGACGCAGGAAGCCCCCGTTCGACCGGATCCGGAAACCGCCGTCGCTCCGGCGAAGGCGAAACCGGCGGAGGCCCCGACTCCTTCCGGTCCGCAGAAAACCGAGACGAGCGCCGCGCGAGGGGCCGCCGCTCCCGCCGTTGCGCCGGCGCCGCCGCAACAGAGCGCGCCTCCCGTTCCCCCGCCGTTGAGCAGCGACGGGCCGCTGGGAGGGATCTCTCTCGAAGGTCCGGCCAGCACGGAGGAGCAGCTCGTGCTGGACCTTGAAGCGACGGAACTCAGCTGGGTCGTCATTCAAATCGACGGCGGCAGTCCGCAGGAAGCGTTGCTCCGGCCCGGCGAGAAGGCCCGCTGGAAGGGGCAGGACCAGTTTGTGCTGACGCTCGGAAACGCCGGGGGCGTGAAGGCGCAACTCAACGGCACGCCACAGAAGGCCTTCGGTCCCAGCGGGAAAGTCGCGCGCGATATTCTGCTGAAGCGCTGAGCCACTCGTTTCCCGCCGCCCGCTTGTCCCATCCCGATCAGATCGAAAATGCCGGCGCAGCCTCCGCACCGTCCGACTCCGGGCTGTGGCGCGGAGGTCAGCAATGGGGCGCAATGGCGTCACCGACAAGCCGGCAGCAGGCAACCGGCGCGGGCCTGTCGCGCTAACTATTTGAAATATCAAAATCGTGATTTTGAGACGATTGGCACGGGGCTTGATCTATGGACCGGACAGAGCGGAAGAGCGAACGGGGGTTCCGCTGCGCGGTGGACTCGGTTCTCCGAATGGCGGTGCATGAGCGGCAAACCGGCCTGCCGTTCGTAGCCGGGAATCGGGTCCGGTTTGCTTGACAAGGGCGGAAAGGCGTTGCTATAGTCCCCGACGTTTTGTCGCTTTCTTAACGAGAGATGAGCCGGCGGCCTCGAGCCGATTGTGCATGTGGTGGGTACAACACAAAGGAGGATGTGTGATGGGGATTTTTTCTAAGTTTTTGGGAATCAGCGCGGCAGTGCTGATGCTGTCCGCAACCGTGGTGGGAGCCGAGGAGAAGGATCCGCTCAAGCCGCGCGTTCCGGCCGATCAGATGGCCGAGGCAAAGGCGATGAAGAATCCGGTTGCGGCCACTCCGGAGAGTATCGCCAAGGGTAAGGCGTTGTTCGAGGGCAAGGGCACCTGCTTCAACTGCCATGGCAAGGAAGGTAAGGGCGACGGCCCCGCAGGCGCGATCCTGAATCCGAGCCCGCGGAACTTCACCAACTGCAAGTTCCACAAGAAGCGGAAAGACGGCGAGCTGTTCTGGGTCATCAAGAACGGCAGCCCCGGCACCGGTATGGTCTCCCTGATCCCGGCGGCCATCACGGAGGAAGAAGCCTGGACGATCATCAACTACGAGCGGAGCTTCTGCAAGGGCGACGAGTAGTCTCGTAGCCGTGCGCAACAAGGAAGGGGTGGGGGACGAAGTCCTCCCCCCCTTTTTTTATTGTCCCGTGACGACGTTCATCGGGAGGATCGACGAGGCGCCGGCTGCACGAGTCGGTTCGAACCGCCGCAGACCGGGCGCCGGCCTGCGGGGTCCGCCTGGTCCGCCGGCATGACGAGGCGTCGGGTCGTTACGGGGCTTCCGTGGCCTGAAGCACCGCGAGCTTGCTGAGAGGCAGGCCGGCCGCCGGGTCGGTGTTCCGGATCGGTGGAAGGACGAGCGGACGCTGTTCCTGTCCGTGGAGCGATTTCGACGCCCACAGCACCTTCTGGGCGAGATAGGCGACGGTTTCTCCCAGCGTGACTTCGCCGTCCCGATTCGTGTCGGACTCGCCGCGAAGCGCGCGCAGCAGGTAGTAGGTGAAGAGTCCGTGCCGGTGTTTCTCGTCCTCGATCACCCGTCCGATTCCGCCTGTGGCGACGATATGGATGGTCGAACTCCCCGCCGGATTCCACTGAGGCGCGCCCGCCTTGGCCTTGCCGTCGGCTCCCGCTTTCATCACCATGCCGTCGAACAGAAACAGGGTCTGCCTGGCTTTGAGCCGGCTGAGCGCGGCGTCGAGGTCTTTCAGCGGATAGGAGCGGGACAACGACGTCGAGTTGCCGTCGTAGGGCACCAGATAGACGTCTCCGGCCGGGGATACCGTCGCGAGTCCGGCGAAGTAGACGATGACCACCGCGTCCTTGTCCGCATGCGCGGGCAGCCAGTCCAGCAGAGCCTCGTCGATGTCGGGGCGCAGCGCTTTCCAGTCCTGGAGCAGCCGCACGTTCGATGCGGGCAATCCGCCGAGCGATTGGAAATACGTCGCGAGCATTTCCGCGTCCGACGCCGCGAATTTTCTCATCGAGAGTTGGTGGTCGCGATACGAGCCGATCCCGATCGACAACAGATAGGTGTGGGGACGTTTGAAATCGGCGGCGGCCGCAGGGATCTGGTCCACGTCATCGGCGCTGACTCCGGCCGGCCGGATGGACAACGACAGCGTTTGCGGGGGCGGGGCGCCGGTCGCGGGATCGGCCACCGCGACCTGCAGTTCGGCCTTCTGCTGGTGCGGAGCCTGCGGGAGCGTCGCCACGAATTCGACGGAGCGCGACTGCCCGGGTTGGAGGCGGCCGGCCGACAACGTCGCGGTTGGAAACTGCGCGAGCAGCGAGGGGGTGCCGGTGAGGCTGGCCGTGACGTTGTGAAGCTCCTGATCACCGCTGTTCACGAGATCCACGCGCACGCGGATCCGCTCGCCGCCTTCGAAGATCAGATTGCCGTTCTCATCCAGCATCGTGGCCTTGAACGACAGCGCCGGCGGCTGGATCGGACGCGCCGGCGCAACGGCGGCCTTCGCGACCGGCGCGGCGCCGCCGGACGCGAGTTGCGCGCGGCTGGCGCGGATGAACTGCGTCGAGAGGGCTACGCCGGCATCGTAGACGAACTCGCCGATGTTGCCGTAGTCGCATCGCCGCTGGGTCGGCTCCAGGATCAGGCGCTGATTGTGCGCGATCGCGATGGTCTGCTGGCCCAATTCCTTTCCTGCGGCGTCCTTGAACGTCAACAGCGCCTCGAGGGTCAGGTCGGCGGGAACGCGATCGTAGACGTTGTCCGACCAGAGCTTGAGCCCGGATCGCTGGAGCGATACGAGGATCTCGGTGTCCGGCGGGGTGGGCGACGCCGTGCCACCCGTGACGCTGACGGCTTGAAAGTTCTGTGACGCGGCATCGATGAGGACCGCCTCCGCCTCCGTCCCGACCTGCAGTTCATGCTGGCTGTTGCAGGAATCGATGTACTGCATTTTCAGATTCGTAAACGAGGGATCGAACGTGAGCCGGACCGAATTGGGCATCCGGGGGCCCATGTCCGGAAGCGGAGCGCGACGGAAGGGATTCGAGATCTTGTCGCAGCCGGCGAGCCCCCCTACGGTCAGCAGCAGCAACGAAGCCGCCGTCCATCGTGCCAGGGATCGGGAGAACAGGGGAATTCGTTGTGAGACCGACGTCATGCTGTTCGGGGGACCTGTCGTGAGAATGGCTTCGTCCGGCTCAATCGACGAGGAGCACCGTACCGAAATGTCCGACTGAATGCAACTGGGAAGCGGGTCTCTTGCGGGCCCCGAAAGCCTCAGCTATCCTGCGCCATCGTGAGACCTGTCGTGAGACGCAGACGATGACCCGATGCTGACGCTCGGTCTGTCGAATATGCGGGATGCCGCTGCAGCGCTGGTCGAAAACGGGCGGGTCGTCGCGGCGGCGGAGGAAGAACGGTTCGTCCGGATCAAGCACGTGACGGCTCTGCCGGTGCATGCCGTCCGGTTCTGTCTTCAGTCCGCCGGCGCCCGCCTCTCCGATGTCGATGCCGTGGCGGTGCCGTGGAAGTACTGGCAGCTCGGCCGTCGCGCGGCGCTCGCCGTCGGGGCGATGCTCCGCTCTCCGCAATTGTTCCGCGTCAAAGGGCGACGGAGCGCGGAGCGGCTGGCGCATGAGTGGAAGGAGCTGGCGTTCCTCCGGTCGTACCTCGGCCGCCGTATCGACGGCACGGCCTGTCCGCTTCCGGTCTTCCTCGATCACCATCTCTGCCATGCCGCCAGCGCCATGCTGGTCTCGCCGTTCGAGCGCGCCGCGGTGCTGGTCGTGGACGGCGCCTCGGAATCCCACACAACGATGCTCGCGCAGGCGGACCGCAACCATATTCAGGTGCTCAAGCGGATTCCGCTGCCCCATTCGCTGGGCCAGTTCTATGCGGCCGTCACGGCCTATCTCGGATTCACGCCGGACCGCGACGAATACATCGTGATGGGATTGGCCGGATACGGGGAGCCGCGGTTCGCGGAGCCATTGCGGAGTCAGGTGCTGCGCGCCCTGCCGGACGGGGTGTTTCAGCTCAATACGCGCCTCCTGGATTTTCATCTGGCCCGGAACCGGATATTTTCGCCGGACTTTCTCCGGCTCTTCGGCCCCGCACGAAAGCCCGAGGAGGATGTCGCACCGCGCCACCGGGACATCGCCGCCAGCGCGCAACTCGTCCTCGAAGAGATCCTGTTGCATCTGGCCCGGCACCTGAAACGACTGACGGGGCAGGAGCGGCTCTGTCTGGCCGGCGGGGTGGCGTACAACTGCGTCGCGAACAGCCGTCTGTGGCGGGAAGCCGGCTTTCACGAGGTGTACGTGCCTCCCGCCGCCGGCGATGCCGGGGCCGCGCTTGGCGCCGCCTTATGGTTGACGCACCGGCGGGGGAGTCTTACGGAGCCGATGGTGATGCGGTCGGCCTCCTGGGGGCCCGAGTTTTCCGAGCAGGCCTGTCGCGAGGCGCTGGAGCAGGCCGGATTGACGGTCGAACGGCTTCCGGATGCGCTTCTTTGCGAGAAGGTCGCGGGGGAGTTGTCGAACGGGCGATTGGTGTTCTGGTTTCAGGGCCGGATGGAATGGGGACCCCGCGCATTGGGCAATCGCAGTCTCCTGGCCGATCCCCGCCGGGAAGACGTGCGCGCGTTGATCAACGCCAAAGTGAAGTTGCGCGAACCCTTTCGGCCGTTCGCCCCCTCCGTGCTGGCGGAGCGGGCCGCCGAATACTTCGATCTGCCCGGTCCTTCTCCCTTCATGCTGTTTACGGCTCCGGTCCGCGCTGCGGTGAAGGGGGCGATCCCCGCGGTCGTCCATATCGATGGTTCGGCGAGGGTGCAAACGGTTGATGCCGATGCGAACCGGCTGTACCGGCTTCTCCTCGAGGCCTTCGCGCGCCGCACCGGGGTTCCGGTGCTGCTCAACACGTCGTTTAACATCAACGAACCGATCGTCTGCACACCCCGGGAGGCCGTGCAATGTTTCCTGCGCACGGACGTCGACCGGCTGGTCATGGGCAATCTCCTGGCAAGACGGCCGGAATCCTGAGGCGTGAACCGTGCGGCGGAAGGAGACAGATTCAACGGTGCCTCCGAACAAGCAAACCGCTGATTCCCCGCCCCGTAGGCCGCTCGAACGATTTCCCGCACTGAACGCCCTGCTGCTGTGTATCGTTTTCAACTTCACGCTCCAACCCCTCACGGAGCCCGACTTCGGCTGGCATCTGCGCACGGGATTGGATGTTCTCTCCGGGGGCTGGACGCTGCCGTCGTCGGATCCCTACTCCCACACCATGTCGGATTGGGCCTGGGTCGAACATGCCTGGCTGACCGATGTGATCATCGGGGGGATCTATTCGGTATGGGGGGGATCGGGGATCATCGTCCTGTTCGGCGCGGTCAGCGCCGCGGCCTGGCTCCTCGCCGCCGGAACGGCCTCGTGCGGGACCGCCTTTCGACAACTCGCCTGCATCCTTTCGCTCTGGGTGGCGCTGCCGTATCTTGGAGCCAGGACGCAACTGGTCACGCTGTTGGGCTTGGCGCTGCTGTTGCTCATGGTGAAGCGGTGGCAGAACGGAGAACGGTGGCCGCGGTGGTGTATCCCCCCGCTCTTCCTCTTGTGGGCCAACCTCCACGGAGGCTTTGCGGCCGGCCTGTTCTTGTTGGGGCTCATCCTGGCGGCGACCGCGGCCGTCCGGTGGCTGTCGGCCCGGCGCCTGCTCTTTTCCTCAGGCGTCGACGAAACATTGTTCACTTGGTCGGACCTGAGGCTGCTCATGTTCGTCATGGGCTGCGCCTTCGTCGTGACCTTCCTGAATCCGTACGGCTGGCGGTTGCACGGGGAAATCGTCGATTCCCTCTCGAACCGGTTCATGCTCGAGACGCTCCAGGAATGGCAGCCTCTTTCGATCCACGGAGTGGCCGGCCGGAGTTATGTGATCTACCTGGCGGGGCTCGGCGCGGCGACGGCGCTCTGGTACCGCCGAGTCGAGCCGGTGCGTTGGGTGATCGGCGGGACGTTCCTCCTGTTGTCGCTTCGCCACATGCGCAACATTCCGTTTTTTCTTCTTGTGAGTCTTCCTCTCTGCGCGGAGCTCGCGGCCGCCGGATTCGACCGGCTCGGACGACGCCTCCCCGTGCTATTTCAGCGCGCGAAGATCCGGGGGTTAGCCGGCGCGGTCGCGGCCGCCGCAATGCTGACCTGGACCGGCCCCGAGCACCTGCAGCATGTCGCGCAATCCGGCGCCAGACCGGCGGAGTATTTCAGGGCCACGTCCTATCCGATCGAGGCGGTGGAATGGGTGCGGGACCACCGGAATCTGGTCGGACAGCGTCTGTTCAACGAGTACGGGCACGGCGGGTTCCTGCTCTGGTGGCTGCCCGGAGAGAAAATCTTCATCGACGGCCGCATGCCGACATGGCAACGGGGAGACCGCCGGATCTTCCGCGATTACGTCGCCCTGACCGCATCGGACTCTCCGGACCTGACGGTCTTGGCGAAATACTCCGTCGATTGGGCCATCGTACGACGGGAGAGTCCGCTGGACCGACGGCTGGCTCAGGAGGCGGTCTGGAGCCGAGTCTACGACGACCGGAAGGTTTCGATCTATCGGCTGGCGACGGGGTGACTGTCTGCAGCCCGGCGGGGGATCGGCTTATCTGGGAGGGAGCGCCAGGCGGCTTGCGCCGACCGGGACGAATTCCGTCGAGAACGAAGGGGTATTATAGAGTCCCTTCCCGTAATTCCGCCTGATGACGGCCAATTCGCGGAGCATGGCCAGGCCGTCTCGGAAGACGCGCACCTTGGATCCGGGCTGATCCGACCAGTTCACCGGGACTTCTGCGATCCGATAGCCGCGCTGTTGAGCCAGGTAGAGCAGCTCGAGATCGAACCCGAACCCGTCGATCGACGAATAACCGAATAGATCCTGCGCCACCACCCGGCGGAACAGCTTGAATCCGCATTGGGTGTCGGAAATGCCCCTGATGCCGCTTCGTCTGACCGCGGCGTTGAAGAGCGTGCCGAGGAAGCTCCGGTAGTGACGCGCCTGTACGGTGAACTCCGACCGTTGCGCTGCGAGGGCCCGGGATCCGATCGCCACGTCGGCCCCTTCGGCCAAGGCCTTTTCGAGCCGGGCGAACTCCTGAATGGGGGTGGCGCCGTCCGCGTCGGCGAAGAGTTGGAGATATCCCGCCGCCGACTGCATGCCGTGGCGCACCGCTGCCCCCTTGCCCCGGCACTCGGGCAGACGCAGGATTTGTACGGCGGGGGCGGTGCGGGAAAAGTGTTCGACGCAGGCGGCAGTCGCGTCGGTGCTGCCGTCGTCGACGACCAGCACCTCGTAGGGGCGGTCCTGGTTCCGGAAGTATTCGGTAATCTGTCGGAGATACGGGAGGATGCGGCCGGCCTCATTGTGGGCCGGGACCACGATGGAGAGTTCGGGAGAATCAGCCTTGTGCCGACCGGCCATGGGACCCCTGTTGTTCCGGACAGGGCGCTGCGGATCGTAGAGTCAGGGCGTACGGTAGCTCAATGGCGAGGGGATTACAAGGGGAGGCCCGGTCTTGACAGATCCGGCCCAGGGGAGCGAACGTATACGTTAGGAAACGGGAGCGTTCAAGGCCAGCGTCCTCAACCGGGAGGTGGGCGATGGGCGGGATACTGAAAACCTCAAGTATGGTGTTGACCGCCGCGGTCCTGGCGGCCTGTGCCGCAGCGATTCCGCCGACGAGAATGGCTGATTATGTGTCCGCCGACCGCCGCATCGGCGACGAGGCGTTTCCGCAGACCGATCAACGGCCCCTTCAGGCCGGATTGGTTCTCGTGTCGGACACGTCGGATCCCGGAGCGGCTCCGAACCTGCCGGACGAGGCGCTGATCCGTTTGGGCGAAACCCTCAAACAGGATATCGGGCGCTCGATTCCGGTGGCCATCAAAGAGATTCTTCCTGCCGACCGGATCCGTCCCAGGCCGAACGGAGACTGGAGCCAATTCGCCGAGTTGGGGAGAGAGCGGGGGCTCGATTATCTTGCCGTCGTCGTCGTGTCCAGCACCGAACAGGAATATCCGGTCACGTTGTTTCTGGGCTGGACCACCCACGCGCAGCCGGGCTTCCGTCGCGACAACTGGTCGCTGCTGGAATTCGCCCTTCTGGATCTGAAGAACAACAAGTCGCTGATGCACGCCGAGGGCCGAGGGTGGGCGACGCTGGACCGGCCGACGGCTCCGGGCATCAATCAATGGTATCCGGTTGTCTATCTGCGTCCGCAGGACCCGGAGCGGAGAATCTGGCCGCCCACCTACGAAGGGGCGCCGAACACGTTGCGGGTCGTGTCTTTCGATCAGGCCGAAAAGCGGCTGGCATTGAAACTCCAGAACTCCTGGCTCGGGCAGCTGGAGGCGGATGCGGCGGCCCGGAGACGCGCGTCCTGAAACGGTTCGAGAGCGGGCGGATCTGAGGTCCCCTTCGGGTTGCGGCGGCGCAGGCCCGAAGGGGACTATTAGTCTTTGAAGGCGTCGGAAGGGATAGTGTACAATACGCCGTTCGTACGTCGGAGATCGGATTCTATAACCTTCTGGAGGAACCCGGTTATGGCTAAGTGGAGTAAGGATGGTCGTGCGCTCGGCCTCGCCAGTTGTCTCTGCCTCTTTGCAATCGCCTGTACCCTGAACCCGCTTCCCGGCGAGCGCGCAGCGATGGCGGCAGGGGTTCCCCCGTCGATGGCGCAGGGTTTCTCGGAAATCGTGAAGAAGGTGACGCCGGCCGTGGTCAACATCGCAGTCACCGGCGGCGGCGAGAGCGGACGAGGCCGACGGCCGATTCCTCCCGGTCCGTTCGGCGGCCCTCCCGGCGGCGGAGATGAACCGCCCGGAGGAGAGCTTCCCACTCCCCCCCCGATGCCGCCCGGTCCCCACGGACGGCCTGACCAGAGCGCGGGGTCCGGCGTGATTCTCGATCCCAGCGGCTACATCGTCACGAACAATCACGTCGTCGAGGGCGCCACCCAGATCACCGTGACCCTCAGCGACCGCCGCGAGTTTTCCGCCAAGGTCGTCGGCACCGATCCGAAGACGGACCTGGCGGTTGTCAAGATCGACGCCAAAGACCTTCCGTCGTTGAAGTGGGCGGAGTACGAAAAGCTCCAGGTCGGCGATCTGGTGCTGGCCGTCGGCAGCCCCTTCGGGCTGAGCTCGACCGTCACGCTCGGCATCATCAGCGCCCTCGGGCGCGGGAACGTCGGCATTGCGGACTATGAAGATTTCATCCAGACCGACGCCGCCATCAACC
>DIHJ01000107.1:0-5968 GCA_002420105.1 Nitrospira sp. UBA5699
TGCTGCCCGAACCAGTTCATGAAGAACCCGTGGGGCAGATGCGACGTCACGATCGCCCCGACCATGATGACCGCCAGGCTCGCCGCGGAGAAACGGGTGAGGAAGCCGGCCAGCAGGCCCAGACTCCCGAAAAATTCTCCCATGATGACCAGGAACGCGATGATCCAGGGCAGGTGCATCACGTCCGTGAAGAATCCCATCGTGCCGCTGAATCCGAAGCCGTTGTACCAGCCCAGCAGCTTCTGCGCGCCGTGCGGGAACATCACCAGCCCCAGAGTCAAACGAAGAATCAGGCCCGTCCAACTCTCATCCGTCTGAAAGAATGCTTTCATGGCCACCTCCACATGTCTGATCATGATCCCGATAACTCGTAGGGCAAAGATAGTTCTAATTAGAACTAATGTCAAGTGGCAAAATGCCGGTCGAGGCACGGATCAGCCATTTCAATGAATAAACAATGGGTTGCGTGAGCGGAGAGGACCGACCGACTCTGCCGTCGCTGCCTCCCTGCACGGGCTGGTCGGCGACAGGGCCCGCCGACGTTACTTTCTGTCTTTGATCGCCCGTTCGACTTCGCGGCCGGCTTCGCGGGCTTTGATGGACTCGCGGCGGTCGTAGAGTTTCTTGCCTTTGGCGAGTCCCAGCTCGACTTTGGCGTGACCGCGCTTGGAGAAGTAGATCCGGAGGGGAATCAACGTGAGGCCCTTCTGCTGCGTCTTGCCCATGAGCTTGTTGATTTCCTTCTTATGCAGCAGCAGTTTCCGGACCCTGACCGGGTCCTGGTTCATGATGTTGCCGTGGCTGTACGGGCTGATGTGGCAGTTATGGAGAAAGACTTCCCCCTCGCGCACCGAGGCGTAGCTGTCCTGGAGATTTACCCGCCCTTCGCGCAGGGACTTCACTTCCGTTCCCAGCAACATGATACCGGCCTCGAACTTTTCTTCGATGAAATAGTCGTGGTAGGCCTTCCGGTTGGTGGCCACGGCTTTCTCTTTGTTGTCTTCCGCGTCGCGTGTCATTCAAGAATCCAGACACAGTTGAAAGTTGGAAAGTTGCAAGTGGTCTGCTGCTCCGAACCCGTACTTTCTCACCTTCACACGTTCACACTTTTTCACGCAACTTTGCTAAGATCCCGGCATGCGCCCTCGCGGATCCATCGATTCGTTCGGCTCCATTCTCTCCGGACTGGCCAAACGGCTCGGGCTTGAATCGCGGCTGTTCGAACTGCGCCTCCAGCATCAATGGCGCGAGCTCATCGGCGATTCGATCGCCGCGCATACCTGGCCCGATCAGATCCGTTTCAAGAAACTCCACCTCACCGTGCGGAACTCCGTCTGGCTGCAACAGCTGACGTTCCTCAAACCGACGCTGCTCGCCAAACTTCACGAGCAGGGAGGGGCCGCCCTGATCAGCGACATCAGCTTCCGCGTCGGGGAGATCCCGCACCACGATCGCCCCCACGGCGACCCGGCCGGTCCGATTCCGGCCCCGGCCGTCACCGAAGACGCGCTCACCGAGGCTTCCGCCCTTGCGGCCGCCGTCCAGGACCCCGACCTTCGGAACCGCCTGACGCAGTTGATGGCCGAATCGTTCTCCCGCGACGGCCGGCGCTAAGGCATCGACGCGATCGTCTCCTTGAACAACTGTCTGGAATAGGCGGCCGTGGCGGCGGAATCCTGGCCGCCGACCAGCGGACCGATCCGCCCTTCCTCTTCCGATTCCGTCAACCGATAGAGCCCCCGCAAGGCCCGTCGGAACCCGTCGCGGACTTCCTTGTCCTCGCCGGTCAGATACTTGTGCAGAATCGGCGCCTCGGCCCAGGCATCCATGGTGAAGATGTAGATCGTCAGACGCCGGTAGCGGCCGGCGGGATCGTCCGGCGTCGTCGGTCTGATTTTCATCGACCCGAAGTTTCTCGTCTCGCGGCCCACCTTGCGGAACCGTTCGACGAGCGTTTCAATCTCCGTGTCGCTGGTCCAGGGCGGCACGTGCACCGCCACGGCCGTGCCTTCCTGGGAACCGATGCTGTAGGGCGGAATCGACCGGTCCGGCCGGCTGAGATACATCCCGCCCCATATCAGGGCGAACGATCCGAAAAAGATCATCAGGGCAAGCTTCACGACCGTGTCGAGCCGTTGCTTCCTGGGAGCGGCGGGACGCTGGAGGGTTGAATCGTTCATCGCGGGGAGGGGAGCGGCGGAGCACCCCGGCACGGCACGCCGCTAGCTGCCGGCGCCTTCGTCGGGGGCCGGCTCTTCGCGCTCGACGCTTTCGGCCAGCCTGGCGACCGCCACCACCCGGTCCTCGTCTCCTTCGAGATCGAGAATCCTGACGCCCTGCGTGTTGCGGCCGATCTCACGGATGTCGTCGACCTTGCAGCGAAGGACCTTGCCCTGCGCGGCCATCAGCATGATTTCGTCGCCGTCGCGTACTTGAAGGAACCCGACGGCGAGTCCGTTCCGTTCCGTGGTCTTGACGCTGATGATGCCTTTGCCGCCGCGCCCCTGGATGCGATACTCCGTGACCGGCGTCCGTTTCCCGTAGCCGCCTTCCGTGACGGTAAGGATGGCGGTGGTGGAGTCGGGCGTGATGGTTTCCATGCCGATCACTTCGTTGCCTTCCTCGAGCGTGATACCCTTCACGCCGTAGGCCGTGCGGCCCATCGATCGGACTTCGTCCTCCTTGAACCGGATCGTAATGCCCTGTTTCGTGCCGAGCAGGATCTCGCGCTGGCCGTCCGTCACGTGCACGGCGATCAGCTTGTCGCCCGGCTCCAGGCCCAGGGCGATGATGCCGCCCTGCCGGGGGTTGCTGTAGGCCGACAGTTCGGTCTTCTTGACGAGCCCGTTTTTCGTCGCCATGACGACGAACCGGTCTTCGCGATATTCTTTCACCGGGAGCGTCGCCGTGACCTTTTCGCTGCCGGACAGGGCCAGGAGATTGACGAGCGCCTTGCCCTTGGCGGCGCGGCTCGCTTCGGGAATCTCGTGCACCTTCAGCCAGTAGACCTTCCCCGCGTCCGTGAAGAACAGCAGCGAATCGTGCGTCGAGGCGGTAAACAGCGTCTCCACGAAATCCTCGTCCTTGATCCCCATCCCGATCTTGCCCTTGCCGCCGCGCCGCTGGGCACGGTAGAGCGAGGCCGCATTGCGCTTGATGTAGCCCGCGTGCGAGATCGTGACGACGACTTCCTCCTCCGCAATCAGGTCCTCCAGGCTGATTTCCGCCTCTTCCTTCACGATCTGGGTCCGGCGGTCGTCCTTGTAGGCCTCGCGGATCTCGGTCAGTTCGTCCTTGATGATGGTCCGGACCAGCGCCTCGCTGGCCAGGACGGACTTGAGGTATTCGATCTGCTTGAGGACTTCCTGATACTCCTCGATGAGCTTGGCCCGCTCGAGCTGCGTCAACCGTTGGAGCCGCATGTCGAGGATGGCGGTGGCCTGGATTTCGCTCAGCGCGAACTGCCGCATCAGCCCGGCCCGGGCTTCGTCCGGCGATTGCGCGCGCCGGATCAACGCAATGACGGCGTCCAGATTGTCCAGCGCGATCTTGAGGCCCTCGAGGATATGGGCGCGCTCCTCCGCCTTGCGCAGCTCGAAGGTGGTCCGCCGGACCACGACCTCGCGGCGATGCTCGATGAAATGATGGAGAATCTGCTTGAGGTTCAGGACCTCCGGCCGGTTGTTGACCAGCGCGAGCATGATGACCCCGAACGTCGTTTCGAGCTGCGTGTGCTTGTACAGATTGTTGAGGACGACGAGCGGGATTTCATTCCGCTTCAGTTCGATGACGACGCGCACCCCCTCGCGATCCGACGACTCGTCGCGAAGGTCCGAAATGCCCTTGATCCGGTCCTCCTGGATCAACTCCGCGATCTTCTCGATCAGCTTGGCCTTGTTGACCTGGTAGGGAACTTCCGTGACGATGAGCCGTTCACGTTCCGTCCGTTCGTCGGTTTCGACGACGACCTTCGCGCGCAGCTTGAGCAGGCCGCGCCCCGTCTCGTAGGCTTCCTTGATGCCGGCCATGCCGTAGATGAAGCCGGCCGTGGGAAAGTCGGGGCCGGGAATCTTTTTCATCAGCTGCGCGATCGTGGCGTCGGGATTCTCCAGCAGCAGCAGCAGCCCGTCGACGACTTCGCCGAGATTGTGGGTGGGAATGTTCGTGGCATAGCCCACCGCGATGCCGCCCGCTCCGTTGATGAGCAGATTCGGCACCCTGGTCGGGAGCACGAGCGGCTCCTGGCGCGATTCGTCGTAGTTGGGTCCGAAATCGACGGTTTCCTTGTCGATGTCGGCCAGCATCTCCTCCGCCAGCTTCGTCATGCGCGCTTCGGTGTACCGCATGGCGGCGGGCGAGTCGCCGTCCATCGACCCGTAGTTGCCCTGGCCGTCCACCAGCGGATAGCGCATGTTGAAGTCCTGCGCCATGCGCACCAAGGTGTCGTAGATCGCGGAATCGCCGTGCGGATGGTAGTTGCCCATGATCTCGCCGACGATCTTGGCGGATTTCCGGTAGGCCCGGTTGTGCACCAGGCCCATCTCGTTCATACCGAAGAGGATGCGGCGGTGCACCGGCTTGAGGCCGTCACGGACGTCGGGGAGGGCCCGGCCCACGATCACGCTCATGGCGTAATCGAGGTACGACGATTTCATCTCGTCTTCGATGGCGATCTGGCCTAGGCGTTCATCAGGAGGCATCTAGTTCTCCACGGATGCTGAAAATGATCACCAGCGTCGTTCTCGTCTCGCTCGAAGCCTGCGACGTAGCACAAGGCTACGCCTCGGCTTGGGCATCGCCTGCGGCCTTGCTGGATGACCATTTGAGCATCCGACAAAGCCCTTCAAAAATCGATCCGTCTTAGCTACACATCCAAATTCCGCACTTCGAGTGCGTGGGTCTGAATGAAATCCCGCCGCGGTTCGACTTCGTCGCCCATGAGAATCGTGAAGATCTCGTCCACGCCGGTCATGTCTTCGAGCGTGACTCTCAAGAGCGTGCGCGCCTCGGGATTCATCGTGGTTTCCCAGAGCTGTCCCGGGTTCATTTCGCCCAGCCCTTTGTAGCGCTGGATGCTGAGTCCCTGCTTGCCGAGATCCAGAATGGCCTTGACCAGATCCGCCGTGGAAAACAGCTCCTGCTCCTGACCCTTCGCTTTGAGCTTGTAGGGCGCCCGGCCCAGGCCGATCGCCGAGGGACTGAGCTTCTGCAGCTCGCGGAAATCGGCGGAGCCGGCCAGCTCGTGCGTGACGTCCAGCGTATGGGTCACCCCGCTCGCGTGCAGGCGGCAGCACACCTTGTTCGACTGATGTTCTTCGTCGGGAAGAATTTCGAACGCGGGTTCGAGCTTGGGCAACGCCGTGGCGAGCGTCTTTTTCACGTTTGCCACGGCCTTTCTGAGCGCCGTCTGATCCTTGAGCAGCTCGCGGTCGAGCCCCGGCTCGTCGACGAACGCCCGGAGCAGGACGGCTTCGTACGGCTTCTTGTTGAGCCGGGCCAGGAGCGTCTCGAACGAGATCATCTTCTTGAGGATCGGCAGGAGCCGGCGGCCCGTCACGTAACCCTGCGCGCCTTCCAGATACAGCTCCACATCCTCCACCGCGAGATCGGCGAGGTATTCGTTCAGGAGGCCTTCGTCCTTGAGGTACCGCTCCGTCTTGCCCTTTTTCACTTTGAAGAGCGGCGGCTGGGCGATGTAGATGTAGCCCCGTTCGAGCAGCTCCGGCATCTGCCGGAAAAAGAACGTCAACAGCAGGGTGCGGATGTGGCTGCCGTCCACGTCGGCGTCGGTCATGAGAATGATCTTGTGGTACCGCGCCTTGGAGATGTCGAACGTGTCCTTGTCGGCCTTGTCGCTTTCCTCGCGCTTGCGACCGATGCCGGTGCCGAGCGCCATGATGAGCGTCCGGATTTCGTCGCTGGTGAGCATCTTGTCGAAGCGGGCCTTTTCGACGTTGAGGATCTTGCC
>DIHJ01000107.1:6119-26117 GCA_002420105.1 Nitrospira sp. UBA5699
CCGGCCGAGTCGCCCTCGACGATGTAGAGTTCGCTCAGGGCCGGATCCTTCTCCGAGCAGTCGGCCAGCTTCCCGGGAAGCGAGCCGCCGTCCAGTGCGCTCTTGCGTCGGATCAGGTCCTTGGCCTTCCGCGCCGCTTCGCGGGCCCGGGCCGCGTCGATCGCCTTGCCGATGATTTTCCGGGCGACCGGGGGGTTTTCTTCGAAATAGGTCCCGAGGGCTTCGTTGACGGCCGCCTCGACGACGCCCTTGACCTCGCTGTTGCCGAGTTTGGCCTTGGTCTGCCCCTCGAACTGCGGATTGCGGACCTTCACGCTGACGACCGCCGTGAGCCCCTCGCGCACGTCGTCTCCGGTGAGCGACTCGGTTTCCTTCTTGAGGAGGTCGTTCGCGTTCGCGTAATTGTTGATCGTCCTGGTCAACGCGGCTTTGAATCCCACCAGGTGCGTGCCGCCCTCCTTGGTGTTGATGTTGTTCGCGAACGAGAAGAGGTTCTCCGCATAGCTGTCGTTGTATTGCAGCGCGACCTCGAGAATCATTTCCGGCTTCTCGACCTTCACGTAGATCGGCTTGTGCAGCGGCGTTTTGGCCTCGTTCAGATGTTCGACGAAGGACACGATCCCGCCCTTGTAGAGAAAGTTCTGTTCCTTGGCCGGCTCCTTCCGCTCGTCCTTGAGCGTGATCGACAGGCCCTTGTTCAGGAAGGCGAGCTCGCGCAGCCGCTGGGCCAGCACGTCGAAGCTGAAGTCGAGCGTTTCGAAGATCTGCCCGTCCGGCTTGAACCGGACTTTCGTGCCGCGCCGCTTGGTTTTCCCGGTGCTCTTGAGCGGCGCATCGGGCTTGCCGCGCTCGTATCGCTGTTCGAACACCTGGCCGTCCTGCCAGATTTCCAGTTCGAGCCATTCGGACAGCGCATTGACGACCGAGATGCCGACGCCGTGGAGACCGCCCGAAACGGTGTAGGCGCCCTGTTCGAACTTGCCGCCGGCGTGCAGCACGGTGAGCGCCACTTCCGCGGCGGACTTCTTCTGCGTGGGGTGCATGCCGGTCGGAATGCCGCGCCCGTTGTCGATGACGGTCACGCTGCCGTCGATATGGATCGTGACCTCGATCGTCTCGCCGAAGCCGGCCATGTGTTCGTCGACGCTGTTGTCGACGACTTCGTAGACCAGATGGTGCAGTCCGTCCACGCCGGTGCTGCCGATGTACATCGCCGGCCGCTTCCGCACCGCATCGAGACCCTCGAGGACTTTGATTTGATCCGCGCTGTAGCTGTCGGATTTGGGCTTGGTGATCGAGTCGTCTGTGGTCATTCCGTTCCTTAGATTTTGATCGGCATCACCACACACTTGAACCCGGGCGTTTCCGCCTCCTGGATCAAGCAGGGACTCAGCGGACTGTCCATCTGCATGGAGATCTTCTCGCCGTCCATGACCCCGAAGACGTCCAACAGATAGCGGGCATTGAACCCGGTGTTCATGGCTTCGCCCTCGTACTGCGCCGGCATCTCTTCGGTCGCTTCTCCGTAGTCCGGATTGCTGGAGAACAGGGTCATACGGCCCGGCGCGAACGACAGCTTCACCGCGTTGGCCTTGTCCTTCGACAGGACCGACACGCGCCGCAGGGCGCTTTCGAGCTCGACGCGGGTCACGACGATCTTCCTGTTGCTCTCCTTCGGAATGACCTGCTGGTAGTTGGGATAGTTCCCCTCCATCAGGCGCGAGGTGAGCAGCAGGCCGCTCTTGCGGAAGATCATCAGATTCTTGGTGAAGCCGATCAGCGGTTCGCCGTCGCCGCCTTCCTCCAGCAGCCGGCGCATCTCGTGCGCCGCCTTCTTCGGAATGATCGCCTTGATTTCCTGAGGCGCGCCTTTGGCGCCGGGCTTCCCGAGATCCTGCTCGGCCACGGCCAGCCGATGGCCGTCGGTTCCGACGAGTCGGAGCGTCGTCTTCTTCTCGCCGGAGATCAGCGTGACGAGCAGGCCGTTCAGGATGTAGCGCGCATCGTTGTCCCCGGCTGCGAAGAGGGTCTTGCGGATCAGTTCCAGCAGGCCGGCGCCGGCCAGGGGGGTGAGGCCCTCGCGCTCGATCGCCGGAAGCGCCGGATAATCCGAGCTGGGAAGGCCGACGACCTTGAACTGGCTCTTGCCCGCCTGAATCGTCGTCCAGTTGTTCTCGCCCGAGGTCAGCTCGATCTCGCCGCTCGGCAGCTCCTTGATGATTTCGTACAGCTTGCGCGCCGAGAGGGTCACGCCGCCGGGCTTCTGCACCGTGGCCTTGTAGAGGCCGCGCATGCCGATCTCCAGATCCGTGGCGACGATTTCCGCCCCCTCCTGTTTGGCCTCGATCAGAATGTTCGACAGGATCGGCATCGTGTTGCGTTTCTCCACGACGCCTTGCACCCGTTGCAGGCCGGTCAGCAGCTCATCCCGTCCGATTCGAACCTTCATGAGTCCCTCTCCCTCGACGTGCCGTTCAGCTCCGGAGGATCTTCTCCTTCAGGCCGTCCAACGTGGCATGCAACGCGCTGTCGCTCTCCCTGGCCTTCGTGATCTGCCGGCAGGCATGGATGATGGTGGTGTGGTCTTTGCCGCCGAAGAGCCGGCCGATCTCCGGATAGGAGGCGTCCGTGAGCTCCCGGCAGAGATACATGGCGATCTGCCGCGGATGAACGAGCGTCTTGCTCCGGCGGCGCGACTTCAGATCCGCGATTTTGACGTGAAACCATGTGCTCACGACGTCCTGGATGTCTTCCATGGACACGATCTTCTTCTTGTCGCCGATCAGGTCGCGGAGCACGTTCTTCGCCATGTCGAGCGTGATCGTCTGCCCGGTCAGCGAGGCGTAGGCGCCGAGGCGCACCAGGGAGCCCTCCAGCTCGCGAATGTTGCTCTTCATGGTCGTGGACAGGAACTGGATCACGTCTTCGGGCAGCGTCACACCCTCGTCCTCGGACTTCTTGCGCAGAATGGCGATTCTGGTCTCCACGTCGGGCGGCTGCAGGTCGGCGATGAGCCCCCATTCGAACCGAGACCGCAACCGTTCCTCGATGTCCGGCATGTCCTTGGGAAACCGGTCGCTCGACAGGACGATCTGCTTGTGCGCCTCGTACAGCGCATTGAACGTGTGAAAGAATTCCTCCTGCGTCCGCTCCTTACCGGCCAGAAATTGAATGTCGTCGATCATCAACATGTCGATGTGGCGGTAGCGCTTCCGGAGGTCCATCATCTTGTCGTAACGGATCGAATTGATGACCTCGTTGGTGAACTGCTCGGTAGTCAGATAGGCGATGCGCAGGTCGGTGCGCTCGGCGACATGGTTCGCGATCGCGTTCAACAGATGGGTCTTGCCCAACCCCACCCCTCCGTAAATGAAGAGCGGGTTATAGGCTTTGGCCGGCTGCTCCGCCACCGCCATGCAGGCCGCATGGGCGAACTGGTTGCCGGCTCCGACGACGAAGTTCTTGAACGTATACTTGGGGTTGAGCTGGATCCCCCGTTTGGGTTTCCCGGCGGCCGCCGTTTTCACCGCTTGCGCTACGAGGGTCGGATCGGTCGGCTTGGCCGCCAGCCGGTTGAAGACGACGAACGACACGTTGGTCTCGCCTCCCCCCCTGGCCGTCGAGACCGCCTCCTGGAGGAGGGGGCCATAGTGCTGGCTGAGCCAGTCGCCGAAGAACTTGTTCGGAACGGCGATATGGGCGGTCGAATCCTCGATCCGGTCCAAATGGACCGGCATAAACCACGTATCGTACACCTGTTTTGGCACTTTTCCCTGAATGTACGCCAGGGCTTCCTGCCAGACCGTCGAAGCCGTCATAGAGACCGTGTTATTGCTCATACACAGGCTTATTCACACCTGTGGATAACTTAAAATCTGCCTTCTGCTTTCTTTGCCGACTCATACCTCGACCCTGGGCATGCCGCCCGCTCACGATCACCGGTCAATTTCGTATCCGGATGTTTTGAACTCTGCACCCCTCGTGAACTCAGAGTCAATCCCCAAGTTCGTCCACACGGCGGCGCCGGAACTTTCGATGTCGGCTCAGTACTTTACCCTCTATCCCCGCCACTCACCGCTCCTACTACTACTCCGGCTCCGACGGCTGTTTGTCTTCTTTACTCAAACCTCTTCGGAGAAGAGGAATCGTCTTCAGATCACCATCGCACGATCGCTCTGAAAAATCATCTCGACAAGCTCGTCATAGGTCATCCGGGGATGGGGAGCATGCTCTGAGAGGGAAAATACGGCTCCGCCGCGATGCACGAGTCTGAACGAACCCCCCTCTTCGAGCAGAACAACGTCGCCCTCCGTCTCGGAAGGGACGAACATGGCCGGATTGATCCGATCGACCGGTTTGCGGATGAGATAAAGCGTCTTGTTCATGAGAACACCAACGTGCGATCGACGGATTGGAGAAGGGAACGAATCTCCCGAGGCGTCCTGCGCGTCACGGAAAATTCAGGCGAGACGGCCGGCGCCGGCACATCGGCCGGCAGGACGAACGGCACCGCCAACTGCGCAAACGTCGGCCGGTACTTCTCAAGAATATCTACGTCGATCACGTCATCGATCTCGTCCGTCAGGAGGAGAGAGGATTTATCCAGGAGCACTACCGTCGTCTCATGGTCGCCGGCGCAGAGACCCAGTGCGATGCGCAATGCCTCGACCGGGCGGTGAGTCGCAGTGGGATCCTCCGAGATGACGACCGCAATCCGTTTAGCCATACCACCCGCTATGTGAATGCCAGAAACCGATCGCACCCGTCGATGATGCCGGATAACACCACGAGCCCGGACAAGGAGATGCGCGCATCCACATCGGCGGTCGATACACCGTGTTGTTGGCAGCCGTACGCGCAGACGGACATTTTCACGCCGCCGTCGACGAGCGCGATGAAACGGGAGTCTTGCAAACTTTTCACTCCTTCATCGATGAGGTAGAGATAGACATCGACTCCCTGCCGAAGGGCTGCTTGCGCGAGCTTGAGAACGGTCTCGACACTGGAATGAGACGGGGCTGTGGATAACAAAAGCCCGAGTTTCCGAGATGCCATGAATGTCCCGTTCCGAGAGAAGTAAAGTTCTTTTAATAATCAAATGGTTACATTCGTACTGTGGCGGGAGCGTACGGGGTTTTTTGAAGGAAGTCAATACGAAAAACAGGGGTCTTACAGTGCCTGAAAAGCGGTCAGAAAAAAGCGTGGAAGTTCGGAGAGCGGAACGTCCTCCTGGACTTTCGTTTTCATGTTCCGGACGAGCGCGGAACCCCGTTTGGCTTCGTCGTCGCCGAGCAGCACGGCAAAAAGACAGTGGGCTCGATCCGCCTGGCGGAGGTGAGCCTTGAGCGTATTGGCACGATAATCGGACTGAGCTGGGACACCGGCGCGACGCAGTTGTTCGAGGAGCAGCACCCCGGCCGGACCTCCCTCCGAGCCGAACGAGGCGACGTAGACCGACGGGGCGGAAGGGGGGAGGGTCTGGTCCGGCAACATGAGGGAAATCCGTTCCAACCCGACCGCAAAGCCGACGGCCGGGGTGTTCGGCCCTCCCAGCACCTCGACCAGCCCGTCGTACCGGCCTCCGGCTCCGACCGCATTCTGAGCGCCCAGATGGGAAGACGTGATCTCGAACGCCGTCAAACAATAGTAATCCAGACCCCGCACCAGCCTCGGGTTTAACCGGTAGGGGATGCCCAGCGCCGTGAGACCGCCCAACACCAGGTCGAAGTGATCCTTCGCTTGCGGCGAGAGGTGCGCAGTCAAATGGGGCGCGTCCTCCGTTGCCGCCCGACATTCCGGTATCTTGCAATCGAGCACCCGCAGGGGGTTCGTCTCCATCCGGCGCTGGCAATTGGCGCAGAGGCGCGCGGCGCGGCTCTTGAGAAACGACACGAGAATCGGCACATAGGCCGCCCGGTCGGCGGGGGTTCCGAGGCTGTTGATCTCCAACGTCAAATCGGGCAGGGCCAGATCGGAGAGGACCCGCCAGAGCAGCGCCATCACCTCGATGTCCGCGCGGGCATCCTGAGTTCCGAAGTATTCGACGCCGAATTGATGAAATTGACGGAGCCGACCGGCTTGGGGGCGTTCGTGCCGAAACATCGGCCCGAGATAGAAATATTTCTGCGGCAGCGGGTCCGCCGCCCGATTGTGTTCGACGAAGGCCCTGACGGTCCCGGCGGTGCCTTCCGGGCGCAGGGTCAGGGAGGTCCCGTCCCGGTCGGCGAAGGTATACATCTCCTTCTCGACGATGTCCGTCGTCGCCCCGATGCTCCGGGCGAACAGCGTCGTCACCTCGAAAATGGGGATCCGGATTTCCTGGTAGCCATAGCGGGCGGCCCAGCGCCGGGCGGTCTCTTCAATGAACCGCCAGCGGGGAGTCTCCTCGGGAAGAATATCTTTGACGCCTTTGATACCCTTGATCATGGGTTGCTCCGAACCGGGCGCGGGGCCAGGGGTGAGAGGCAAGCGGTGTGAAATCCTCAAGCCTCGCGCCCGCGCGAGTCGCGAATATAGCGGCGGGCTTGCGGGCAAGTCAACGCATTGGAGATACATCAAGATGTGAACTTATCGCCGACTGACGGGTGACGATCTCCCTGGTGCAACCTTGCGTCGGGCGCCGAGGGGGCGTTATAGTTCGCAGCCGCCGGTGGACCGTCCTGATCGTTGGAGAGAGTTCATGAGCGCCGATCGACCGACTCGCCGCGTGATCGCCGTGGCGCCGATGCCCCCGGAGAAGTCCGCCTACGCGCTCGCCCGCTACAGCCGGTCCCCCGACTCCATCGAGAGCAGCATCAAGTGGGTCCACGGCCACTCGTCCGAAAAATTCTGGGAGCAGTTCTATTTCGACTACGGCCACGCCTCGATCGCCGACCTCGGCCACGTCATCATCTGTTTTGAGGACATCACCGAGCTGGCCGCCATCCGCCTGGAAGACGAGCCGGTCTGGGACGGCCAGGCGAAATCGAGCCGCTACCAGAACTTTGCCTCCAGCGGCTGGTACGTGCCGGACGCCATTCACGGCAGCGAGACCGAAGGCACCTACCAGGGCATTCTCCGCAGCCTCGGCGAGGTCTACCGGCTGCTCCACGAGCCGCTGACGAAATTTCTCTCCGACCGCGAGCCGCGGCCGGAACCCATGAAGCCGGCCGATTATCAGCGCACGATCGCCGCCCGCGCGTTCGACGTCACGCGCTATCTCCTGCCGCTGGCCTCGCGGACCAACGTCGGTCAGGTCGTGAGCATCCGGACGTTGGAAAAACAGATCACCCGGCTCCTGTCGTCCCAGCTCCCCGAACTCCGCATGATCGGCGAGGATCTGAAGGACGCCTGCCAACGGCCTCCCGTGAACGTCTGGGGCGAACTCAGCGGCCAGACGGCCGGGCTCAACGAGCCGATGGCCCCCACGCTCGCCCGTCATGCCAAGGCGAACGAATACCAGGCGACCGTGTACACCGACCTGGCCCGCTACGCCAAAGAGGCGTTGAGGGGCACCGGCCTCGATCAACCCTCGTCCTGGGGAACTCAGGAGCCGGTGGACTTGATCGAGCCGCACGATCCGCTCGATGAAACGGTCGCGACGCTCCTGTACCGCGTCTCGCAGGCACCCTATCGCCGCATCCTCACGGTCGTGCGCGACTGGTCGGAGAAGCAGAAGCAGGATACGATCGGAGTCGCTCTCGGCACCCGCGGCCCGTACGACGAACTCATCAAGGAATTCCGCAGCGGCTACGCGTTCACGTTCGACGTGCTGATGGACATCGGCGGCTGGCGCGACATGCACCGGCACCGGCGCTGCCAGCAGATCCAGCAGAACTTCACGACGGTCCACGGCTACGACGTCCCGCCGGCGCTGGTGCAGGCGGGGCTCGACGGGGAGTACCGGCAGGCGATGGACGCGGTGCAGGCCGACATCGACCGGCTCAGGAAGGTCAGCGCGGAAGCGGCGCTGTACGCGATCCCGTTCGGATTCAAAGTGCGCTGCCTGTTTAAAATGGATTTTGCCGAGGCCGAATACATCGCCAAGCTGCGCTCCGGCGTCAAGGGGCACTGGTCCTACCGGACCATCGCCTGGCTGATGAAGCAGAAGCTGGCCGGGCGCCATCCGGTCCTCGGCGCGTACATGCAGGCGACCTCGCCGGACATCGAAGACACGCTGACGCGGTAGCGGTAACTGATCGACCAGCCATGAGCGAGTACCAAACTTATTGCGAAGCGGCGTTGCTGAAGGGAGACTGGGATCGCGCCGCCCAGGCCGCGCTCGCCTGGGCCCGGTATCCGGCGTCGATCGATCGGTCCGATCCGCGGCCGCACTTCGTGCTCAACGTCGTCCATCTCATCAAGGGGCAGTTTGCGGACGCCTGGGCCAGCCATGCGAAGTGTCTCCAGGAAACGGACGACATCGCCCAGGTGAAGACGTGGGTGGAAAGCCTCGTCGCGGTCCATGCAGGGGAGGCCTCGGCCCATCTGGTCATGGGCCTGTTCCTGGCGCAATCGGGACAATCCGAGCAGTCGATGCAGTCGTACAAGGAAGCGGCGAAGCTCGCGCCGCAATCGGCCTACCCCCATTATTTTCTCGCGCAGATCCACGAGCGGGCTTCGCACGTGGAGATGGCGATCAAGGAATATCGTGAGGCCGTGCGGCTCGATCCGGCCTATGCGCCGGCGCGGACGAACCTCGGGGTGGCCTACCAGGAACAGGGCCGGCTGGAGATGGCGATTCCCCAGTATCGTGAAGTCATCAAGCTCAATCCGAACGATGCCGTCGCCCACGCCAATCTCGCCTGCGCGCTGGCGGAGCAGGGCAAGCTGGAGCCGGCGGTGCAGGCCTACAAGGAAGCGCTGCGGCTGAACCCGAACGACGCCGAAGTCCACTATGCGCTCGGCTGTCTCTATGAGGATCGCAGCCGGCCCGATCTGGCGCAGAAGGAATATCGCGAAGCCCTGCGCGCCAATCCTGATTTCGGTCCGGCCCACACGGCGCTGGGATGGATCTCGCTGGGCAAGGGGCACCTGCAGGACGCCTTCGAGTCCTTCAACCGCGGGCTCAAGGCCAACGACCAGGACGCGCGCGCCTACCACGGCATCGCCGAATACTACGCCCAGCGGAGAAAGCCTGAGAGCGCGATGGACAACTACGCCAAGGCGCTCAAGTACTACCGGGATCCCGACAAGAAGAACATGATCATGAATCAGCTCTTTCAGGAAGGCCGGGTGCCGGACTAGGGCGAGATCGAGAGGAAGATCGTCGCGTTGCCGCGGGCGATCAACAGCAGCACGGGGGATCTTGCGGTCAGCTCCTTGGTGAGCCGCTCGAAATCGCGCACGTGCTTCACGGGCTTCCGGTTGATCTCCCGGATGATGTCCCCCTTCCGGACTCCGGCCCGCTCGGCCGGGCTGTCCGGTTCAATCTCCGTCACGACGACGCCGGTCTGAATTCGGGCCCGGCCCGACCGGTCCGGTTTCACCTCTTCCACGGTCATTCCGGCCAGGGCGTGGTCGCCTCTTCCGCTTCCCCCGCTCTTGGTCGAGACCACCTCCTTCGGCTGTTCCCCGATGACGAGCGTGAGGTCCTTCGTCGTCTTGTCCCGCCAGATCGAAAGTCGCACGGAGGTCCCCGGCGGCGTCTCGGCGACCAGCGATCGCAGATGGCCGGGATCGTTGACGGTCTTTCCGTCGTACCCGGTGATGATGTCGCCCCGCTCCAGCTTCGCCTTGGCCGCCGGTCCGTCATCCAACACGTCCGCCACGAGCGCGCCTTTCGTGCCTGCCGCGCCGAATTCCTTCGCAAGGTCCTGCGTGATCTCCTGAATCGAGACACCGATCCAGCCCCTGACGACCTTGCCGTGCCGGATCAGGCTGTCCATCACGCTCCTGGCCATGTTGCTGGGAATGGCGAAGCCGATTCCCATGTAGCCGCCGCTCTGGGTAAAGATCGCCGTGTTGATGCCGATGAGTTCGCCTCTTACATTCACGAGGGCCCCGCCGGAATTGCCGGGGTTGATCGCGGCATCGGTCTGAATGAAGTCTTCATAGTCGACGATTCCCATGTTTGCGCGGCCGACGGCGCTGATGATGCCCATCGTGACGGTCTGGCTCAGGCCGAACGGGTTTCCCACCGCGAGCACCATCTCGCCGACCTGCAGCTGCCCGGCATCTCCCCACGTCAGGACGGGAAGGTTCGATGCGTCGATCTTGAGGACCGCCACGTCCGTCTTCGGATCGGTTCCGATCACCTTCGCCTTGAACGTCCGCTTGTCCGGCAGCGAGACCGTCAGCTCGTCGGCCCCTTCCACCACATGATTGTTGGTGACGATGTACCCGTCCTGCGTGACGATCACCCCGGACCCGAGACCCTGCTCGCGGCGGTCGCGGGGAGCCGGCATGCGCCGCTCGAATTCTTCCCCGAAGAATCGGCGGAAGAAGGGATCGTCAAAGAACGGCCCCGGTCGTTCGGCGCCTGGCGCGGTTTTCTTGACGGAGGAGATATTGACGACCGCCGCCTTCGCGTGCTTGGCCGCCGCCACGAACGGTTGCGCGAAGATGCCCGCATTCGCCGCCCCGGGCTGGTCCGCCCCGGTCGTCGGCTGGCCGGCGGCGGCATCCTGCGGCGGCGAACAGATGGCCAGGCTCATGAACAACATGAGGATCGCGCCGGCCAACGGAGCCGCCGGCCGGTTTCGGATCGGGGCCGCAAGCCCGCTCCCGACCTGTTCGGCCGCTCCCTCCGGCGTCGACGCGATCTGAGTCATTCGCAGTTCGTCCATCGGCTCTCGTTTCGTGCTAGGCGGCCGCCCGCGCCATGCCGGGTGCCCCGTCGGCGGCCCTCATCGGGGCCGGGCGCCGGCGCGGCGCCCGTGCGATCCGGTTCTCCAGGATCAGCGGATCGGTCACATGACCGCAGTTCAGACACTTCCATCCCTCATACTCCCATGCTTCCAGCGCGGTCACGCCGCCGGAGAAGGACACGTCGATGCCGAATCCTCCACAGCGCTCGCATTTCATCGATCTCACCTCCCGTGCGCAGAAGAGGGGACCCGCGATGGCGCGAGCACGGCGGGTCCCCCGCGTGCGGATCAACTGGATTTAATGGGCACATGCTGACGGATGAACGTCGTGATCGGCTCGATGTCGGATTGTGAGTAGTAGTGTTTCCTCACACCCTCTTCGAACACGCCGAGCGCGTCGTGCACAAGCTGTTGCGCCAACGGAGTGTTATTCGCCGCTTGCGCCTTGGCCGCCTCGTTCAACTTGCGGAGCACTACCGCCTGGGGAGTCCGCGGATCGCTGGCGTAGACGTATCGATAATCCTTCTTGAGCAGTTCCTGTTCGATCTCCTTGACCCATGGCGCCGCATACATGTCGGCACCGGAGATCCATCCGGCCGATTGCACCGTGGTCGGCACCAGCGCCACCCCGCCGATCAGCAGGGACAGCGCGCAAAGAACGGCTGTGACTTTCATATGTCCCTCCTTGGGTTAGGGGTTAGACTGTGGTAGCGCGGCGGGGGTCGTCACGCGGTTCATCGTCCGGACTAGCATGACGACTCCGCCTAACGGGAGCGCAAATAATTCCTCCCGAAACAAAGTCAAGACCCGACAGACGGGGGCCCCGCTGCCGCGCCCAGGGCCCGAGTCGGGCGGCCGGGTTCGCCTGCGCAACGTCGGAACCCGCCTGCATCCCCCCTTGACTCGACACAATCCGGTATTATTCACGCCTGTCGTCACACCGCTGGACTGGATGGACTTGGTGAAGGGCCCACTGTCCGGAATGGCGGTCGCGGCGGGGATTCCCTCCGCCGGCCCTTCCTTCCGCTTCTCCGGCTCCGGCGCGTAAAACGTCCGAGATCAGGTTCACCGACCCCGGTGACATGCCCGTTTTACGAGGTCGAACCATGAGGATCGTTCACATGATCATCTGCGTGCTTCTGGCCTGCCCGGTTGCGACAGGGGCGGCGGCGGGACCGGTCCGCGTGTCCGGCGAGTCGTACGCGTTGGGGTATGACGTCATCGGCCGGGCGGAACGGGTTCTCAAACAGGCTGCCGTCGACAGTCCGAAGTGGCACAGCAAGCAGGACTCCATCCAGCGCGACGTCCACGACGTCACTTTCCTCTTGGAGCAGGCCTGGCGGGCGGCGGAGAAGTCCAATGACGCGGCCAAGAAGGAATACGCGCATCAGGCCCTCACGGTGCTGCAGCGGGCGGTCATGCGGGGTCACTTTGATCCGGACAAGATCGAGCCGGTCCTTGCCCTGATCCGGCAGCTGTTGCCGAACGTGTCGGTCTGAGGGACGGGAACGGTCTCGGGTTCGAACGAAGGGGGAAAGGAGGTGAGCGGACTATGATGAAATACATGCCATGGCTGTTGGCCGTCATCGCGAGCTGGCTCATCGCCGCGCCCTTTCTGCTGGGGTATGCGGAGACGGAACCGGCGATGCACAATGATGTCGGGGTCGGCGCGGCGATGTTGCTGGGCGCGCTTGCCTGGGGCGTGTCAGAGTGGCGGAGTCACGGGCTGAGTACCGGCATGCAGGCACAACGCCGATAACCGGTGCGGACCCGGGGGCCTGTCAGGACAGCGAGGCAGGCCCCTCGCATTATTTGTTGTGGAGTCCGTGGAGGATTCTTCGAGCCGAGAGCGAAGTCGGGCGCATTCTTGATCTGGAGGTTGCTCAAAATACTCTCCAGCAAGGCTTGCAGGGAGTGGCGGCGTTTTTCAACGCCTGATTAGAGTTCGCGGATCGCGCCCTGAAGGACGGTAATCTGCGTCACCGGATCGCCGGACGCTTTCAATTCCGTCCGGATCTGGTCTTTCAGGTAGGAGGAGTAGCCGACGCGGTCGATGAGCAGGTCGAGGAACCGTTCGGCGGGGAGCAGGCTCTGGGTCTTGAGTTCTTCGACGGTTTCGTCGCTGACGGGGACGTAGGTGCTGCCGAGATGAAACACGACGTTGTAGTACCGGCCCTGTCCGATGCGCTCGAAACGTAGACCCTTCACAGCGTCCCCCGTGGTGGAACCGTCAACGAGAGGCCCATTGTAGACAATCGACCCCCCGGAAGACAAGGGAGGCCCGCCCGTCACGCGCCGCCGGGTTTCTTCCCGAAATACTCCTGCCGGCTCACCGCGACGTCGCTGACGAACATCACGCCGGAGAACCGGTCGAACAGCGGCCGCAGTCCCGCCAGGATCGGCTCCACTTTGGTGTCCGGGACCACCGTCATGATCATCACCAGGCTCTCCTGTTCACTGAACATGAAGTGGGCTTCGCGGATGCCGTGATGGCCCTTTCCCGATACATTGCCGATGATCGTGTAGCCGCTCGCATTGACCTTGTCGAACAAGTCCGTGACGAAAGCCCGGTGTTCGCCGGCGACGATGACACGGATCTCCTTCATCGGATGCAACGTCAGCCCGCTCATGCGACCAACTCCTTTCTGGTCCTCTTACCGCAATGATTGTGAAAAGACCGCCGTCACCCGGTGCCAGATCCCCGACGGGCGATACCGGTACAGGCCGCCGTCCTCGGGCTCCAGCGCGACGAGGTGCACCCACTCGTTCTGATAATAGTGCTGCAGGACTTCATGGCGCTCGATCAGCTTCGCAACGTTCGCGCGCGGCGCCTCGACGACGGTCAACAGCCGCATCGGTTCGTGATAGGGCACGTCGCCGTTCATCACCGTCTGCCAGGCCAGGCCGAGACGCAGATCGCTCCAGGGTCCCGACATGATGCCGATCTTCCCCACGACGTTGTGGTAGATCTTGCTGCCGCTGCCGTAGGCCTCATTATCGACCGCGGAGAAATAATGTTCCATGTTAATCCACTGGGCGACCACCTGCGGCGCGGTCAGCAGCACCTCGAGAAAGCGGCTGGTCGGGTCCTCCCGGTAGTCGTAGGAATGGAGAAAGACGCGTCCCGCCAGATTGAGGCCCTTGGTCAGATCGCGCCGGCCGATGACGAACGACGTGTTCCCCGACAGGCCCCATTCCGGCCGCACCTGGCTCCAATCCGCGCTGCGCGCGCGCACGTGGGCCGCGGCTCGGGGAAGGGGAAGCGGGGCCTTGTGTTCCGGGAACCGGCCGCAGCGCTCCTGGACGGTCAGCAGCGCCGCTTCCCGTAAATCCTCCAGGAGACGCGCGACGTCCTTGCGATGGGTCGCCGGCACGTCTTCCAGGTCGAACAGCTGCACGCCGTCGGTCGTGGTGTCCATCTGACCGGCGAGAAAATGCGTATCGGACGGAATGTCGATCCCGTTCTTGCGCAGGCGTTCCCGCACGTGTTGGTTGTTGGCCATGCCGGCGAGGACGCGGGCGTTGGGCTTTCCTTCGTTGCCCCCGCAGGCGCCGCAATCCAGCGCGGACTCGTACGGGTTGTTCTCCGAGGTGCTGCCGTGCGCGCAGAACAGGACGAGCCGCGCGAAGTTGCGGGTCAGGCCCATCATGCGGAGCGCCGTTTCCAGCGTGAGCGCCTGCTCGTCGAGCGTGAAGCCGGTGCGCGTGATCCGTTCCTTCTGACGGGACGCCGAGCGCTGATTGATCCGGTAGGCGCGCCGGAGCTGCTCCACGAAGGCCGCGAGCGCGTTGCGGGAGAGATCCAGCTGCCCGGCGGTCTCGAGCATGGACGTCGGAAGCTCTCCCTCGCCCTGCAGGGCATGACGGCGCAGCGCTTCCACGAATTCGGGACCGATGCGCGACCCCCGCAGGCCCAGTTCGTCGCGCAGGGCCTTCCAAATGACCGCGCGCTGTTCCGACTGCACCATCTCTTCGGTATCGGCCGGCGCCAGCTTGTCCACGGTGAGCGTGGTGGCGATCGGCGGGACGAGGAGGCGCTGCACCCACCCGGTCAGCCGCCGATAGAGAGCCGGCACCGCCGTCTTGCCGAGGAGGGGCAGCGTGTAAAACCACCCGAGCGATTCCACCATCACGTAGGGGGTCACGACGTTTTCCTTCAGATCGTGCAGCAGCGTGTGTCCCGCGTGGATCAGCTTGGTTCTCGACGCATGCTTGGGCACCACGTGCTCCAGATAGCTGCGGGGAATCTCGCGGACCTCGTTCCGGGCGCGCATGATCACCGGGAACTGCTCGGTGTCGTGCTCTTTGCCCCACGCGCGATGACGGATGAACACGGCGAAGAATCCGGCGAAGCCGTGGGTCTCGTTCGCGCCGGTCGATTCGAGGTGTCGGCGGAAGGGCTCGGAGCGGACGTCGATGCAAAAGACCGACTGGGATTTCGGCCGGACCGGAGCAGCCCCGTCCGGTTGACCGGTCCTGGAATTCGAGGCCGTCCGCATGAGCATGCCGAAGAGCTGGTCCTGGTAGCCCGCTTCGAAGGCTTTGAGCCAGACCGGCCCGTGGTCCGATTCGGGAAAGGCGTCCATCCAGGCCACCAACGTCGCGAGACGGTCCGGAGTCCCCTCCAGCATCACGGTCGGCACGATTTCCAGCGCCTGGGCGAGCATCAGCAGCCGGCGGGCCGCGGTCAACCGCAACGAACGGTTACGGCTCGGCCCCTGGTCGCGTTGCAAGCCGTCGGCCAGGGCCTTCCAGCCGCCATGCCGCGACACGGAGAGCCGTTCCACCAGTTCGGCGTAAGAGGCCGGCAACCGTCCGGCCGTCTGTTCCTTCCGCAGGAAGTAGGCGTGCGGCTGGTTCTGCATGTAGGCGGAGATGTCGCGGAAGTTGCCGTCGATGCCCAATTGCTCGCGGCAGGCCTGCTGGACCAGTTCGCGCACGTACCAGAGACGAACGGCGAGAAACTTCACGAGACTCACGGGATAGGCCTGTTGCCAGGCATAATCGGTTTTCTCCGCGCGCCATTTGATGAAGCCGGCCCAGCCGGGGAGCGCCGTGAGTTGGAGCGCAAGATAGTCCTGCCGCAGCTCGGCCGGAATCTTCAGGATGTCGAGGCTCTCCAGCACGGCGTCTTCGGGATGGTCGGGGAGCGCGGCGATCTTGGCGCGGCTGTCGCGGATGCCGCAGGGCGACCATTCCATCGCGGCAAGGGCTTTCCACGCGAGGTAGAACCCCCGTTCCCGGCCCGGCATCGCCCAGCCGGCATGGCCTTCGTCGAGGAACGCCTCGCACCACTTGATCAGTTCGCCGTTGACGAGGCTGACGATGCGCGTGCCCAGTGTGCGGTCGCACCAGTTGGAGAGGTTCAGAAAATGCCCCAGAGCGGCCTGATCCTCCCGGACCGCGGCGGCAATGCGTTCCTCGACCGTCGGCGCGGCAAGGGCCGGGATCAGATGATCGGCCAGTGCGTCGACCAGATCCTCGTTCGATCCGCGATCCAGCAGGGCATCGAGCGGCTCGTCGCCGGGTGCGCTGAGGGCGTGGGTGAGACAGGCCCGCAGGACCTCCCGGTGCGCGATACGGCAGGGACCGATCGTCACGGATTCATCCCGGGCGATCGGCTGCAGGGCCTCATCGAGATGCAGGAGGTGGATTCTGCCGGCGCGAAGATATCCGCGGTACCGGTCTCCGGTCAGGTAGCCGTCGCCGCCAAGGAACTTCTTGCCCCGGCGGACCGTCTCGTCGAACGGCAGATACTCCAGGCTGTGCAGGGGATTGTGGTGGACGAAGGTGCGCATGGGCCAGTACTGGGCGATCACCTCGCCGGCCAAACGGACGATGCCCCTGAGCTCCATCCGGCGCGTTTCGACGTCGACGGTCCGGTCTAGTTGTTCCATGCCGGGACCTCCGTCACGACGGTCGATTGACGCGGGGCGGGCGCCGAATCGAACCAGCGCGAAGGCATCAGACCCAGCGCGGCGAGCAGCACCAGGACGACGGCAAGGGACGCCAGCTCCGGATCGCGCAGATCTTCCTGCCGGAGATCGGTCCGTTCGCGGCCGAACAGCAGCCGTTGCGCCAGATCGAAGAGGTACCAGGAGGCGCTGAGCCAGGCGACGACGATGACGATGAGCCCGCCGGAGAACACGAACCCGGGAGCCAGGAGCATCCCGAGGAAACCGGAAAACACGCCGAAGGGCGGCAGGCCCAGCGCCGCAAGGGCCAGCAACGAGAGGGTGACCGCCAGTCTGGGCATGGACCGGGCCAGGCCGGTGAGCGCCCGCGCGTCGACGTCGCCGAACCGCGCGCGCAGCGCGTACCAGGCGAGGAGGAGGCCGCACGTCGCCAGGGCGACGGCGCTCACGTAGACGACGGCCTGCGGCACGACGGTCCGGGCGGTGAGCAGATACCACCAGAGAATGGACAGGAACGACAGGCTGCCGCAGGCCAGAAGCGAGGCGACGCGCGGCTGCGTCAGCGCCTTGAGCGCGCCATAGACCGTTCCGGCCAGCGCCAGCGCGGTCATCGCCCCGCCCATCGGCGGGGGAATGTCCGGCAGCAGCGTCGAGATCTGGGCGAATCCGAGCACGGGCAGGAGGACGGAGAGAAAGGCCGGCAGATTTCCCGGAAGCCCGGTCAGCGCGGCGACATAGCCCTTGTGGAACGGCACGAGCGGCAGCAGCATCGCGCCGGTCAGCAACAGCATGGAGGAGGCGAGCGGGGGAGCGGCCGCGAGCGTCGCGACGGCGCAGAGACTTCCGAGGCCGAGGGTTCCGGCTCCCCAGAGAGAACCGGGTGCCGCATGCCGCCGGAAGTGGAACAGCAGCGCGGCGGTCAGCACGAGGACGGCGAACAGAAAGAGGCGCGACAGCGGCGCGCCGCCGGCCAGCACGCCCAACCCCGGCCCGAGCAGCACCGTCGTCCACAGCCAGGCGGCCCGATTGTCGCGGTGCACGGGCTGACCCAGCAGGGACAGCAACGCCGCCGCGGGGAGCAACACGAGAAGCGGCGCGCCGGCGGACTGCGCCGGCAGCCGGCCCGCCGTCCAGCCGATGGCGCCGAGGCTTGCCGTCGTGACGAGCAGCAGGCAGATCTTGAGTTCGCGGGGCTTCGACCAGGCGAGCAGACTCAGCGCGGTTCCGAGAACCGGGATCGCCGCGAGGAGGAGATCGGCGGTGAGCGACGGCGTCACGACATACTCCCGAACGAGCGCTTGTCGATGCGGTAGGCGAGCCGCATCACCGCCCCGCTCAGTCTGGCGTAGATCACGTCGAGATACAGGCGGTTCATGAACAGGACGTACAGGCGGACGAGCAGCCGGTCGGCCCATGCGGGCCTGGGCATGTGCTGACCGCGCGTCTGGGCGTAGAGATAGGACCAGCCGAGGATGGTCAGCAGGGACGTCAACACCACGAGACCGTCGAAGAGCGGACCGGGAAGGGCGGCCGCCCTGAAGTAGGAGGCCACTTCTTCCGGATCCGGATAGAGAAAGGCGGTGAAGGACTCGGCCGCGAACAGGTAGGTGAAGACCACGAAGAGGAGCGTCACGAGCATGGCGGAGGACACCTTCCAGGAGGCCACCGCACGGATGCGCGTGAGCGTCAGAATCGCCTGGAAGGACGTGACCCAGATGAAAAAGAGGAAGATGACGGTGCCCTGGGAATCGCGGATCGGAATCCGGAGGACGCCGTGGGCGGCCAGCAGAATCACGAGCGGCATCAGCAGCGTCGTCACGAATCCGGTCGACCAGGTGAGGCGTGAGAACTCCGGTTCCTCGGCCGCATGACCCGTATGGGGGAACGCCGGTTCCTGCCGCGCCTTGTGGATGACGTTGCCGCAGTTGAGGAACACCGTGCCCTTGAAGATGCCGTGCGCGATGAGGTGGAAGACGGCGAGCGAGAACGCGCCCAGCCCGCACTCCATGATCATGTAGCCCATCTGGCCGATCGTCGAAAACCCGAGCGTTTTCTTGATGTCGTTCTGCGTCAACATCATCGCCGCGCCGAGAATCGCGGTGAGCGTGCCGATCACGAACGCGACGTGCAGCGTGGCCGGACTCAATCCGTACAGGGGGGCGAGGCGGTTCAGGAGAAACCCGCCGGCGTTGATGATGCCGGCATGGAGCAGCGCGTGCACCGGCGTCGGGGCATAGAGCGAGCGGGGCAGCCAGATGTGCAGCGGAAACTGGGCGGACTTGCTCATCGCCCCGATAAAAATCAGCAGGGTCACGGCGGTGGGGCCGCCGATCTCCACTCCGGGCGCGAGCGCGAGCGTCCCCGGCGTCTCGGCGGCCCTGATGAACAATTCCTGAAATTCGATCGTGCCGTACATCGAATGGGCCAGGACGATGCCGGCAAGAAAGGCCGCGTCGCCGACGCGCAGCAGGGTGAAGGTGCGGAACGCGCCCTCGAGCGTCGCCGTATGCGTGAGATTATGGGCCAGCAGACAGAGCAGATAACTCAGGAGCTGCCAGAACACGAACAGCATGACCAGGTTCGCGCTCGACACCATGCAGAGCAGCACGAACGTGGTGAAGCCGATCAGGGCGAGAAACCGGCGATAGCCGGGATCCTGATACATGTAGCCGACGGAATAGCGATAGATGACGGTGCCCACTCCCGAGATCAGCACCATCAGGACCGCGCTGAGCCGGTCGACGCGGAAGCCGAAGGGAAGCGCCTGGTTGCCGCTCGCGCCCGGGTCGTAAAACCGGACGGCGATCGACCCGTACGAGGTGACCAGGATCAGCGTGAGGATCGCGCCGAGGAACGCCGCGACCAGGGGCACCACGCCCAGTCCGGCGCGGTCCTGCTGCGTCTCCGGTTCGCCCACCATGACGATGAGCGGCGCCAGAACGGGCAACAGGGGCACGAGGATCACGAACCACATCGCAGCCGTCATGGAGAATCTGTTCCGTTCGCGGTCGGATCAATCCGTGATAAAACAAAAGCCAACCATTCTCCCGACGAGAGAATCCGGTTGGCTCGCACTGTGTCAGGCCGGAAACCGAACCGGACACCCTACGCCTATGGTCCGGCGAATTCGAGCGGTCTGCCCGTCCCCGCGGAGACGAGGAGCCCGATCGAGTGTCGAGTGTCCTTATCTCGTAGGTGCTTCGCGAAGTCAAGGCATCGGGCACAATGATCGAGCCCATCCCGGGCCCGGCGGAGCCGCCTGTCGGCTCGGCCCGCGAGACTTTGACCTTGTGGCC
>DIHJ01000107.1:26237-30688 GCA_002420105.1 Nitrospira sp. UBA5699
CCCGATGCCGCATACCAGAACCAAAGGCGAAATCGAAAGCGCGATCCGCACCGCCATCATCAAGTTCGAGCAGGAATTCATGGGACGCGGTCCGGACGACGTGAAGGCGTTCATCGTCCGCGATCAGGTGCTGATCCGCCTAAAGGGGGTGTTGACGCCGGCCGAACGGCAGCTGGCGAAGACCGCCGACGGGATCGACATGGTCAAACGCCTGCGGCAGAACCTCATCGCGCAGGGGCGGGACCGGTTGTGCGAGCAGGTGACCGAGATCACCGGCATGAAGACGACCGCCCTCTTTACGGACATCGACGCGCAGATCGGCGAGCGCGTCATCGTGTTCACCCTGGAGCGGGACCTGGAGGCCGTCTGGCGGGAGCGGACATGAAGAAACTGATCGAAGGATTCAGGAAGTTCCAGCGGGAGGTCTTCAAGACGAAACGCGCCCTCTTCTCGAGCCTCGCCAGGGGACAGCAGCCGCGCGCCCTCTTCATCACCTGCTCGGACTCGCGGATCGATCCCTGCCTGGTGACGCAGACCGAACCGGGGGAGCTGTTCATTCTGAGAAACGCGGGCAACCTGGTGCCCTCCTACGGCGCGACGATCGGCAGCACGATCGCGACGATCGAATATGCGGTCGGCGTGTTGGACGTGAAGAACATCATCGTCTGCGGCCACACAGACTGCGGCGTGGTGAAAGCGATTCTGGAACCGGAGCAGGTCGGGGACCTGCCCGCGGTGAAGGCCTGGCTCCTCCAGGCGGAGGCCACGAGGCGGGTCGTGCGCGAGAACTACAGCCATCTGACCGGCGACGCGCTCTATGTCGCGACGACGCAGGAGAACGTCCGGATCCAACTGGAACATCTGCAGACCCACCCCGTTGTCGCCGCGAAACTCCGAAGCAAGAAGCTGGATCTCCACGGCTGGGTCTATTCCATCGAGACCGGGGACGTGTGGACGTACGACTTTGGGAGCGACACCTTCCGCTCCCTGCTCCAGCCGCGCGCCGGGACCCGCCGCAAGCGGACGTAACGGAGCGTTCCGCTCACGACCATGCGAACACTCGAACAACTGACGTTCGACAACAGCTACGCCCGATTGCCCGGGGCCTTCTACGCCAAGCTGAACCCGACGCCGTTCAGTTCCCCTCCCTACCTGGTGCATGCCAATCCGGCGGCCGCCGCATTGATCGATCTCAACCCCGGCGAGTTCAAACGCCCGGAGTTCGCCGGTGTCTTCGGCGGCAGCCTGCTGGCGCCCGGCATGGACCCCCTGGCGATGCTCTACTCGGGTCACCAGTTCGGCGTGTACGTCCCGCAGCTCGGCGACGGGCGGGCGATCCTCCTGGGCGAGGCGCGGAACGGGCGCGGCGAGAAGTGGGACCTGCACCTGAAAGGCGCGGGGCTCACGCCGTTTTCACGGGACGGGGACGGGCGGGCGGTGCTGCGCTCGACCATCCGGGAATATCTTTGCAGCGAAGCGATGCAGGGCCTCGGCGTTCCCACCACGCGGGCGCTCTGCATCGTGGGGAGCGATCACCACGTCTACCGGGAGCAGGTGGAAACCGGCGCGATGCTGGTCCGCATGGCTCCGTCCCACGTGCGCTTCGGCACGTTCGAGATTTTCTACTACCGGAAGCAGCACGACCACCTCAAGGTGCTGGCCGACTACGTGATCGAGCAGCATTTCCCGCATCTGCGCGAAGCGCCGGACCGGTATGCGCGCTTCTTCGCGGAGGTTGTCGAGCGCACGGCGAAGCTGATCGCCCGGTGGCAGGCCGTCGGCTGGTCTCATGGCGTGATGAACACCGACAACATGTCGATTCTGGGACTCACGCTCGACTACGGGCCTTTCGGCTTCATGGATGACTACGATGCCGGGTTCATCTGCAACCACTCCGACCACAACGGCCGCTACGCCTTCGATCAGCAGCCCTATATCGGCCTGTGGAATCTCAGTTGCCTGGCTCAAGCCCTGTTGCCGCTGGCCGAAAAGGAGGCGCTGAAAGCGGGGCTCGATTCCTACACCCCGATCTTCGAACGGGAGTACCGGTCGCTCATGCGGGCGAAGCTCGGATTGCGCGACGAGCGGGCGGAGGATGAAGCACTGATCCGGGATTTCCAGGGTCTCCTTCAAGGAAGCCATGCGGACTATACGATCGTGTTCCGCGAGCTCGGGACCTTCCGTTCGGACCCCGGCATCTCCAACGGGAAGCTCCGCGAGCATTTCCTGGACCGGGATCGTTTCGACGGCTGGGCTTCGCGCTATCGCGACCGGCTCCGGAGCGAACAGAGCCGGGATGAGGACCGGCAGCGATCCATGAATCAGGTCAACCCCAAATTCGTGCTGCGGAATTACCTGGCTCAAACCGCCATCGAAAAGGCGCAACAGAAGGATTTCTCGGAGATCGACCGGCTCCTGACCCTGCTGCAGAACCCCTATAGCGACCAACCGGGCATGGATGCGTACGCAGCTCCTCCGCCCAACTGGGGCAAACACCTCCCTGTCAGTTGCTCATCCTGATCGTGTATGATTTAGCCTCCCCCCGAAAGAGGGGTTGTCTGGTTAGTGATTCGGGGCGAACATGAGAATTCCTCCCGCCGTTACAAACAATTGTTAATCGGACCGGCCGACCGATTACCCAGCTTAGATGTAGGGAACAGGATTATGTTCTTCAAGAAGCCGATTTCGATGGCGATGGTTCCGTTACTTGCTGTTCTCGCGTTGTTCGTCGGGGCCTGCTCCGATGGCGGCTCGGACGGGGTGACGGCCACACAAACCCAAGAACCAGGTAGCACACAGCCCCCTCCGCCATCAGGAACTCCTACGATTGTCGTGGTAGCTCCTGGACAGAATGCCAGCCTCTCGAGTGGGCCGGTGCGAGTTACATTTGCAACCACGGATTTCTCTATTGGCCTCAACGGAACACCGCACCTACACCTCTATATTGATAGGGGTGCTCGACACGAGTTTTTTAATGGCTTTGGAATCAATGAAGAGAATGGCCTACTCCTCAACGGGAGCCACACCCATTATGCACATTGGAAGAGCGCAACAGCTTTTGAGCTCTATGCGCTTGCACCAGGCCCTCATACTGTTCGACTTGTTCTTGCAGACCAGAATCATTCTGAACTGCCCAATCCTGAGGCGCAGAAAAATTTGGTTTTTACCATCGTCGCGAGTCCAACCGGAGAGTTGCTGCTCCAAAAGGTTACTCCAGGACTTACAGTCCCGGTGGCCATGGCAGTGGTTCCGGACGGGCGTATGTTTGTCAATGAGCAGCTAAGCGGCCGTGTCCGTGTGGTGAATACAGCGACGTGGCAACTGCAAGCTGATTTCTGCAATGTGTCGGTCTCTGCCATTGGCGAGATGGGCTTACTAGGGATTGCCATTGATCCAGATTTCTCGTCGAACCACTACGTGTATCTCTATTACACAGTCGACAGTCCTTATCGGAATCGCGTTGTGCGATACACTGACACCTCAGGAGTTTGTACCAATCCAACCATCATCGTGGACAATATTCCGGCGAGTGGAATTCACAATGGGGGGATCATTCACTTCGGGCCTGACAGGAACCTCTATATAATGACAGGCGACGCGGCACAGGCCAGCCTAGCGCAGGATCTAACGTACCTCGGCGGAAAGATGTTGCGCGTCAAAGCCGATGGGACGGCAGCCGTTGGGAATCCTTTTATTGGTAATCCAAGCTTTCCTGGTGCAGACCCAAGGATCTATAGCTTCGGCCATCGCAACAGCTTCGGATTCACGTTCCATCCGAGCACAGGACACCTTTGGCAAACCGAAAACGGTCCTGATAAGAACGACGAGGTCAATCGCATCGTAGCAGGAGGAAATTACGGATGGCCAACGGTGCAGGGCATTGCAAACAATCCGCTCTTTATCGATCCGATCGTCGCCTTTACCCCTCCGTTTGCTCCAACCAACATCGTTGTCGTCAATAGTCCACACTATCCGACTTCCTTCCAAGGCAACCTCATCTTTGGGGATTTTGTCCAGGGAAAGCTGCGCCGTCTTATTCTCGACGCCACGCTCACACACCTCGGGGCTACTCCTATTGAGTCGTTCACGGGAAATGGAGAACCCATAATTGGCCTCGTAAATGGCCCAGATGGGTTCTTATATGCCTCGTCGACTACGAGCATCTATAGAGTGGTGCCTCAATGACCGGAGGGGCAGGATGACGGTATAAGATCCCATCATCTTGCTCCTCTCTCTAAACATTCCAGTCAGAGTTACGAATTCAAATTCCTCCCCAATGACCTCGAAGAAACCTTCCTTGCAGAAATCGTGGTTTGCAGTCATATTCTATAGGTTCTTTTAGGAAATTCAGCCATCGTTTCGGGCACGGCTTGCAGTCCCCCTCTCAGTCTGTTGTACAGTGGCCCGGCTGTCCCATTCTTGAGGGCGTAATTCATGGCAAAGGCGCGCGG
>DIHJ01000006.1 GCA_002420105.1 Nitrospira sp. UBA5699
CCCCCGCCCTTGTCCGTTAGCGCGGCAGTCCGTTGCAGTCCGCGACCGACATCGGGTATGTAATTCCGCCATGCCCATCGAGAACAATTTCCAGCACGACGAACTCTCGCGCAAAAGTCCCGGCGAGCGGCTCGCGGTCGCAGAACTGGCGGCGGGCCCGCCGCCTGATTCTCCGGCCTGGCTGGAAGCGATGGCGCCATACGGCTCGGCGTTGGCCCGGGCAGGCGTCCGGGCCGTCGTGTTTCTCCACGGAGCGATCCACGGAACCGACGTGTTCGGCATCCGGCGTCTGGACGAGGTCGGCGGGCTCAAACGCGGCTATTCACGAGGCGTTTCCGGACTCGACGCCCTGCTCGCGGCCATGCGCCAGGGAGACAACGGCATCCCGCCGCTTCCCGGCGGGTTGGCCCCTCCGCTCGCAAACGACGACGCGACGAAGAAGCTGCTCGACGAGCAGATCGGCGATGCGGGGAACTTCACCGGCGCCGACGTCGAACTCTTTCGCACAGCCGTCACCCGGGGGGTTTCCCAGCCGATCCTCTGCCTGCGCATGCTCTGGTCCTCCGAACATCACCATCTCGGTCGCGCCATGGCCGCCGTCCGCCTGCTCGATGCCCTCGGGCAGCTCTGCGAACAACAGCACCTGGCGCAGGGCCAGCGAATCCTGGTGCAGGCTCACGGGCAGGCCGGTCTGGTCCTGGCCCTCGCATCGAATCTCCTCTGCCCCAGCCGGATCACCGGCCGGCCCAGGTTGCTCAGCCTCCTGGCTTCCTATGCGAATCAGTCCGGCCAACCGGATCTCGCCGCCGCGATCGCGCGAATCGAGCCGCGGCTCGAAACCGCCTCCCTGCTGCAGGGAGCGGCCCTGGACGTCGTCACCTTCGGCACACCGGTCCGGTACGGCTGGGACCCTTCGGGTCTCGGGAACCTGCTGCACGTGGTCAACCACCGCAATCTCCGGACCGACGGCAAAACCTGGCTTGCCAAGATGGAACTGCCGCAGATCACGATGGAAATGCCGATCGCGTGGGGCGGCGACTACGTGCAGGAACTTGCTGTCGCCGCGAGCGATGCGGTGCCCGCGACCGAGCAGGCCAAGGCCGCGAACAAGGCGGTCTGGGAAATGGTCGAGCCCTACGACGGATTCGAACGGTGGCTGGAGTGCGCGCGGCGGGCGGTGCGGTTCCCGAGCGAAGGGCGTTGTCTGCTGGTCGATTACAAGGACTCGACCGGGTCCACGAATCCGCGCGACCATTACTACGGCCACGCAGCCTATACCCGCCGCGATGCGATGGCGTTCAATACCGCGCAGATCGTCGATCGCCTCTATCGCACTGCGTAAGCAACCGTCTCACCTCCTCGACCGTCACGATCCTCGCCGGGAACTTGCTCCCTCCGTCGACGCGGAAGTTCCGGGAACATTTTTCGTCCTCCGCTGGCGTAATTTGTGACCAACTCGACGGAGTGAAACGCGATCCCGACCGCCCCGGACGGGATCGAACCCCTTGAATCTTGGCTGCAACGACATCCTCCGTCAGCCGATTACGGCTGCAATCTCCGGCCTGAAGATTGCTCATTGCGTCGGCGCAACGTCAAAACCGGAAAGGAGGATGATCGTCGTGTAGGAAAAACTCTCAAGCGAAGGATGAGGCAGAGGGCGCGGGCCGATGGTCCGGACTCCACACTTCATTTCGAATCAATCATCATTCATACAGCAACAACGGAGGATATCGAATGAGCCACGTTTCAATGGTGCGTCGGGGATTCGCGAAGACCATGGCGGCGATCAGTCTCGTACTCCTGTTGGGCCCGACGCTTTCCGAAGGGGCCGCCGCCCGCACGGCCAAAGATGCGAGCGAGCGCGGCAAGGCGGTGGCAGCCGCCGCCCATTATCTCCAGGGACAGGGCTTCACCGATCCCATGCTCTCCGCGGAGAACGTGGACAACAACGTGTTGGCGGTGGAAGTCGATAACCGGGGCTGGAGCCGGTTGAATAAGAATCAGCGGATGGAATTCCTCGACCGCGTGAACGGCGCGGCGCTGAGCGCCAACGGCGGCGTGGCGATCGACATTCTCGTGTCCATGAGCGGCCTCAAGGTGGCCGTCTCGACGTTTGCATCGGGACAGCAGTTCATCCGGTTGCTCGAGTAAGCACCGGCACGGCGGCTCCCCTCCGCCTCGGAGGGGGGCCGCGTCCTTCCCGTTCTCCCCCCCTACCCTTCGCGCATCTGGACGGCCAGGGGCTCCCAGGCAAAGACCCCGTCCACGTAGGCATGGCCGTTCGGCGTCATCGCCACGAGTTCGATCGTTTCATAGATGCTGAGCGTCGTGCCGCTGCCGGCCGACACCGCCACCTGCATCGCCAGCGCGGCGCTCGGCGCCGGAGCTTCGATGTTCTGGTGAGTCTTCACCTCCCTCGGCGCAGCCAGCAGACTCACGAACTGCGCCGGTGGCGCCTGGCGGAATTCTCCGTCGTAGGTCACCCAGAGCCGCGCCGTTGCCGCCACATGCGCGTACCATTCATCGCCCACCGCATTCGCTTCCACCCAGTTGAAGAGCGTGTTCAGGCGCGACATGATCGACACGGTCGTCGGTTCCAACGAGGCGGGAATCGTCAGCGCCGTCGAATAACCGACGTGCGCGTAGCCGAGGCTGTCCCAGGTCGAAGGGTTCGCCGCGGCGCGCGCGTGGGCGGATTTATTGGGCAGCACATGCTCGACGTAATGCGGATTCACGCTCAACCGCAGATAGTTCGTGTCGTCCAGATACCGGATCTGATCGTGCTTGCAGAGCATCTCGTCACGATCGCCGAAACCGATGGTATTGGGCGAGGCCACGCTGTCGGCCCCCGTGAAGATCAGCTGGCTCCAGCCGATGGGCGCGATGAAGCTCGTGCTCACCGAGCCCGTCATCCGCTCCAGGGCTTCGACCCGCTCCCTGATGTCCCGAAAGACCGATTCCAACCCTTCTTTCGTGCCCCGTACCCGCTCGATCAGAAGATTTTTTTCGAGCTTGCGCTGCTCCTCAAGCTGCCGCACGAACGACGCCGTCTGATTATCGAGCTCGACCGGATGGATCATGCCGGCACCCCTTTCTTGTGGTTCGACCCCGGTTCCAGATATGGAGGAAAACTCAGGGGATCACCGCAAGAGAGATGCCACTCCTAACCCCGCGAAAACCGCCTCCGGCTCTGGGTTGGCTGAAGGAAAGAAGCAACGGAGGGAACAGGTTTGAACGGGGGATGACCGGGTCGGTGCCATGCCCCGCCCCGAGCTCCTGACCTTATTTCTTGAAGATCAGCCTCGGCTCCGTCATGTTTCCCATCGAGACTGCAACCAGTTCCCACCCGTTCGCCCCGAACTCATTCAGCTTGGTTTGCATGTTCTGCGTGTCCGGGAGCACCTCGATGATTCTGTACTCGAAGCGCTTCGCCTCTTGGGCCGTCGCTGTGAACAGCGGCCACTGCGCGACGAGCACCGCGACGGCGAACAGAAGGCTCGCCCCGGCCGTGACCCAGGCTGCATGACGACCTACGTGCCGCATGATTCACCTCGTGTCTGTTCGATTTACGGATGAGCAACCCGCCAGTTCCTGCCGACTCCGAGATCCACCTTCAACGGCACCGACAGGCCCAACTGCTTCCCCACCCCTTCCATTTCGTCCTTCACCAGCCGCTTGGCCTCATCCAATTTCCGCTCCGGCACCTCGAAGATCAACTCGTCGTGGACTTGCAGGATCATCTTCGTCTGCGGAAGCTCCTCATGGAGTTTTCTGTGAACGTTGATCATCGCGACTTTGATCAAATCCGCCGCCGAGCCCTGGATCGGGCTGTTCACCGCCATGCGTTCGCCGAACCCCCGCTGCACGGGATCGCCGCTCTGCAATTCGGGGATCGGCCGGCGGCGGCCGAGGATGGTCGTCGTATAGCCCTTCTCCTTGCCCTCGGCGATGTTCCGGTCCATGAGCGCGCGCACCGCGGCAAACTTCTCGAAGAAGGTGTCGATGTATTGCTTCGCCTCGGCCTGCGGCACCCCGATGTTCTGCGAGAGGCCGAAGGGGCTGATGCCGTAGACGATCCCGAACACCACGGTCTTGGCCGCCCGCCGCATGTCCCTCGTGATCTGACTCGCCGGCAGGCCGAAGATTTCCACGGCCGTCGCCATGTGGATGTCCTCCCCCTTGGCGAATACCGCGATCAGGCGGGGATCCTGCGACAGGTGCGCGAGGATGCGCGGTTCGATCTGGCTGTAGTCGGCGCAGAGCAATTCATGGCCTCGCGGCGCGACGAAGGCCTCGCGGATGCGCAGGCCGTAGTCGCCCTTGACCGGGATGTTCTGCAGGTTGGGCTCCGTGGAGGAAAGCCGGCCGGTCGCGGCGACGGTCTGGTTGAGCGAGGTATGCAGCCGCCCGGTTTCGGGATTGACCAGTTCGGGCAGGGCGTCCACATAGGTCGACTTCAGTTTGCTGATGCTTCGGTAGTTGAGAATCTGCGCCGGCAGCTCATGCTGCGTCGACAACTGCGTCAGCGTGTCTTCGTCGGTGGAATAGCCCGTTTTCGTCTTGCGGACCGGCTTGAGCCCGAGCTTCTCGAACAGCACGGCCGCCAGTTGCTTGGGCGAGTTGATGTTGAACTCACCGCCGGCCAGTCCGGCGATGGTGTCCATCATCCGCTCGAGGTCCCGCTCCAATTCTTTGCTGAGCGCCCGCAGACTTTCGACGTCCAGCAGGAACCCGTTTCGCTCGAGTTCGGCCAGCACCGGCACCAGCGGCACCTCGACGTCGGTAAAGAGCGTCCAGCTCCCCTGGGCGGACAGTCGCTCGGTCAGCACCGGCGCCAGCCTGGCCAGGACCGCCGCGGCTTGCGCCGCTTCCTCCCGCGAGCCGGTATCGACGTCAAACAGGGATTGCGGCGCGCCCTTTTCCCCCGTCCCGGCGCCGGGCCGCTCGCCGAGAACCTCGAACGCAATGGTTTCGAGCCGGTGGTCCCGGCGGTTGGGGTTGAGGAGATAGTCCGCAATCATGGTATCGAAGCAGGGCGGCGCGAGGGTCGAGCCGAGGCGATGCAGGGCCAGCAGCGCGGCCTTCAGATCATGCACGATCTTCGTTCTCGCGCTGTCCTGCAACAGCTCGTGGACGGGCCGCATCACGGCGGGGACGTCGAGCGGAACGAATGCGGTCTGCCCGCCCGTCGACAGCGCGATCCCGCGGACTTCCGTCCGGACGCCGGGAGGCCCGCTGAACAGGCACTGGATCCCGAGCGGATCGTGCTTCGGCAGCCCCGTCACAAATCGCCGAGCGGAGGCGTCGTCTCCGATGATCGTCACGTCATCGGCCTTGGCTTCGGCCGGCTTCGACGACGGCTGAAGGGATTTCAGCAACGTGGTGAACTCGAGTTCGCGCAACAGCTCGGCGAGCTGATCCTCATGCGGAGGCTTGATCCGGTAGATGTCGGGATGAAACTCCACCGGACTCTCCGTCTGGATGGTGGCGAGTTTCCGGCTGAGCCGCGCGTGGTCCGCCTGCTCGATCAACAGGGCCTTGATCCTGGCGGGCGTCACCTCCTCGACCCGTCGCAGCAGCTCGTCGATGGTGCCGAACTGGGCGATCAGTTTCATCGCGGTTTTTTCGCCGATGCCCTTCACGCCGGGAATGTTGTCGGTACTGTCGCCCATCAGGCCCATGACTTCCACGACCCGGGCCGGTTCGACGCCGAACCGTTCGCGGCATTCCGCCTCGCCGAACCATTTGTTCTTCACCGGATCGTAAATCCGGATGGACGGCGTCAGGAGTTGGAACATGTCCTTGTCGCCGGTCACGATGACGACGTCGTAGCCGGCCCGCTCGGCCTGACGCGCCAGGGTGCCGATCAGATCGTCCGCTTCGTAGCCGGCCTGGCGGACGGCGGGAATGGCGAAGGCTTCGACGATCCGGTGGATATAGGGGATCTGCGCCTTCATGCCGTCTGGCATGGGCGGACGCTGGGCCTTGTACTCCTTGAATTCTTCATGCCGGAGCGTCGGACCTTTCTCGTCGAATGCCACGGCGAGGCAGTCCGGCCGGTGCTCGCGGATGATCTTCATCAGCGTCGTCGTAAAGCCGTACACCGCGTTGGTTTGCAGACCTTTGGAATTGTTCAGCGGGGGCAGGGCGAAGAAGGCCCGGTAGATATAGGCGCTGCCGTCGATGAGATAGAGAGTAGGCATGGTAGCCTTCTAAGGCAAGAGGCAAGGGACTAGAGGCGAGGGGTTGGTCACAAGACTTCCTGATGACCCGTGCTGTTTCGTGAGTTTCACTTGTTCCGCGCCTATAGCCTCGCGCCCGGTGCCTTGAGCCTCATCGCGGATCGTCCGCGATAGTGAGGGGCGGCTTCCCGAATTTCTGGCGCATGCCGTTGATGACGCTCAACACGGTCGGCTGCCCGATCATCCGGGCTTCGACCTTGCGCTTGCCGGGAAAGTCGAGCATCGATACCCCGATGAGCATCGTCAGAATGCCCTGGCCCGGGAGAAACAGCATGAGAAAACCGGCGAAAAGGAAGATCGCCCCGACGGCGTTCTTCACGACGTGCCCGACCAGCCGGAGGACCGGGTGGTGATTCTGCATCCAGGGACGCGGCACGCGTACGTCGAAATAGTCCGCGGGAAGCCGCACCAGAATGTAGGGGATCGCGATGAGCGAACCGATGAAAAACGCCAGGGACAGGACCGTTAAGGCAACCAGCGTATCTGCCGACACGTACTGCTGAACGGTGGAGAGCAGCCAATCCATCGGGGCCGATCCTAACATGCGACCCCGGGGCGCTCAAGCCGACGACGCCGCGCGGGCGCCGGTTTACTGCATTGCCGGCAGGGGCTATAATCGCTCTCATGCGCGCACGTACGTTCATGCTGCTGCTCCTGCTTGTGCTGGCGGCCACGGGTGTCGGTTTCGCTTGCGCCGCCGCCGCGGACGAGCTTCAGATCGAAATCACCAAAAAAGGGCTGGGGAAGGAAGTCGTCATCACGCAGGGGGCGCGCGAATGGTTCATGATGGTCGAGGTGACGCCGGAGAACACCGTCATCGTCCGCCAGGAAAAAGACCACGAGAAGTATCTGGTCGACGAAAGCGAGACGCATGATCGACCGTTGGCCCCGGTCGAAGTCGATGCGGCGATCAACGATTACGTCAACAGCGTGAAGGCCCGCGCTCCGAAGAAGTAGGCATGACCAAGCCCAAACCGAAGTTCGTGCTCTTCGCCCACAACGCCACCTACGACAAGCTCCATCAAGTCGCCACGCTCGGCCTCACCGCCGCGGCGATGGGCAAGGACGTGATCGTGATCCTGTTGTTCTGGACGATCAAGAAGCTCGCCGAAGACCGGATCGATCAGATCGACTTCCCCCCGGAGTACGCCGGAGCGGCCGCAGAAGTGGCCCGCCTGCTCAAGGACAAGAAGGTTCCGAGGATCTCGGAGATGTTCGAGGAGGCCAGACTGGTGGGGAGCTTCCGCCTCATCGCCTGCAGCGCCGGGCTGGAATACATGGGCGTCGACGGCAAAGCCGTCTCCAAGAAGGTCGACGAGGTGATGGGGCTGCCCGCCATTCTCTCGCTCACCGCCGACGCCGAAACGAAGCTGTTCATTTAGGATAGGCGAAGGGCAAGGGGCACCGGGGCTATGGGCGGAAACTGGCCGCTCCTCTCTATGCCTCTAGCCTTTTGCCCCTAGCCTAGAACCTATCTGGATTTCGTCACCCCGATTCGATCGCAATACTCGATCAGCTTGCAGCGGCTGCAGAACGGCGAAACCGGCTGGCAGAGATTCTGGCCGTACGGCACGAGCAGATCGTTGAACGTGATCCAGTACCGCTTCGGCAGGGTTCGACGGAGCGCCTCCTCCGTTTCCTCGGGCGTTCCGGTCTTGACATAGCCCCAGCGGTTGCAGATGCGGTGGACGTGAATGTCCACGCAGATGCCGGGCTTCCCGTATCCAACCGTCACGACCAGATTCGCCGTCTTCCGCCCGACTCCGGACAGCGTGACCAGTTCCTCGATCGAATCGGGTACGGTCCCTCCGTACACATCGAGGAGCCGCCGGCATATCGCATGGATCGACCTGGCTTTGGTCCGGTAGAAACCGACCGGGTAGATCGCCCGTTCGATCGTCTTGAGGGGAAGGTTGAGCAGCGCCGCAGGGGTGTGGGCCAGTGCAAACAGTCTCGCGCCGGCCTCGCTCGTCGTCTTGTCCTTGGTTCTCAGGCTGAGGAGGCAGGAAATCAGGATACGGAAGGGATCGCGTCCGGATTCGCGGGCGACGACGCCGACGACCGGCTCCTGCCATCGACGGACCTCCCGCCTGACGATCCTGATCGCCGCGTGGATCTGGTCCTGGCGCATGAACAACAAACCGACAGGGATGACTGTGGAGAGATGGCTGCCCGAACGGTCAGACCCGAGGGAGGCTCTCTACTCCGGCTTGCGCTTCGACAACCACTTCTGACGTCGCCGCTGGGCTTCGCGCTGTTTGGCTTTTTTCCGGACGCTCGGCTTCTCGTAATACCGCCGCCGCTTCAGTTCCCGGAAGAGCCCCTCTCCCGCGAGCTTTTTCTTCGCAACTTTGAGGGCTTTTTCGACGTTGTTATTGAAGACTTTGATTTCCATTCGTCCCGCTTCCGCACTTTCCCAGGCAATGCCTGCGCTAGTGTTGTTCTGGCACCCCGCTGACTAAGGGGCGGAGTGTAGCATAGGCCCTTGAGATCCTCAAGATATCGCGAGACTTGCTGGATTCTCGATTGGATCGATTTCCTAAGCCTATGATTTGGCTGAACTTTTATATTCTCCATGACTGTATGCAACCCGGCCTCGCCCGCGGCAAGCGCCAGGAGCAGCCCGACCAGCAGGTCGGATTGTACTCTCGGTTTCACGCCGGCCGAGCAGGCATGGAGCAGGGCCCCCGCCTCCGCCGATCGTTCGGCGATTTCGAGCGGAATCTCCGTCGCCACATGCAGGGCGGCCGACAGGGCGGTCGGACGATCAGGGTCGGTTTTCGGCAGCCTGGTCGCTTCGATGAACGTCCGGTACGCTTCACCGTCCGCCTGCAACAGTTCGCTCAACCGTCGGCTGATATCAACCAGTCGGTGCTCGGTGACCGTCTGCCGACTGAGCCTGGCGCCCATCGTGCCCAGCGACGCAGCCAGCGCGCCGACTAGCGCGGCCACAGCGCCCCCGGCCGGCGTCGGCGTCGGATCCGCGACGGCTTCCAAGAATTGCGCCACCGACAGCCCTCCAAGGTCCCCGGGTCCCTGTCGAACTGCCTCGGCGCGACCGGCTTCCGCCGACGACAGCGCCGCCTCTATTCTGGTTTCCAGCACCTGCGCGGGATCGAAGCGGTCCAGGCCGAGCGCATCCACCGCCGCCTCCACCAGCGCCTGCTGCGGGATAAGCCCGATGACTTCGCTCCCGGCAATCGCCACACCCTGCAAGGCCGCCCGGGCCCGGACGGCTTCAAAGGCGACGTGGAGAGGCGTCTCGCGGTGGTCGGTCAAATTCATGGCGACCTGCACCATGCGACGACTCGCCAGTTCCACACCGATCGCCTTGAGATGCGGCACTCCTCCGTTCGACTCACGCACCGTTCTGGCGATGGATCGGGCCACGCCGAGATCCGTCGAGCTGAGGTTCACGTTGAAGGCGATCAAGGGAGGCCTGGCGCCGATCACGACGGCCCCGGCGGTCTTGTGCAGGCGGGACGGACCGAAATCAGGCGACCAGTCCGGGTCGGAAGCCATCCGGAAGGCCAACCCTTCCAGCCCGCCCCGCCTGACCGATTCCAGCGGAGCATGGTCCCGATGCGAGGCCGCCCGTTCGTACAGGAACACCGGAATCTCGAGTTCCTTCCCGACCCGTTGCCCGAGACGTCTGGCCAACTGGACACAATCCTGCATCGTCGTCCCCCGAAGAGGCACGAACGGCACCACATCGGTCGCCCCCACCCGGGGATGAACCCCGGCGTGCCTGCGCAGATCGATGAGATCGGTCGCCACGCGGATCGCGCGAAACGCCGCCTCGATTATAGGCTCCGGCTCCCCGACGAAGGTCAGCACGCAACGGTGATGGTCGTGGTCCATGGTATGGTCCAGCACCAGGACCCCCGCGACGGAGGCCACGGCGTCGAGCAACGCCCGGACCGTCGCCCGGTTCCTGCCTTCGCTGAAATTCGGCACACATTCGATCATGCGCTCCATCGACGCCGTCCCTCGAAATGACGAAGCCGGAGGTCTGATCCCTCATCCCTCCGGCTTCCGCGCGCTCTGCCTGCACGACCTGTGCGGTGCTATTTGGTTTTCTTGACGAAGGCCTTGTAGATCCGTCCCGACTGCGCCTGTTCCTCTTCGAGCCCCATCATCTGATGTCCGGTGGTCTCGCACCAGGCCGGCATGTCTTTCTTGATGCC
>DIHJ01000061.1:0-3075 GCA_002420105.1 Nitrospira sp. UBA5699
TTTGTCAACAGCCTGCTAGCTGATCAGTGAATAGGGCGAGGGCGCCTCTGGGTTTTTGGTGGGATAACCCTTCGAAGCCAATAGGATGAAGACCTTGTTGTGTTAGCCGTGCTTGTGTCTCTGCGGTCCGTGTCTTCGTCAGTTCAGATGCAAAATCAAACTGATCATCCCTGTCGAAGAGGATGTGAGTGCGCCGCAGCATGTTGCTCCACGCACTCGTGCCGAAGGCGTCAATAAAAGGTGAGAGCAGTATCTTCGTTGGGACAGTTATCAGGTAGGTGAACCCCGAGTACCATGTTTCCCATGTCCATGGCGGGCTCGGGTGGGGAGTGGAAACTGTGAGCTGTGTGTTGCTAGGTGAAGTCCTGTGGAGCAGAATTAGGTCGCTTGCCGTCGCGCGCTCTTCCGCATCGTCATGAAAAATGCTTCCGTGCCAGTCGCTTTCAATCAAGTGAGACAGTGCTAATGGGGCTCTGGCCAAACCTCTGGCTGTATCGGTTATCAGGACTGGTACAATAAAGGCTAATGCTTGAGGCTGGTAAAATTCAAAATGCTTGCCCTGTCGAATATTAAAGAGATGCTCAGTGTAGCTTGACTGGATAGATGATTCCCAGTGAACAAAAAAAGGGTATAGACCATCTTCACAAATGATTTTCGGTAAGAGTCTTGCCGAACGGGAAAGGGATTGCGAGTGGCCGTTCAGTCCCCCATGCACAAAAATAATGATCTGATTGCGGGACGGTATAGGGGAGGCGTACCCATGAGTGAGGCAAAAGGTATCTCTTGCGTTTGGAGAAAATTGAGAAAGCTGGCGAAGTTTATCGGCGAACCTATCCTGCTCGATAGCTCTGGGCTGCCTGGTGATTGCGAGTGAGCACACCTGAGCGGTCTTGGCACATCCCCCGGGCGTGACCGTGTCGACAAGAATTCCGTCCTCGTCGAGGGTGATCACATGGTCGCTCAACCTCCCGGGCCCTAAAATAGAAGTTGTGCAAGCACTGAAACACAGAAGAACGGATAAACCTGTGACAACGTGCAGATGCATGGCAATACTCCGGCGTGTACGGAACGAATGCGTCGTCATGGCTGTGAGTCATCCTGGCTGAATGATGGAAAAGTGTCGTTCTCGATGTTGGGGGCGCCTTTCTGTCAAAGTAAACAAATTAGCTTCATCGGGGAGGGGCAAGAGCCCTGATTCATCCTCTTCCAAGTGTTGATGAATTGGTGCTGTTTGGTTAGATAAATTGTAGTTCAAAGTGCTGCCCCCAGTAGGGCTACTCTTGACGTGAAGCAGCAGCACCCGCCGCACAAGATGCTTATGGTCGCTAGCTTTCTCGGTTTCTCGCAACACATGCCGAACGGTCACAGCAAATTGCGGGCCGAATGATGCGAGGCACGATTTGGCGCAAAACGCGGGTTTTCTGAGATGGAGTTGGATTGTGTGGATGGGAAGAGGTGAATCATTTCGAAATGCATGTGAATTGAAATGGATTCACCAGCAGAATCTCTCCGATTCGCCTGCTGTTGCGAGATTCCGAATGTAGCCGTAGGACGGTTCTGGCAGCTTGCGGGGATGAGGTCGGATCAGGGCGGTCGCAGGATAGGGGGACGAACGCTGCGGCGAATGACCGAGGACTGCTACTTCTTCTCTTTGGCCGGTTCCTGAGCCGGTTTCTTGTCTTGACTTTTCTCCGGGCTCTTCTCGGTGATCTTCTTGATCGTCTCTCCGATCGCGGAGCCGATCTTGGGGATTTCCTTCTCCACGTTCTGCGCGGCGCTCTTGAGGCCTCGGCCGAGGTCCTCGACGGTGACGCCTTTGCTCCCTTCTGATTGCTGACTGCCGGTGGAGTCCGAGGCGGCTTCTACCGCCGGAGCGAATCCGAACAGCAAGAGTCCAAGAATGATGGTAGGTCTCGTCATGGCGCACCTCCGCATCTGCAAAACTATACCATGTTCGGATTGTGGCTTCCCGCCGTGACGGACCGGCCGGCAGGGCGGTGCTCATAACCCTTGATCTCGCGGCGTCGTGACGACCGCCTGGGCGATCAGGCGGGGGGAGAGGGACGGTACAGTTCCACGCGGTTGCGGCCTCGCGTCTTGGCGCGGTAGAGGGCCCGGTCGGCCTGTTCGATGAGCGCGTCCAGGGTCGCCACTTCCGGGGTGCTGAGTGCGACGCCGATGCTCACGGTGATGTGCGCGCGGTGCCCGTCCCATTCGAAGGCCGTGCGGGCGATGGTCTGCCGGATCCGCTCCGCGACTTCCTCCGCCATGGGTTCGTCGCATTCCACCAGCCCGATGACGAACTCCTCGCCTCCGTAGCGCCCGAAAATGTCGGCGAGCCGGATGAGCGCGGCGGTGGCGCCGGTGAGATGCCGGAGCACGCGGTCGCCGAAGGCATGGCCGTGCTCGTCGTTGATCGTCTTGAAGTGGTCCACGTCGAGGAACAGGAGCGCGAGGCGCCGATGGTACCGGCGGCTGCGCCGCAGTTCCTTGTCCAGGGCTTCGAGCAAGGCACGGCGGTTGGCGATCTGCGTGAGGGGATCGAGCCGGGAGAGCAGCTCCATCTGACGGTGGGCCTCCGTCAGCTCCCGGAGGCTCTGCTCCAGCCGCTGCGTCGTGTTGTGGTAGTAGGCTTCGACGACGAAGATCTCATCCAGCCGGAATGTTTTGTGCAGCGTCAGGGTCAGCGAGGTCAGCCGGGGCGCATCGCCCGCGTAGCGGTCGGCCAGGCGCCGGACGATGAGCTCGGCCAGGTGCCGGTAGGCTCCCAGGTACCATTTCTGCGCCAACCCCACCCGTTCATGGACGAGGCCGATCCGGAACCGTCGCTCCGCATAGGCCGTGTCGAACGTGGCGGATTCGAAGTTCAACAGGTACTCCCGTTGGGATTGTTTCAAGCGGGCGAGGAGGGCGGGGTCGGCCAAGATGGCGCGCAGTTCGGCGAACTTCAGCAAGTGACGGTAGAAGTCGTCGATGAGGGCATCCAGGTGGCGGCGGATGACGGCGGCGATGTCGCGAAGATTGGCGCGGTCGTTCTCCGAGAATGTGAGGAAGGCGAGGCGGGTCTCGAGTTAC
>DIHJ01000061.1:3137-5161 GCA_002420105.1 Nitrospira sp. UBA5699
GGGTCTCGAGTTCACCGTGGGACAGTCGCAGCTGCTCTGACAGCGAGTCGTCCGGCATGCGTTGGCGCGTCCAGCGACGATCTTTCCCTCGTGGAGTCCACGGGGAGTTTGTCGGCGGGGGCGAGTATACCGTGATTCGAGGATCTTTGCAGCGGCGCGGCCGGTCCCGCCCCCTTGACCTACCTCCCGCCGGGGCGTAGGCTGATGGTATTGTTTCGCAGCCGCCTCATTCTGCAGGTGGTGATCATGGTCCTCCGTGGAACGCAACTCCAACGGTGCGGACCTGCCGGGTGTAGCTTCCTCACCAGACGGGCTCTTTCCCATCAGACTGTCCACGTGACGCCGCGTTCGCGGTCCGCTTTCTTTCCTTTCATCCAGGAGGGCCAGGCCTTGTCGCACCATCCTGTTTCTACACCCTGTCGTCCGATTCGGGTTCGCGCTCGCGGGGGACCTCTGCCCCGCGCTGACCTGCCCGATCCGGAAAGGAGGTTGCCATGTCCTACCGGTTCAACACGCTCGACATCATCGTCGGTGTCGGCATGTGTGCGATCGTGTTCGGTGCCATGCTGTTCTTCGTCGCGACCAGCGGCACGTTTCTCGTAACCGTTCCGGAGCCGGCCGCGATTGAACAGGTTTCGAGTGTCCCGGCGGGCAATGCCCTGCTGCAGCCGGTGATTGGCCGGGCGATCGTCGAACGCTCTCTCCTCCAGCGCCACAGCGATCTGATCACGAAGACCGCGACGTCGGAATGGAATCAGGCCATGCAGGCGCATCAGAGTCTGCAGGCGATGTCCGGCGGTCCGTTGGGAGCCGTCCTGCACCGCGCGGAGATCATACCCATCGAGCATGAGGCGCGGGTTCAAGGCGTGATCGGGCGGTATGTGGTGAATTTCACGAAGCGCGGCGTGCGCAACGGCCTGCTGTCGGCGGATCAGTATCTGTCGGATTACAACAGCGGCATGATCGGCGCGGCGGAGTCCATGGGCCGGCGCCTGGACCGCGAATTCGCCTCGACCTGGCAGCCCGTGCTGGGACGGTGGATCGTCGATGCGAGCGGGGATTATCTGACCCGCATCGGAGGCGTTCAGCAGCAACTGGGTACCGCGATCCTGCACATGACGCAGGCCCGGACCTCGTTGGAGGAGGCCTGGGCGACGAACCAGTATCAATTGGGCAGTCTGATGGCGGCGGTCGATCGTACCGGCGCCATGGGGGACCGCACGGTGCAAGTGGCGTCGGCCGGGCTGAAGGAACGGGGCCTGTCCGTCGCGTCCACGGACATGCCGGTCATCCCGGACATTCCGATGGGTTACCTGATTGCGGCGGCGTTCGGGTTGTGCAGCATCTTCTTCGGCGGATTGATGTTGTCCGCGGCGGGGAGGGAGGCGAAGGCCCTGGCGGAGGCCAAACGGAACTCCGCGCGGTGGGTCTATCGCATGGCCTCGTGAGCGGAAACGGCCGGCGGCGGCCGTAAAGCAAGAAGGACCCGCGCCGTCGGCGCGGGCTTGTGACCTGTGTCGTGGATATATTGGGGGATCGTGGCGGGCCTCGTGGCGCTGGTGGCGATGCTGGTCCTCTGCATGGACCTGCTCTACTCCGGCGGTGACGGGGTGTCCCGGGTCCCGGGACCGGTAGCCGGCGGGTCGGCTGACGCGGGCACGCAACCGTCGGACGCCGGCCGGCGGGCTGCGTAGCGGGCCGGCGTCGGTACGATCCTCGCGATCGGAACAATGCGAGGTGCGTTATGGTCGAGTTGATCGGACTCGTGACGATTGGTGCGCTCGTATGGCTGCTGGCCTGGTCGATGGCGGGGGAAAGCGATGCGGAACGGCGCCGGACCTCCTCGGGAGGCGGGCACCAGGAGCCGGCGGTGAGACCCGCGATCCCCAAACGCCGGGCAGCCTAGCTCGCATTATTCTTGACGGTTCATCGCGAAATCGCTGAGTCGCGTCGCGAGACCGGCGCGCGGAGGCGTGAGGCCCCGAGGCGTACTTGTGCCGTACGTCGAGGGTCCGAGGGGCGAG
>DIHJ01000061.1:5182-12402 GCA_002420105.1 Nitrospira sp. UBA5699
GCGAGCCCGCCGGCCGAAGGCTTGTCGCAGCAGCAGATCGGTGATTGCAGCAGAAGCGCTCGTGAATAATGCGGGCTAGAGGCGGGAGGGCCGCGACGGGCAGCGGTCAGGCGGTTCCTGCCCCACATGCGGTGTTCCTGCAAAGACAGAAGTCGGGTGAATTCATCCGTTGACAGGGCCTGTCATGCCCTGTAGGGTGGACGTGACGTATCGAGCCACGTCGGCTGTCCCATCTCTCGCGCGTCCCTCCCCGTTCCGGTTCCTGCGCGTCTGATTCCCCAGTCTCCGCCGCTTTTACGCCAGCGTTTCCTTGCGCGACGACATGCAAGAGAAGACCTCCCTGTCCGAGGTCGGTTGCAAGGGTCGGGGGAGACGTCCATCCACTAACCAAGGAGCAGACGATGAATCAGGAACAGTTCGGCCAGTTCTGGGATCAACTCAAGGCGCCGCTGAAGGCGAAGTGGGAGAAGATCACGGCGGAGGACCTCGCGGAGATTCAGGGAAACCTCGCGATGTTCGGCGCGGTGCTGCAGAAGCGGTACGGCGAACTGCACAAAGAGGACGTGGTCACCTGGGCCAACCGCCGGTATTCCCATTGGACGGGAAACTATACCGGCTACAAAGACGCCGAACCGGTCTCATGACCGGCGCGAAAGGAACAGAGCACATGCCGAAAATCGTCATCAACAAGAGTTTCGACGAATTCTTCATCAGCCATAAGGCGTTCGTGAAGCTACGCGAACTGGGGCAGCGGGAGGCTTTGCAGGAAGCGGATCCGGGCGCGTACTGGCCCGAAGCCGCCACCCCGCGGGAGCCGAGCCTGAACCGGTGCGGCGCGCTCATTCCGCGCGACGACGAGAAGCTCGTCCGCGTCGTGGAGCAACTGCGGGCCGAGGCCAACGGGCATGGCGCGGAGTTAAAGGTCGTGACCGTTCCGGACGATGTGAAGTGGCAGATTGCGAAAAGGGACGGGGTCGAACAGGTGAGCGAAGTGCATCGCGTCTGGAGCTGAACCCCCCGCGGAGCGGGCGGAAGGACGGACCCGCCACGGCCTGCGCCGGGCGGCGTCCCGATGAACGGGTCACTGCGCGAACAGAGGATCTTATGAAGAAGACGTCACGAGTGTACGTGCTGACGGTGCATCCCTCGTCGCGGAGCGCGCTGCGCCTCTGGACGGGAAAGAGTCTGCATGCGCTGCGTCATTGCTCCGGCAGGCAGATCAGCCAGATGCTGGCGGAACTGCAACACAGTGTGGATGAACTGTACACGCGGAGCAGGGCGCCGCAGCCCGGGGCCTCCTACTCCATCAATCGCGCGAGATAATGCGGGCGGATCGACGGCGCCCCGGTTCCGGCCGGAGCCGTCGCGGATCGGAAGGAAAGGGCGGATTATGCGTGATCTCCGCAAGGACGACATGGATGGTCATCGGCCCGCGCGTTCCGGAGGCGAGCCGCAGAACGGGCGATCGGAAGACCTGACCTGCAGCGAGGGGCAGATCGAGGATCTGCTCTCCGAAGGGGAATCGACCGAGGTCGAGAGCGAGGAAGAGCCGCCGCCCGGGAAGCGTCCCGGACCGCAGGCCGCCCCGAAGAAGAGTCATGCGCCGCCGCATCCGGGGCGCCGACAGGCCTGACGGCCCGCCCGCACAAAGATCTTTGCCATCGCCGAGAAGGTCGATCGACAGCGGCACGCCGCTGCTCGCGCAGCGTTGCGTCCTGGCCGCGTGGAAGCGGAGCCGAGTCGACGGATCAGGCGCCGGCGGAAGGGGTCGTCCGGAGCGACGAGGCGAGTCCGAGCTTCGACAGGGTGAAGATCAGCCACTTCGACGGATCGAAGTTGTACCAGCGGGGACCGTTGCGATAGTCGCTCTGGTAGGTATGGTGGTAGTTGTGATAGCCCTCGCCGAACGTGAGCAATGACACCCACCAGCTGTCGCGGCTGGAATCGGCCCGGCCGTGCGGCTGACGTCCCCAGAGATGGCAGATGGAGTTGATGCAGAACGTTGAGTTGAGCACCGCGAAGGTCCGGCCGACGCCGGCCAGCAGGAAGCAGCCGAGACCGCCGATCCAGCCGTTGTAGAGGAACCCCGCCGCGAACGTGAGCGCCAGACCCGACAGGACGATCGCCAGGTAGTGGCGGTGCTGCCACATCACGAGGGGATCCTGCTTCAGGCGCGTGGCGTACTTCTCGTCCGCATGGGTGTCGCGGACAAAGAGCCATCCGCAGTGGCTGTGCCAGAATCCCCGTCGGGCGTTGTAGGGATCGGCTTCCCGGTCGCAGTTGGCATGGTGGCGGATGTGATCGGCCGCCCACTTGAGCGCGGAATTTTCCAGCGCCCAGCCGCCGGCCACCAGGAATCCGGCCTTGACCAAGGCCGGGCAATCGAAACTCCGATGGGACAGGAGGCGGTGATAGCCGACCGTAATGCCCAGTCCGGTCACCACGTAGAGCGCCCCGAACATCGCCCAGTCCAGCCAGCTGTATCCGTACCAGTATCCGAACGCGGGTACGCCGACCAGCGCGCCGCAGGTGACGAGGCTGAACAGCAGGATGGTCACATAATTCGGATAGACTCGCGTGATCGCCGCCGACGGGGCTTGAGCAGTGGTCATGGGATGGGGTCTCTCTGGGGTGTAAGGGAGGGGCGCCTCAATGAGGCGCCCCTGTCGTCGGGTCGACGAACTTAGAAGCGGTTGCGGCTGCCGAAATCCTTGCCGCGTCCTCCGCCCCCGCCGCCGAAACGATTGCCGGCGCCGCCGGAGCGGGGCTCCTGGGGCTTGGCTTCGTTCACGGTGAGGGAACGGCCGTCCATCTGGGAACCGTTCAAGGCCGAGATCGCCGCCTGAGCTTCTTCAGGCGTCGACATTTCGACGAAGCCGAAGCCCCGCGATTGGCCGGTAAACTTATCTGCGATCACGCGCGCGGACTCGACGGTCCCGTGCGCTGCGAACAGCGTGGTGAGTTGTGATTCGGTCGCCGCAAACGGCAACCCGCCGACGTAGATTTTTGAACCCATGGGGGTTCCTCCTTCTGAAAAGTGACATTGTCTGAAACGCGAGAACAACTTCACGAGGGGAAGGAGAGGGCCGAAGACGCGAACAGCGGGCGGCTTAGGTCAGGCTTCCGATCAGATTCTCGGTAAGAACAACATCGGTGATGGGCCGTTCGATTTACTGTTTCATGCGAGGCCCGCCGCATCAAACATCGACATGCTAACACGCCTGAGTGGGAAAAGCCACCTGTATCTGCGGGCCGTGCGGATTCGCGCGCCGGCCGCTCACCGGTCGCCGTCATCGCGCAGTCGTTGGGGGCCCGGCATCATGCCTTTCAAGTCCGGGTCTTCCTGGCCGGCCGGCCGGGAAGACGGGGGGTTCTCCGCCTTCCGCTGCGAGCGGCGCGCGTCCTTTTCCTGTTGCCGTTCGTGCCGGAGCTGCTCCCGATGCCGTTTTCGCAGGGTGCTGCTCATGGTGTCCTCCCCGGGCTGTTCGCGGATTTCACCTCGTGCGGCTCATCGAGTCGTCGTTTGGCCGTCTCAAAGGCCGCGGTTTTCGCCTCCCACTCGGTCGCGTAGGCATCCATGGTCGCGTCGCGGGGTCCGCGGAGGCCGGCATCCCACATTCCCGGAATCGTGAACCGGCAGATCCAGGTTCCATCCCGCTTTTGTTCCGACAGAAGGACGATCTTTCTGCCTTTCGAATAACAGGTCTCAGCCATGGCTTGGCTTTCGTGTCCGGCGGACCGGATCGGTCGCGGTTTCGATCGGGGGGCATTTGATGAACCGGTCGTCGGAGAACCGGCTGCGCAGACTCTCCGTCACACAGCGGCGATAGGGCTCTTTCTGGCGCAGCATGATGACCAGATCGTCGCGATCGAGCACGATGCACAGATCGTCTTCGGTCAGCAGGTGTCTGGTGGGCTCCCCGATGTTGATCCGATATTGCGTTCGCCCGTCGGGATTCCGGGTCGATCCGGCGACGAGCTCGGTCAAGCCGTCGATGACGCCTTCCAGCGCCTCGTGGCGGTGCTTGACCCTGGTCCCGTCGGGGATGCGGATCCAACTGGATTTCGGCGGCGATTGATGGGGGGTCACGTTGCTCATGTTCTTGGTGTCTCCTGTAATGAAGCGGATCCCGGTGCACACGACTTGCTCGCTCACCGGCGTGTGAACCCATGCGGACGATCTCGGACGGAAGAACGGCTCAGCCTGTGCAGCGGGCGTGCCCTCCCGCGAAAGGCGGCGATCAGGAGGAGACGGCCGTACGGGGGCCGGCCCAAATCAGATAAGGCGGTTTCTTGAGCGTTTCGACCGATCGCGGATACAGCCGGAGCGCATAACCATAGGCCTCTTCCTGCGCGGTCATGCAGGTGGATGCCGAGAGGTGATTGGAAATCGACCGGAACGCCGCGCGGTCATCCTTTTCGACGATCGCGCTATAGAGCGCGCAGGAGAAGTCTCCTTCTTTGGAGCACTGCGTGCTGATCACCAGCAGCGAACCGTCCGGAAACGTCATCAAGGGATCGAGGTTCATGCGACTCATGTGGACTCCTTTGCTGTAAGGCCGGCCCGCCGGCTACGAACTACGCGACGGAGACGGCGTGACGAAGAGCCGCAGACAGCGTCCGTCGTACTCCGTGCCCTCCAGGGCCACCACGGCTTCGAGCGCCTGCTCTCCGGATCCCATTTCGACGAACCCGTAGCCGGCCGATTTCCCGCTGTGCTTATATCTGACGACATGCGCGCTGGCCACCACTCCGTAGGTGCCCAACAGGTCGCGCAGCTGACGATCCGACATGCTGTCCGATAGGCCGCCGACATAGATCATCCGTTTTCCCATGACTCTTCCTTCCGGCGCCTGCGCCGAAGTCCGGTCCAGGGCTATCGCTCGTCCCGGGGCTCGAAGAAGGCGTACACCAGGACGGCGCAGACCCCCGCCGCATACACCATGGTGGCCGCGCCGAGCGGATTCTGCGTCAGCCAGCGAATGACATTGTGGACCGTCAGCATGTCTCAGAAGACCTTTCGAATGGCCGCTCTTCGTGCCGTCGCACGGACGGCGCGAGAAGCGGCGGTTGTCGGTTCGATGCGGCCGACCGTCCGCGCGAGGCCGATCGGTTCAGGTCGGCACGACCGACGGCGTCGAGTCGCTACCGGCTGCCGGAGGCTTGAAACGGTTTCCGGTCGCCTTCGTCCCGCCGGCAGCTCTGTTCGGCGATCATGCGCTGGCCGGCCGTGGCATCCTTGGGAATGCGGGCCATGCAGGCCTGAAGCGAATCCTCGACGGCGCCGGCCGCGTGAGCATTGTTCGGAGCGACGGCAACAGGGGTCGGCGTCTTGCCCTTGGCTGTGTCTGCCGCTTGCGCGGTCGCTGCGAACGCGCCGAGCAGGATGCTGATGGTTCCGACGACGACGGCATGGCGGAGGGACAATAATGAGGAGTTCATGTTGTATCCTTCCCGTAATGGGCGGTGAGGGGAACACTCGTCGTGCGCCCGGACGATCGAGTGAGGATGCTTCAGCGGCCCGGAATCTCTGGTTCCCGGAAAGTCGACTGCGCCGGGGAACGGCGGAAACTAGGGAATCGATCGCGCAGGCACAGGGAGTGGGAGCGGGAGGCGCGAGGGATAGGATAGTAACCGTGGTTCAGGTACGGTGAGCTTAGCACAATCTCCGGTCCAATAGCGAACCGTGCGGTATGCGGCCCTGTCGGGGATTGGTGCCCTGCGGTATGCGGTCAGGAAAGCATTGACGTCGGCGGTTTCGTCCTGTAAGGTGTAGTCACATGTCGCCTCGTAGTAGTCCGGACGGGGGATGTGCTCGGCATACCGGACTTCGCGATCGCATCGCGACCAGGTCCAGTCTGGAGCAGCACCCGTCTCGGTTGTTTCTCCCCTCGGTTCTCTGATCCCGTCTATATGCGATCACACTGAAAGGATTTCTTAGTGGATACGTCTGCTCACGTTACGTTTCACACCCTCGGTTTGTCCGAGTCCCTGTTGCGGGATCTCGCCAAGGCCGGCCTCTCTTCACCGACTCCGATTCAGGCGGAGGCGATTCCGCCCGCGCTGGCGGGGCGCGACGTCATCGGCTGCGCCCAGACCGGAACGGGCAAGACGGCGGCCTTCGTCATTCCGCTCATCGAGCGGCTGGCTTCGCTGCCGAAAGGGGAGCCGAAAGCGTTGATTCTGGCGCCGACGCGCGAGCTCGCGCTGCAGATTCTCACCACCATCGACAAACTCGGCGCCGGCAGCGGCATCACCGCGACCCTGCTTGTCGGCGGAGCCGACATGGTGGCCCAGGTGCGGGGACTCCGGCAGCAGCCGGACATTCTCGTCGCGACGCCGGGACGGTTGCTCGACCATATGTGGAACGGCACCGTCAACCTGCTCCCCATCACGATGCTGGTCCTCGACGAGGCCGACCGGATGCTGGACATGGGCTTCGCCCCCCAGATCAATCAAATCTTCGACGCCCTGCCGGAAGAACGGCAGACCCTGCTGTTCTCGGCCACGCTGCCCGCCGATCTGACGAGGCTGGTGCAGGCGAGCGTCAAGGAACCGGTGCGGGTGATGGTGACCCCGTCGGCAACGACGGCGGACGGCGTCACCCAGGCGCTGCACTACACCACGCATCACGCCAAGGGGGATCTGCTCTTGTCTCTCCTGCGCGAGGAGCGGGAGACGGTGCTGGTCTTTACCCGTACGAAGCATCGCGCCGATCAGGTGGGCCGGGTCTTGGGGCGCGCGGGGCACAGGGTGGCCATTCTTCACGGGGACCGGAGCCTGCCGCAACGCCGGGCGGCATTGGAAGGCTTCAAGCGCGGGACGTTCCGGGTACTGGTGGCGACGGATATCGCCGCCCGGGGCATCGACGTCGCAAACATCGGCCACGTCATCAACTACGATCTGCCGATGTGTCCGGAGGATTACGTCCATCGGATCGGCCGGACGGCGCGGATGAAGACGACCGGCCGGGCGACGAGTTTCGTGACGCCGGAAGATCCTCAGCAGCTCAGAGCGATCGAGCAGCTTCTGGGACAGGCGGTTCCTGTGGCGCCGGGAAGTGACCGACCGGCGGCGGGTCAGCAGGGCGGAGGAGGCAGGGCGCCCGGGCATCAACGGGGCTCGCAGGGGCGGCCGTTCCGGTCGAGAGATCGCCGTCACGCCGGTCCGGCTCCCTTGCAGGGAAGCCTGCCGGCCAACTAGCAGGCTGTTGACAAAGG
>DIHJ01000061.1:12620-34367 GCA_002420105.1 Nitrospira sp. UBA5699
GGGTTTGTCAACACACTGCTAGCTGCACACGGGTGATATAGAACGTTCAGTATGCGGAGCCGTCCGCGATTCACGGCGTGAAGGAAAGGAAGGGGCATGGCACAGGATCAGGCATCGGCGGTGAGTCCGGCGAACCGGTGGGTAAGAATCCCGGACGGGACGAAGGTCCGGCTGCGCGAAGGCGGCCAGGAGGGTGTGATCGACGGATTGACGGAATTGGTGGTCGGACCGGATCGGAACCCCGACGGCAGGACCCAATACCGGATCAATGTCGGCGATCAGGACCGGATGCTGGTGACGGAGACTTCGTTGCAGGTTCTGACCGACGCGGACGGCGTGGTCTTGATGCTCAAGCAGAAACCCGATTATCGCCGGCTTGTCACGGACCGGTTGCGGGGGACGCTGCAGGCTGATTGCTTTGTCCGGTCCGCATAGTCTGCGGAAGGGCGGGCGCAGGCGGTTCCGCCTCGCCCGCACCCTTCAGTACAACGGCTCTTGCGGTCCCCAGCGGAGCCCGGCCAGATCCGGATCTTCTCCCTCGGGGGTCGCGCTGCGCGGGGATTTCTCCGCCTTGCGAAGCGCGCGCTTGGCTTCTTTCTCTCTCCGGTTCATCTGCAGAGCCTTCTCGCGATCGCGTTTAGCCATCGTAGTTTTTCCTGTGCGTCCGATGGTGTCCTCCTTGGTAAAGGGAAATGACGTCGTTCCTGCCGTCTGCCGCGTTCCCGCACATTCCTATTCAGTTGCCCCGCGCCGTCTGCCTCTGCCCGATCCTGTCTTGCTGCCCCTCCCGGTCGACTTGCCGATCTGGTCGGTCGAGCGCAGACGGGTTTCCTGACCGAACCCGTGGCTGGCCAGTGAGGATACGGCTTTCCGGATGCTCTCGATCGGGGTCGAGGTCTCGTCAAGGCTGGGATCGGACAAGCCCAGCAACTCCCAGCGAATTTTCGGCTTATACGACGGGCGGACCTTCTTCTTGCTGGCCTTGCCGCCTCTCCATCCTCCGGTGATCTTCATCTGGACTCCTTCTTCTGGCGCCTCAGGCTCGCGCGGTATGCACGGCAGAGACTTGTCTCGATGTGGAACCGGTTACAGCCTCTCCGGCCTGGTGACACACCCTGAACGCGGTTGGTGGGGCCGTGAGAGCAGCCCGTACGGCAAACTCAGTCGCGCAGGGACGGTGACGGGAGTGTGAGCGCGCGAAGGACAAAACGTGGCTCGTACGGAAATGGATTGTATCATGCGGATGCTGGAAGGGCAAATGAGGTATGGTATGAACAGCCGTCAGGTGACGCAGCCGGCAGGGCGGAGAGACACATGGAAGGGATCGGCCGGAGCAGTATCGTATGAGCGGTCGTCCTCGCGCATGGCTGTGGCAGGTCCCCGTGAGTCTGGCCGGGCGGGAGGTCGATGAGGCGTGGCTTGCCGATCTGCCGGCCGGGGCGGATCCCTGCGGCGAACGGGGCGAGTCTCACACTGGTGCGCACGCGGGGCCGATATTTCGCCAGCCTCTCTCGATCAAAACCGGCGACGGTACCTCGCGTGACGCGATTTGTGTTCGCCGATCTCCTGCTCTCCGCATAGACACGCGGGCAGGTCCCTCCTGCGGTCGCTCCGGAAGATCCGCGTTGTGCGCCGGGGCCGTCTCTTCTATATGGGGTAGGCGGCTCGCAAACGGGCCCCCTGCCGCCCCAGGCCAGTGCGCGCCGATCAAGGCCTGTCGTCGTCTGTGCCCTTTCCGTCGCTGCAAGAGCTCGGGTAGGGGTTGTCCCGCTTTTCGATATACAACGCGCCGGCTGTGCCTCCGGCCGTTGCCGGCGCGTTTCCGATGACCTCCACGAACTGTCCGTCGGCGAAGTCGGTCTTGTCCGTATTAAAGCCGAAGAACTGCGTGACGACGTCGGGATCGCACCCCTGGTCGTAACAGAACTTCATTCCACCCACCACAAACGTCTTGGCGGACGCGTCCAGGCTGCTGATGGTCCCGTGGACTTCGACCTGTCCCGGGCCCGGGGCGTCGTCGATGCGGACGGCGCGAAGCGGTCCGCCCACGGTAAGGGGCGGCTGGGCGAAGACCTCCACGAAGGTGCCGGCGGTCAACGAGCCGAATCCCGTCAGGGGTTCATCGAACTGAGTCAGGGTATCGATGACCTGTACGAACAGGGGGCCGTTGCTGGTGGTCAATCCGAACGTCTTCGTTTGGGCATCCGAGCTGAACACGGCGCCGGTCGCATAAACAAACTCGCCTCTGATGCAGGCGGCGTCTCCTGCCCGGATCAGCCTGACACGGTCTGCCTCGGCGACCTGCTGCCCCGTTGTCCCGTCGATGGTTACGGCCGGCTGGTTCTTGGATTTCTTGGGTGTTTCGATTTCGACGACGAGCCCTCTGGAGAGGTGTCCCTCGAGGGAACGGGGGGTGAACCGAGCCTTGCTCGCGTCAAAGGTGATGGCGTGCGCGTTTACTTCCGAGGTGGCGGGGTTGCCGTCGTCCGGCTTCAACGGGGTGCCGAACAGCGTGATCGAGTCCGCGCTGAATCCCGTGATGGGGGCGATGGCCTGGACGGTGTTATCGTTGGCGGAACTGCTCCCGCTGTTGCGCTGAATCCGTCTGGCACGGAAAACCTTCGAATGGGCGTCGCCGAACGGCTGGGCAAACACGACGGCGGATTTTCCCGCCGGGTCCGTATTCGTGAAGGCCTCCGTCCCGAGCGGCGGATCGAATTGCGTATGCTCGTCAAAGCAGAACGTCACGCCGGCGACGACGAAGGTCTGAGCGGCACAGGCCGTGCCGGCCGGTGCGGCGGTGTACCCCACTGCGGGGAGTCCCGACACATCGCCGCGCGCCCTGATTATCCCCGGGTAAAGCGCATGTTCGTGAGACGGTTCATATTCCGCGACGGCCCGCCCTTTTCGGACCGTCAGGTGTCCCAGGTCGATGATCGCTCCTCCTCCCGGCAGGAGCGGCAGCGTCAAGGTGCCCCGTTCGCCGTCGGGGCTGCTCACATCCAGCGTGACGGGGCCGTCGGGGACGCGCAAGAGTTGAAACCGTCCTCCCCCGACCGGATTGGCTTCGATCGGCGTGCCGACGACGCGCACGCGGCCTTTCGTTCCGAAGGCATAGGCTGAATCGGCGCCGGTGAACCAGCCGATCATCTGTGCGAAAAATCGGGTTGGCGCCGGCATGGTCCTGGCGGCGGTCGTGGATGAGACGGGCATGATTCCGGTGACGACATTGGTTCCGGTCGCCGAGGCGGCCGGAGCGGCGGAGCCTCCACCGTCTCCTCCGCCGCAAGCCGTCAGGGTCAGCCATGCGAGAGCGACGATCGAGGTCGTTAGCATGTGTTGTCTGCGGTGTCGGGGGCTGTGGCGAAAGTCGCGCATGGTGGTCCTCCAGGGAACGATGGCTCGTGAGTGCGTCGCATATCATCCCGGTAAACCGTTACCTGTCAACGGTTCGCAGGGATTGTAGAATGGCGCACAATGTAACAGGCGGCCGGCGGATTCGTCCACCCGCCCAACGTAGTGTTGGATGTGGGGATGGACTGTGCAAGTTCTGTGCGGAATCGCTCGACATGATGGCCGGAATAAGCGGATCTTCTACAACGTGGAAGGGGTTGCCAGGCCGGAAGTATCCGTAAGTTGTCCAGATCATGAAGCCGTTTGCCCTCCCCCCCCTCTTCCGTGTCATAGGAAAATAATCTCCGGAGGCCTATTGTGGGAGGCCATCGCGGCCATCCTCGGAGGAGGTCCCTATGAAGACCCTGTATGATTCTTCAGTCACATTGTGTGTGGCATGCTGTGCGGTGATGGGACTGGCGGGCTGTATCGGTACGCCGGTGGTGAAACCATCCTGCAGTATTTCCTGGGACCGGACTGCGGATTGGAGGATCGCCGAGTACCGCGTGAAGGCCGGGATGCTCAAGGAGGGGAAGGTGGATTCGAAGACTCTGCACAAGGTGGCAGCCCCGGCGACGCAGGTATCCTGTCAGGAGGTCGGCGCCCAGGCCGAAGGAGTTTGGCAAGTGACGGTCGAGGCGTGCCTCCAGGACAATACGTGCAGTTCCCCCAGCAAGCCGATTTCCTTCAAGGTCGTGAATAACTAGCCTGCGCCGCAGGGCGGGGAACGTCCTGAGGGACGAGCGCACGGGGATCCTCAACCGGATGCGGACAAGGCAGGAGAGCGGATGGCGACGAAGATTGCACGATCGACGGTGATACGCGCCGCCGGGAACAAGCCGAAACTCATCGAAGAATTTGTCGGGATGGTCAATTCGGGCACCGCGCAGGTGAGCATCGCCCGCATGCAGAGCCCTTCCGGCTGGGTCGAGCCGGGGCAGACGCCGGAGTTCGACGAGTACACGCTGGTCCTTCGCGGCCTGCTGCGGGTGGAGACGAAGACGGCGGTGCACGAGATTCATGCCGGTGAAGCGATCATCACCCCGCGCGGGGAGTGGATCCGGTACAGTTCTCCCGGCCCGGAAGGCGCGGAGTATATTGCGGTCTGTCTCCCGGCGTTTTCCCCCCAGACCGTGCATCGGGATGTCTGAGACCGGCGATTTGTTCCCGATCCGGTCCCCGTCGCAGGGAACAAGGGCTACGGACGTTTTCCGGCCGGTCCCGCCGAGCCGGCGCAATCTTTGAAAAGATTTTCTCAATCGCCGGTCCTTGTGTAGAGTAGAACCCATGGTAGGACCGACGATCGAGCCGGAGGCGCCGCGTCCCTCCGCGCTGAACCGCTATCGGCAGCATCCTCGCGTGCGGATCGCGGCGCCGTTCGTCTGCGCGCTGTCCCCCATTCGCCCGAAACGCTGGCTCAGGCGACAGCCCATCGATCTGGGTGTGGTCTACGACCTGTCGTTGCGAGGGGCGCGCGTGAGCACGGAGGCTCCGATCAAACCGGGCGATGAGGTCACACTGAGTTTCCGGCTGCCGAAGCAGATCCGTTCGGCGGAGATCGCGGTCGCGACGGTGCGCTGGACCAAGGATCAGTTTTTCGGTTTGGCCTTCAGAAGGCTTTCCTCCGATACGCACGGCCGCCTGAGAAAATTCGTCGAAATCGTGTCGAAACCCGCCTCGTAGGGCACGTCCTATGGAAATGGTACGGGAACAACGCGCCGCCGGGTCGGAGTTGCGCCGCTTCCCGCGTCTGCGCGTGGCCGCTCCCTTTGCCTGCGCATTTTCCCGCCTCGGTTTGCAGCGATGGTTGTCGCCCGAGCGGTCCGGGCTGGGTGTGGTGCTGGACGTGTCGGTGAGCGGCGCCAGGGTGATGAGTCCCGCCGCGATCGGTCCGGGAGACCATCTGGCCATGAGTCTGCGGCTGCCTGATCAGTCGATCGCGATGAATGTCGAAGCGATCGTCCGCTGGGGAAGAGACCACACCTTCGGACTCGAGTTCATGGCGGTGTCCCAATCCGCCGAATCCCGCCTCAGGAAATTCCTCTCACGGGCCTCGAAAGCCGTTTCCTGAAAACGGTCGAAATTTCCTCACTCGCTGGTATTTCTGAACGGAGCATCGGGGAGCGTGGTGCGTCTGCGTGATCGCACGGGGAGATCCGGGTCCCGACGCGCACAAGCGGCGGGACCCGCGTGGGTTACTTGATGGCGACGGCTTTGACTTCCTTGAAGGTGGTGTGTCCCTGCAGGCATTTCTGGATGCCGTCCTGCATGAGCGTGGTCATTCCGTCTTCGATGGCGGCCTTGACCATTTCCTCCGTCTTCGCCTTGGTCTGAATCAGCCGTTTCAACCGGTCCGTCCCCAGGAGGAGTTCGTGCAAGGCGACCCGGCCCTTGAAGCCGCTCCGGTTGCAGTTCTCACACCCTTTACCCCGGGCGAGCCGAAACGCATTGTCGTGCGGAATGCCGAGCTTGTCCCAGTGCTCGGGACCGTATCCCTGACGGATCTCTTCGTATTCTTCCTTCGTGCCCACGTACTGTTCTTTGCAATCCTTGCAGACCCGCCGCGCGAGGCGCTGGGCGAGGACGCCGAGCATGGCGTCGGCAAAACTGAACGAGTCGCAGCCCATGTCGAGCAGACGCGTCACGGTTTCCACCGCGCTGTTCGTGTGGAGGGTGCTCATGACCAGGTGGCCGGTGAGCGAGGCTTCGATGCCGATTTCCGCGGTTTCCTTATCCCGCATTTCGCCCACCATGATGACGTCGGGGTCGGCGCGGAGAAAGGCGCGCATGGCTTTGGCGAAGGTAAAGTCGATCTTCGGCTGCACCTGCACCTGCCGCAGTCCGTACTGCGTGATTTCGACCGGATCTTCGGCCGTCCAGATCTTGATGTCGGGGGTGTTGATGTACCCGAGCACCGAATGCAGCGTGGTCGTCTTTCCTGAACCGGTCGGTCCGACGCAGAGGATGATGCCGTAGGGCTTTTCCGCGATCTCTTTGATGGCTTTGAGGTTTCTGTCGGAAAAGCCCATCTTGTCGAGCGGCAGCGGTTCGCTGGCCGCGAGGATACGCATGACGACATCCTCGTTGTAGCCGGCCGTGGGAATGGTGGCGACGCGCAACTCGATTTCCTTGGATTCACTGAGCTTGAACTTGATCTTGCCGTCCTGGGGTTTCCGCCGCTCGGCGATGTCGAGGCTCGCCATGATCTTCAGGCGGGACACGATCGCGCGGCGGTAGCTCTGCGGAATCTTCATGTACTCGAAGCAATCGCCGTCCACCCGGAAGCGGACCAGGGTTTCGCGCTTTTCCCCGTAGGGTTCGATGTGAATGTCGGAGGCGTTCTGTCGATAGGCGTCCGCAATGATCTGGTTCGCGAGGCGGACGATGGCGCTGTCGTTCTCGTCGAGCCCCCCGCCGGCGCTCGACTCCTCCATGGCCTCGGCCTGCGCTTCGGTGACCAGCTCGCCGAGAATGTCGGACACGTTCTCGTCGAGTTTGCGCCCCCCTCCGCCGTCCCCCCCGCCGGTGGCCGCGTTGAGGAACTGGGCGATGTCGCGGCGGAGGCTGACGGCGAACCGGATGTTAAGGCCGGGGAACGTGCGCTTGATATCCGCGACGCGGTCCAGGTCGCCGGGATCGTCGGTGAGAATTTCAATGGCCGTCCGGTCCCTCTTCAGCGGCATCCAGTGGTTTTTCTTGAGATAGTCGACGTTGAGGTTTCTGAGGAGCTCGATGTCGACCAGCGTGCGCTCGCTGTATTCGATGTAGGGACACTTGTGAAACTGGGCGATGGACTTTCCGATGTCCAGCTTCGGGACCTTGTACTTCTCGATCAGGATGGTTTCGAGGTCCGAGGAGATGCTTTTGCGGGCTTCCGCGATGGCCGCGTCCAGCTCGTTTTGAGAAATCTTGCCGTTCGTGACGAGATGGTCGAATTTCGTGGCGGCTTTTTTCGTCGTGACTTTCTTCAGATTGAAGAGGGCGATCCCCAGGGCTTTGGCGATTTCCGCGACGGATTCCTCGTCTTTTCGGGTGAAGCGGCTTCCGCTCTTCTTGTTGAGCAGCTGGAGGACGCCCATCAGGTACTTGTTGTCGGCGACGATCGGGTAGGTCAGGACCTGTTTCGTCTTGAAGCCGGTCCGCTTGTCGTAGGAGGTGTCATGGGTCAGGGAGGGGTGAATGCCCTGCAGTTCCGCGACGTTGTACGCATCGGCGATGTTGACGGGGCGCAGATATTTGGCGCAAAAACCCGCCAGGCTCTGTTCGGTAATCGGAATGCGGACTTCCTCGATGGTGTCGACGTGGGGAACTTTGTAGAAGATTTCTTTCTTGTCCGAATCGAACGCGAAGAGCGTGAGGTCTTCTGCGTCAAAGAGACTCAGAATGTCTTTGTGAAGATCGAGCAGGATCTGATCGAGGTTGCTGGCGGCATGGACCTGACTGGTGATCCGCTTGACGTTCTCGGCAAACTCCACTTTTTGCTGAAGTTCCTGCAAATTCTGGGTCGGGGGTTTCACCTGCATTCCTGCACTCCTCTACATGGAACCGGGCATACGCTTGAGGTCGGTGGTGGCGCCGGTTGAAGGAAGCTTCGCCGCAGCGCCGTTTCGCGAGGGTCGAGACTCAGTCTAGCCCAATGGGGTTGGAAGGCAAGGAAAAGGCATTTTCCCGATGGCGCGGCAATCGCCTGCAGGCGTGCGCGGGAGCCTCGCGCCGGGGGCGTGAATTCGTCGGCGCGGGGGGTGCGTTCTATTGAGAGGAGGGTCCCGAGGCGGCGAGTTGAAGAATTTTCGCCGGAATGTCGGCCGGTGCAGCCTTGAGCTTCTCGCCCGTCTTCCGGATCTTGATCTCAAGCAGTCCTTCGGCCAGGCCCTTGTCGCCGACGATCACCTGGAAGGGCGCGCCAATCAGATCGGCGTCGTTGAATTTCACGCCCGCCCGCTCTTCCCGGTCGTCCCAGAGAACTTCGAGACCGGCCTGTTGCAATGAGCCGTAGAGCCCCGCCGTCGCTTCGGCGACCGGAGCGGACTGCCCCAGCGGCAGCAGATGAACGTGGACCGGCGCGATGGGGAACGGCCAGATGATGCCCTTGTCGTCGTGATTCTGCTCGACGGCCGCAGCCGCCGTGCGGCCGACGCCGATGCCGTAGCAGCCCATCACGGCCAGGCATTCCTTTCCGTTGGGGTCCAGGAAGGACGCGTTCATGGCCTGGCTGTACTTGGTGCCGAGCATGAAGACGTGCCCCACCTCGATTCCCTTGGTCGCTTTCAGAATGCCGTCTTTTCGGGGGGACGGATCGCCGGCCATGGCGTTTCTCAGGTCGGCGAACTCATCGACCTGAAAATCCCGCTCATAATTCGCGTCTACGATATGCGTATCCGCCCGGTTTCCCCCCACCACGACGTTGCGCGTGAACCTGACTGCATGATCGGCCAGAATGCGAACCCCTTTCAGCCCCACGGGGCCGGCGAATCCGACGGGCGCGCCGGTGATTTTCTCCACCGTCGCCGGACCGGCCAGTTCCAGGTCGGTCACCCCCAAGAGCCGGCGGATCTTGATCTCGTTGGCTTCATGATCGCCTCTGATCAGGACTGCGACCGTGTCCTTCCCGGTTGAATAGAGCAGCGTCTTGACCAGTCGGCCCGGTTCGATTTTCAAGAAGCCGGTGACCTCTTCGACCGTGCGGCAATTCGGAGTGCTGACGGCACGGAGGGGACGGAGCTCTTCCCGGCTGCCTTCGGTCGGCGGGAGGACCTCGGCCCGTTCGACGTTCGCGGCATAGGTGCCGGTCTCGCTGTACACGACGGTTTCCTCGCCGGTGGCGGCCAGCACCATGAATTCGTGCGAGGACGAGCCGCCGATCAGGCCGGTGTCGGCTTCGACGGCCCGGAACGTCAGGCCGCAGCGGGAAAAAATCCGGTGATAGGCGTCGTACATCTTCTGATAGTTGAGGCGCGCGCCCGCCTCGTCTTTGTCGAAGCTATAGGCGTCCTTCATGATGAATTCGCGTCCGCGCATCAATCCGAAGCGGGGACGGATCTCGTCCCGGAACTTGGTCTGGATCTGATAAAAATTGAGCGGCAGCTGCCGGTAGGAGCGGACTTCCCGCCGGAAAAGATCGGTGATGACTTCCTCATGCGTCGGGCCCAGACAGAAGTCCCGTTCGTGCCGGTCTTTGAACCGGAGCAGTTCCTTGCCGTAGAAATTCCACCGTCCAGTCTCTTTCCACAGCTCCGCGGGCGAGGCGACCGGCATGAGCAGTTCCTGCGCGCCGGCGCGGTTCATTTCCTCGCGGATGATGTTCTCGACCTTGCGGATGATGCGCAGGCCCAGGGGAAGATAGGTGTAGATGCCGGCGGCGACCTTGCGGATCAGGCCGGAGCGGAGCATCAGCCGGTGGCTGACGGTTTCGGCTTCCCCTGGGTCTTCCCGCAGGGTGGGGAGAAGGAGTTGAGATGTCCGCATGAAATGTCAGTGGGAGAAGAAGATCCGTTCGAGGTCGTTCCAAAAGGCGAAGACCATGACCCCTACCAGTAAGACCAGCCCGACCTGTTGGGCCACTTCCCGCTGCCGTTCGCCCAACGGCTTGCGCAGAATGCCTTCGATGAGGAAGAAAAGCAAGTGCCCTCCGTCGAGGATGGGAATAGGCAGGAGGTTCAGCACGCCGAGATTGATGCTGAGCAACGCGATCAGAAAGACCACGTTCGACGGACCCTGTGCCGCGGCCTCGCCTGAAATCTTGGCGATCGTCAGCGGTCCGCCGATGTTCTTGCTCGAAATGTCGCCCACCACCATCTTATAAAGGCCGACGACCGTGAGTTCCGTCCATTTCCAGGTGGCCTGGAGGCCGTCGTAGATGGCCGCGACGGGGCTGCTGGATTTCATCAGGGAGCGGTCGGGGCCGGCGATGCCGATCTTGCCGACTGTGACCGACTGTCCGTTGACGGTGGCGGTTTCTGCGGAAGGCGTGACCGTCAGGGAGATTCGTCGGCCTTCGCGCAGGATGTCGACATGGAGAGTCTTCCCCGGGCTTTCTTTGACCAGCCCCGTCATCTGAGTCCATGTGTGGATGGGGGTTCCTTCGATGGACAGGACCCGGTCGCCCTCTTTGAATCCGGCCGCCGCTGCCGGTTTTCCCGGCACGACCTCGTTCACGACCGGCGGAATCTCCTCGATGCCGAGGTAGTAGGCGTTTTCTTCGTCGGCAGCGGGCTGTCCCGGCGCCGGGATCGGCGTGATCGTCAGGGTTTCGGTGCGGCCGTCCCGGAGAATTTCGAGCGTCAGCGGCGCGCCCTTGCCCTTTGCCGCGGCGTCGAGGAGCTCGACACGGGTGGCGATGTCCCGTCCATTGATCTTCTTGATGCGATCCCCGACCATCAGACCGGCCTTGGCGGCGGGAGAGTCGGCGGCGACGGCTTCGATGTCGGCCGCGATGTCCTTGAACGAAGGGACGGGAAGCGTATAGCCGGTGGACAGCCAGGCGGCGAAAATCAGATAGGCCAGAATGAAATTGAAGCCGGGTCCGGCCGCGACGATCAGCACTTTGCCCCAGAGGCCCTGGTGGGCGAAGGATCGCCGCCGGTCTTCCGCCGTCACGGCCTCGGTTTCCTCTTCGCCGAAGAGCTTGACGTACCCGCCCAGGGGAATCGCGGAGAGCAGATATTCGGTTTCGCCCATCTGCCGGCCGAAGAGTTTCGGGCCGAAGCCCAGAGAAAACTTGAGGACTTTCACGCCGACCCACCGGGCGGCGAGGAAATGGCCCAACTCGTGGAAGGCGACCAGAATTCCCAGCACGACAAGAAACCACCAGGCCTTCTGCATGAGGAGCCAGAGACTGTCGGGGGACCAGGCGAGTGCTTGTACCATAAGTATTTAGTCGTTACCTGTAACGGTGTAAATGGTTTGCCTCACGTTCATCGGTGACGGCCGCCGTCTCGCGTCATCGCGCCAGGGCATGGACTAAGGACTCGGCCTTGCTTCTGGCCCAGTGATCGGCTTCCAGGGCGACGTCCACCGACTCGACTTCGCGCGGTGCGTGCGCATCCATGGTACTACGAATGATATCAGAAATGTCGCCGAAGCGGATGCCGCCCTGGAGAAAGGCCTCCACCGCGATTTCGTTCGCCGCGTTCATGGCCGCCGGCATCGTCCCGCCGATCCGGAGCGACTCGTAGCCGAGCCGCAGGCAGGGGAACCGGTCGTGGTCCGGCTTGCAGAACGTCAGCTTCCCCACCTCCGTGAGATCCAGCGAGGGCAGATCGAGCGGCAGACGTTCGGGGTAGCGCATCGCATAGGAAATCGGCGTGCGCATGTCGGGCAATCCCAGTTGCGCGATCATCGAGCGGTCTTCGTATTCGACCAGGGAGTGAATGATGCTTTCCCGGTGGATCATGACGTCGATGCGGGATTCAGGGATATCGAAGAGCCAGCGCGCCTCGACGACCTCGAGTCCCTTGTTCATGAGCGTGGCGGAGTCGATCGTAATTTTGGCGCCCATTTTCCAATTGGGATGCTGCAATGCGCGTTCCGGCGTGACGTCCTGCAGCTGCTCTTTCGTGAGCGTCCAGAGAGCGCCTCCGGAGGCCGTGAGGATCAGCCGGCGGACGTCCCTGACGCGATGGCCTTCGAGCGACTGGAAAATCGCGCTATGCTCGCTGTCGACGGGGAAAATTCTGACGCCGTGGCGGCGGGCTTCGTCCTGCATCAGCTTGCCGGCCATGACCATCGGCTCCTTGTTCGCCAGCGCGATATGTTTGCCGCTGCGAATGGCCGCCAGCGTGGGGACCAGCCCGGCGCCGCCGACGATGGCGGACACGACCAGTTCGGCCTCGGGAGCCGAGGCCACCCGCACCAGGCCGTCCTGCCCGGCCAGGATCTCGACGGGGAGGTCGGGACAACGGTCCCGGAGTCGGGCGGCGGCGGATTCGTTCGAGAGGGCGACCACCCGGGGTTTGAAGCGGCGGATCTGCTCCTCCAGCATGTCGTCGTTGCTGCCCGCCGTCAGCCCCACCACGCGAAATTCCGCGGGAAACCGTTCGACGATATCCAGGGTATTGGTTCCGATCGATCCGGTCGATCCGAGAATGACGATCGCTTTCATGACGGCTCCTTCAGGCTGATGCCCCGATGCGACTGATCAGCGTCACATAGTAGTAGAAGGCGGGGGCGGCGAACAAGAGACTATCGAGTCGGTCGAGCATTCCTCCGTGCCCGGGCAGCACCCCGCCCGAATCTTTGGCTCCGACGCTGCGTTTGACGGCCGATTCCGCCAAGTCTCCCCACAGACCGGCGACGGTCAACAGCGCCGCAAGGATGACGCAATCGAGACCGGACAGATCCGGCAGAAACCACCAGCGGGCCACGAAGGCGATGATCATCGCCCCGATGAATCCGCCGACCAGGCCCTCCACCGTTTTCTTCGGGCTGATGCGGGGAGCCAGCAGACGTTGCCCGCAGAGCGTTCCCATGTAGTAGGCGCCGGTGTCCCCGGCCCACGTGACCAGGAGCAGGAAGAAGATCAGCCATTCGCCTTGGGGAAGCAGTCGCGTCATGACGAGATAGCTCGACGTCAGGCCGACGTACAGCATCCCGGTCAGCGTCAGGGCCCCCGCTTTGAAACTGTCGGCGAAGGACACGTTCAGCACGAGCGGGATGGAAAGCACCGCCGCCAGGGCCGCCAGCAGGCACGGCACGACCATCTCCGGCTGGTGCGGGCTCGCGATCAGCGCGGTGCAGCCCAGGAGGCCGATCCCGACGGCCAACGGCCGGGAGGAAGACTGAAACAACAGGCGGTACAGCTCGTACAGCGCGATGCCCGCGGCGGCGGCCACGAGACCGGTAAAGGCGGGGGGAGGGAGAAACCGGATGGCTCCGTACAGAAGCGGCCCCAGCGCGAGCACGGTATAGATACGGCGTGTGTCGAACCGGGCGGCGGCCTTGCGGACAGTCTGGGCCGGTTCCGGATTCGTCGTGCCGCACTCCAGCATGGCTGTGTTCCCCTTGCAGACTAGGAAGAAAGGCTGCTGAAGACACGGCCGAAGCGTCGTTCCCGTCGTTGGAATTCGAGCAGGGCCAATAAGAGTTCCCGGCGCCTGAAGTCGGGCCACAAGGTTGGCGTGAAATACAGTTCGGTGTAGGCCAGTTGCCAGAGCAGAAAGTTGCTGATGCGCGTTTCGCCGCTCGTGCGAATCAGCAGGTCCGGATCGGGCAGGTCGTGGGTATAGAGATAGTGATGGACCAGCGCCTCGTCGATGTCTTCCGGTTGAAATTTTCCGTCCTGGGCTTCGCGGACCAGTCCGCGGATGGCGTCCACGATTTCCGATCGTCCGCCGTAGCTTAGTGCGACCGTCAAGTGGAGCTTGTCGAGATGCGCCGTTTCCTGCTCGGCGGCCCGCACCCACTGGAGCGCAGACGTCGGGAGGGACTCCGTTCGTCCGATGGTCCGGAACCGGACGCCCTGTTCGATCAGTTTGTTCCGCTCGGTGGAAAGATAGTGCTCAAGGAGGCCCATCAGGGCGTTGATTTCCGTCGTCGGTCTGTTCCAGTTCTCCTGGGAAAACGCATAGATCGTCAGGGCCTGGATGCCGAGTTCCAGACACAGGGTGATCATTTCGCGGACGGATTTGATCCCTTCCCGGTGTCCGGCGATCCGGGGGAGGCTGCGCGCTTCCGCCCAGCGACCGTTTCCGTCCATAATGACCGCGAGGTGCTTCGGAAGGAGATCGGGATCGAGTTTCGTTGCGAGTTCCGCGTCCGACAATTGGTCGGTGCTCGGGGAGGGTCTGTTTTCCATGGGGCTGGTTTGGTAATGGTCCTTTCTATGAAGTACGTATGGGAAGGTAAGGAAAGTCTACTGACCGTATGGGGGAAAGTCAAACGATATTTCGTAAATCCCCTGAAAAAGCGAAGAGTTGGACGCGCTTGGATTGCGCCTGCGGAAAGGGATCGGCTATACTCCGTTCTTCTGCGACGATGAACGATGTGATGAGGGTTGTATTGCTATGGGGCAGCTGATTCCGATTGATTCGTTCGGCGTGACGGAGCGCGAGGTGCTGGCGGCGCTCGGGCGTGTGAAGGTCCGCGATGTGGATTATGCGGATCTGTACTTCGAGTCCTGCACGTCCGAATCGGTTTCGATGGAGGAGTCGCTCGTCAAACGCGCGACCAAGAGTGTCTCCCAGGGGGTCGGCGTTCGCGCCACCGCCGGCGAAAAAACCGGCTTCGCCTATTCCGACGAATTGACGAAAAAGGACCTCGAACTTGCGGCGGATACGGCCCGTTACATCGCCAATTCTCCGGCGGGGGGTCAGGCCGTTCCCGCTCCCGTCCGCCATCGCCCCGTCCGCGATCTCTATCCGGTCGAACAGACCCAGATCGAAGTGGCGACCGCGGATCGCGTGACCCTGCTGAACCGGATCGACACGGAAGCCCGCCGGTACGATCCGCGCATCAAGAACGTGATGGCTTCCTTCAACACCGAATACAAGATCGTGATGGTGGCGACCTCCGACGGCACCCTCATCGGAGACGTCCAGCCGCTGTCGCGGCTGCAGGTCACCTGCATCGCGGAAGACAACGGCAACCGCCAGGTCGGTTCGTTCGGCGGGGGCGGACGGATCGGGTTCGACTTTTATCTGGAGCGCGACCGCTATCTGGAATACGCGAGAGAAGCCGCGCGCATCGCGATTCTGAATCTGTCCGCGGTGGAGGCGCCGGCCGGCGTCATGCCGGTTGTCCTAGGCGGCGGGTGGCCCGGCATTCTCCTGCACGAGGCGATTGGACACGGACTTGAAGCTGACTTCAATAGGAAGAAGACCTCCGCTTTTTCCAGTCTGCTCGGGAAGCGAGTGGCGTCCGATGTCTGCACGATCGTCGACGACGGCACACTGCCCGGCCGCCGGGGGTCCCTCAACATGGACGACGAAGGGACGCCGACCGGCCGGACGACGCTGATCGAGAAGGGCATCCTGCGGGGGTACATCACCGACAAGTTGAACGCGCGACTGATGGGCATTCCGGTGACCGGCAACGGCCGGCGCGAGAGTTATCAGAGCATCGTGCTGCCGCGGATGACCAACACGTTCATGCTCGCGGGGGAATCGAATCCCGACGACATCATCAAGTCGGTGGACAGAGGGTTGTACGCGGTGTCGTTCGGCGGCGGACAGGTCGATATTACCAACGGCAAATTCGTCTTCTCCGCCAGTGAAGCCTATTTGATCGAAGGCGGGAAGGTGACGAGGCCGGTGAAGGGGGCGACGCTCATCGGCAGCGGCCCGGAGATTCTCACGAAGGTCTCGATGGTCGGGCATGATCTCAAGCTCGACGAAGGCGTCGGGACCTGCGGCAAAGAGGGACAGTCCGTTCCGGTCGGCGTCGGGCTTCCGACGATCAGGATCGACGAAATCACCGTCGGCGGCACGCAAGGCTAGCCGAGGCGTCAATCGTCAATCCTCGATCGAATGAGGGGGGGGCGGTTGACGAATCACGGTTGATGTACAACGGGAGAGGGAATGCTTCAGCGGAAGGGTGGCGAAATTGCGGTGAACTCGGCCGACGGCGGCTATGCCCAACTGGCGACGGATCTCCTGGCCATGGCCAGACGGCGCGGCGCCACGGAGGCCGACGTCGTCATCGCGGACGGCGAGAATCTTTCGGTGCAGGTGCGGCTGGGGGCCGTCGATCGGCTGACCAAAGCCAGAGAAAAACGATTGGGGCTTCGGGTCTTCGTCGGAAAGCGCTCGGCTTGCACCTCCACATCGGATTTCTCCCCCGACTCGCTTCAGCAACTCGTGGCGCAGACCTGTACGCTGGCCGATGCGGTTGTCGAGGACCCGGTCTCGGGTCTTCCGGCAGCGGATCAGATGGCCGGTGACCAGCCTGATCTTGATCTCTACGACGATACGAAGCTGGATACCGACCGGCAGATTGAGCTGGCCAAACGCGCCGAGGCGGCGGCGCTGGCCATGGACGAACGCATCACGAATTCGGAAGGTGCGGATTTCGATTCCTCCTCCGGCCGCGTCGTGCTCGGCAACAGTCACGGTTTCGTCGGCGAATACCGCAGCTCAAGCTTTTCCCTGGCCGTGTCGCCGATCGCCACGGATCCCCGGACTGGTTCCATGCAGCGGGACGCCTGGTATGCGGTCCAGCGAAAGTTCAGCAAGCTGGAGGCGCCGGAAGCCGTCGGCATCGAAGCCGCCCGCCGGACGGTCAGACGTCTGGGGGCCAGGAAAGTCGGGACCAAACGGGTGCCGGTCGTGTTCGATCAGGACATGGCGGGCAGCCTGCTCGGGAACCTGTGCAGCGCGATTTCGGGCTATTCGCTGTACAAAGGGGCCTCCTTTTTGACCGGACAGCTGGGGAAGCCGCTCGCGCCCGAGTACATCACGGTCTACGACGACGGACGGATGGCCGGCGGACTCGGCTCGCGGCCGTTCGACGGCGAAGGGCTCCCCACGAGAAAGAACACGATCGTCGAACGGGGAGTCTTGAAGAGCTATCTGCTCGACACCTATTCGGGGAAAAAAATGGGTCTGCCGTCGACCGGCAACGCCTCGCGCAGCGTCGGGGAAAGTCCGTCGGTCGGACCGACCAATTTTTATCTCGTCCCGGGCGCGCAGACGGCGCAGGAGATCATCGGGACGGTCAAGGACGGCCTGTACGTGACGGAGTTGATCGGGTTCGGCATCAATATGGTGACCGGGGATTATTCCCGCGGGGCGGCCGGATTCTGGATCGAGAACGGGGAACTGGCCTACCCGGTGGAGGAGATCACCATCGCGGGCAACTTGAAGCAGATGTACAGGGAGATCGAACTGGTCGGCAGCGATCTGGCGTTTCGCGGTCGCATCGCGAGCCCGACCTTGAAAATCGCGGAGATGATGGTGGCCGGCAGCTGATCGCTGAAGTGATCGCTGCGATTGTGAATGTCGAATGTTGAATGATGAATGGGGCGGCGTGCTCCTGCATTCATAATCCCAAATTCCTCATTCATAATTGCGCAGGCTTGGAGGTGATGCATGGCGGAACCGATCAGAGAGACGATGGTGCAGTATCCCAGCGGCAACGTGACGATCCGCGCCTATGTGGCCGCGCCGCAGACGAGGGAACGACGCGCGACCATCATCGTGATTCAGGAGTGGTGGGGGCTGACCGACCATATCAAGGGCATCGCCAAGCGGTTTGCTTCCGAGGGCTACATGGCCATCGCCCCGGATCTGTATTCTCGGTTGGGCAACGCGCTTGTGACCGATCCGGGCGAAGCCGGCAAACTGATGAATGCGCTCAAGCAGGAAGATGGACTGGCCGACCTGGATGCGACGGTGGCCTACCTCAAGAGCGTCCCGGAAGTGGATCCGAAGCGGATCGGCGTCACCGGCTTCTGCATGGGCGGCTCCTACGCCCTGATGCTGCCCTGCGTCAACGCCGACATCAAGGCGGCCGTGCCGTTCTACGGGCAGGTGCCGAATCCCGATGCGCCGCTGCAGAAACTCGCCGCTCCGGTCCTCTATATCTACGGCGAAGACGACGGGTGGATCACCAAGGCGGACGTGCAACGGCTTGCGGCCGCGCTCAAGAAGTACAACAAACCGGGCGAAATCAAAACATACGCCGGCGCGCCCCATGCCTTCTTCCGCGACAACGACCCGAGCGTGTACCGCCCGGAGGCGGCGAAGGACGCGTGGGCCAGGACGAAGGCGTTTTTCAAGCAACACCTCGGCTGATGGAGAGCACCTCGGGCTTCGTGAGCCGCCGCGTAATGAGGATTGTAGTCACAAAAGGAACACACCATGCCGCTTGACGCCGAACTGGGGAAGAAGATGCTGCAGTTGATCACGTCGCGCTACGACGACCGGCACTGGCGCAAGAAAATCGAGAAGACCCTCAGTCTGCCGCAGTCCGGCGTCGGTGATCCCGTGCAGCAGCAGGTCTTCATGTATTTGAAAGTCGGGTTGAAGGCCTACAAGTCCCGCCGCGCCGATCCGGACTCCTGGATCATCGGCGGCTATGCCACCAGAGAAATCATCGATCGGGCCAAGTTTCAACCGCAATTGATCGGTCCGTCGGTGACGAACGACGACGTGGTCTTTCTCGGGAGCGACCCCGGTGCCGACGTCGACGAGGCCTGGTGGGAGGAGATGCTGGTGCAGTGGTTCGACGTGCCGGAGGAAGAACCGCCCGCCGAGGGGGAGGCCCAGACCGAGTCGCATGAGGAAAGCGTGAAACGGACCTCGTGACTCCTGTCGCGTCCGGAACGGAGCCGCGGGTCCGACGGACGGCCGTCAGCTGAACAGGTCCATCTGTGCCGGCTGCGGCGGTTCGATGTTGAGGACGGGTGCGGCCGGGGCCGGCTGGCTGTGGCGGTCGAGGAATTCTTTCAGCTTCTTGAAGTCTTCCTTCAGCGTGTCGAGCAGGTTCCCCTGGTGCAAGGCGGCGGCCGGGTGGAGCAGAGGGAAGATCACGAAGTCCTTCATGTAGAAGGCCTGCGCCTTCACCTTCGTAATTCCCACCTTGCGATCCAGTAACGTCTGCGTGGCCCAGTTGCCCAGGGTACAGACCAGCTTGGGCTTGATCAGCTGGATCTGCTGCATGAGAAACGGCTTGCAGGTTTCGACTTCGTCCGGTTCCGGGTCGCGGTTGTTCGGCGGCCGGCACTTGATTACGTTCGCAATGTAAATCTGATCGCGCGAGAGATTCGCCGAGGCCAGCAGATCGTTCAGCAGTTTGCCCGCCGCGCCGACGAACGGTTCCCCTTTCTGGTCTTCGTTGAACCCCGGGGCTTCCCCCACGAACATGATGCTCGCGTGGGGATTGCCCACGCCGAAGACAACCTGCGTGCGCCCCAATGTGGCGAGCTTGCAGCGTTGACAGTTCTGAAGCGATTTCGCGAGGTCTTGCAGGATCATGGCGCGGCTCGAAACGTGAGATGAACGGGCGCATCTTAGGAGGGGCAGGGAAGGTTGTCAATCATGGAGTCTCTCGGGGCGATGCGGACAGACAGGAGCGCGGCTATTCCACCCGATAGCCCTTGGCCGCCAGGCAGGTATCCCGCATCGCATTGATCGTGGAGATGCCGTGGAGGGCGCGGGCGTGGTCGGTAGGACTTTGTGGGCCGGGGCCGAAGGGGAACGGCGAACTCTGGCTGTAGAAGTGCTCCTGGTTGGCCAGCCTGGCTTTGTACTCGCACTCCATGTAGTCCCGCTCGATATCGCGCTGGCTGTATTCCTGCGGAGAACCGATGCCCCGAGAGGGGCGTTGCGCGCAACCGAGTTCCAGGAGGATGAGGCCGATGGCAAAGGCGCGCACGATACGCTTCATGCCTGTATCCCTAACATCGGGTTCCGAGCCCGTCAAGCAGCCTTCCGGCCGGTCAGGATGATGTCGGCGCAGCGCTCGCCGCTGACGATCGCGCTCTCGAAATTCGCCGGCCACCCCGTATCCGTCCAAGCGCCGGCCACGAGGAGATTCGGAATCGGACTTCGTTGGATCGGTCGCCGGATCTTCGTCCCGGGCGGCAGGGCCAGTGCCGCATGGATGAGTTCCTGCTGCCTGAATCCGGTCAGCCGGACGTCGCGCTCAAGAAGCCCCAGCGTCCGGAGGAGATCGGAGACCTGTTGCTCGGTCTCGACCACTGCCCGATCCTGCGGCATCGTCAGCGTGGCCACGAGGCTCTGATCGAGTTCCGACGGTTTGCCGGCGATCCAGGAAAACGGGCCGTCACTCATGAGGATGTGCCGGGGCGCCATCATCCGCTGAGGCGCGCGCACCTGAATGAGGGTCCAGGGCAGGGCGGTCAGTTCGGCGATCTGCTGAAAATAGGCGTAGCGCGTAAGCCATCGCTCGGGCAGCAACGGCGTGAGTCGATGATGCGCCACCGCCGCCACGTACCAGTCGGCCCGCAGGACGGTTCCGTCCTGCGTCCGCAGGCCCGTGATCCGGTCCTGCTCGAACCGGAGCTGAACGGCTTGGGCGCCGAGCCGCAGTGCGGCGCCGTTGACCGTGAGGCTGTCCGTGATGCGCTGCACGAACATGCGGTGCCAGGGTTGTCGCGGAACCGCGATGCGGTTGTCCGCTCCCCGGGACAGAAAGAACGGTTTGAGCGACCCCGCAAAGGCATCGGCGGAGAGGCTTCCCAAATCGTTTCCCGTGAGCCAGCGGGCCAGGGGATCCCAAATGGTCCGGACGATACCCGGATCGTAGCCGAGCGATTCGACCCAGTCCTGCGCGGTGCGATGCTCGAGATCGCTCGCAGGCGGCAGCGCGCCTTCCCAGATCTGTTCCAGCCAGGACAGCAGCCTCCAGCGTTCCCGCCGGGACAGTCCGGCAAACCGACCGATCGTGAAGAGTTGGTGCAGCGGCGTGCGGAACGGGGACGTCGGAAAGGGGGCGAGCCGGCCGTCGGGGAGCAGAAACTCCAGCGTGGCCTGACTGAACGCCGGGGGAGCGAAGCGAATGCCGAGGGACTGCAGCAGCGACCAGGTGGCATGATGACAGCCCAGAATCGAGAGCGGCGGGTCGCCCTCGCGCCTGAAATGCTCTCCGACGGCGGGGGATTGGTCGACCAGCGTGACGTGTGCGCCGCGGCAGGCCAGACGGTAGGCCGCGGTGAGTCCGGCCGGTCCGGCGCCGAGCACGATCACGGAGTGGGGAGGTGCGGCCGTCACGAGACGCGCGAACGAAGCCAGACTCCGGTCGCCAGGGCCAGCCGGTTGGAGGTCGAGAGGCGAACTCGGGGACCGAAGACCCGGTGATCGGGACGTTCGATGCGTTCCAGAATGCGGGAATACACGGCCCGCATGATCTCCGCGACGGTCAATGCCCGTCGATCGCCCGGAGGCAGACTCTCGAGCGCGGCCTGCGCTTTGGCGTAATATTCGCGGGCTCTGCCGGCTTCGAACCGGACGAGTTCGCGGACCTGCGGACCGTCCTTTCGTTGAAGGAGATCCGTTTCGCTGCACCCGAAGCGCGAAAGATCCTCCCGGGGAAGATAAATCCGCCCTTGTTCCGCGTCCGTTCCGATGTCCCGCAGGATATTCGTCAGCTGGAAGGCCATCCCGAGATCGACGGCATAGTCCTGCGCGTGCGGCGACGTCGGGCCGAATACATGCAGGCAGATCAAGCCGACGATGGAGGCGACGCGATAGCAGTACAGCGACAGTTCGTCGAAGGTCGCGTAGCGGCGTGTGACCAGGTCCATCTCGACGCCTTTGATCAATTCCTCGAAATACGCCTTCGGGATCGAGAGAGCGTTCGCGTGATGGGCGAGACTCACCATGATGGGCCAGGTCGGCGAACCCCCGTAGACCTGGTCGAGTTCGGCCCGCCAACGGCGGAGCTCTTCCTTGGGGTCGC
>DIHJ01000061.1:34499-34723 GCA_002420105.1 Nitrospira sp. UBA5699
GCGTAGACCGTGTACATGGCGTCACGGCGCGCTTTCGGCAGAAACAGGAAGGAGTAGTAGAAATTACTGCCGCTTTTCTTGGTCAGGTCGGTGCAAAAGGCCTGGGCCTCTGTCGTCGTCATGGTCATGAGAGCCGTCCCGCCGGCAACGAGGACCCGCCGAGTTCCCGCACGACGGCGTCGTCGAACCGATCGGAGAAGGTGCCGGAGGGGATCTCCGCCGGC
>DIHJ01000061.1:34835-58505 GCA_002420105.1 Nitrospira sp. UBA5699
CCTCGAGTCCGTCGACGGGGCGCGGCCCAGGCACGAAGGAGCAGATTCTCATCCGGTGATCATCCTTGTGCCGCCGGCCATAGGCGCGCTCGAACGTCCGCGAGACTGGTGTCTTTCAAGCTGTGCGTGATCGCGTGAGCTTCGTGCAGGTCCTGCACGGTGTGCGTATTCGTGACGGCCAGGACTTTCATGCCGGCCGATTTGGCGCTGCGAATCCCGGGGAGCGAATCTTCGATGACCAGACAGGCGGACGCCGTGAGGCCGGTATCCCGCTGTTGCAGCGCGTTCAAGGCATGGAGAAACGGCTGCGGATCCGGCTTTCCCCTGGTGACGTCCTCCGCGCTCGTGATGTGAAGAAATTCCTTCCGCAGGCCCGCGTCCTCCAGAATATATTCGATCTCGTGGCGGAGGGCTCCGGACGCAATGGCCAGCGGGTAGGCGCTCGCCGCTTCGCGCACGAACTCCGGAATGCCTGGGAAGATCACCTGATGATGCTTGACGGATTCCAAGTAGGCCCCGGCTTTCCGCTTCATCAGCCGGGCGATGGTATCGGGGTCGAGCGGGCGGCGGTTGGCGGTGAGCGCGGCGATGAAACATCCGCGATCGTCATACCCCAGGTAGTCGGCGTAGTATTCGTCTTCGGTCAGATCAATGCCGATCTCGATCAGCGTCTGTCGAAGTCCTGCGAAATGCAGCGGCTCCGTGTTGGCGATGATGCCGTCGAAATCGAAGATCAGGGCTTTGAGTGTCTGCATAGAAGGAGCGCCGAACCTGGTCACGAACAAGGGGCCGGCCGTGGCGCGGATTATAGCATAGAGGACCGCAAGAGAAGGCCGGAGACGACTCCGGCCTTCTGCGATGCGGGATGGAGGGGACGGTGATCAGAACTTGAGACGGAGGCGCTTCTCGCTGATCCAGCCCTTCGTGCCGTCGTCGGTGCGGACCGAATAGACCCAGCCGCCCGGCTGGAGGTCTCCGTCGAGGATGCTGAGCGTCACACCGGGGCGGACGACCGGACCCGGTTTGGTTCCGGCGGGATCCAGCGACAGGGGAATCGTTTCGGCCGGGATCGCCGGATTGCCGATGACCGTGACCTTTTGCCCTTCGGCGAACATCGGAGACGGTGCGGCGGCGGGAGCCGGCATTGCCGGCGCCGGTGCGCTCGCTGCGGCAGGTGATTCCGGAGCCGCCGGGGCGGCAGGCGTCGGAGCCGCGGGGGCCGGAGCCATCGATTCCGGCGCCGCGGGCGCCGAGGGTGCGGCCGGAGCCGCGGGTTTGGGACGCATCGCGATCGGCGGCGGTTCAGGGGGCGCGGTTTCTCCCAGGAACGGAGCCAGCAATTCCGTCAATTGTTCCGGTTCCATGGCGATGTAGCCGATTCCACCGATCAATAGCAACAGCAGAACCCAGAGCAGCGGTCGTCCGCCGCCCGGCTTTTTGCCCGGTTTCATCGGAGAAACGGGGCGGGTGGCGGTAGTCTGATCCAGCTCCTCTTCGGTGAATTCCAAATCCGGTTCCGGTTGACGGGCGAAGAGGAGAGACCATTGGAGAGGATTCCCGACCGATGTCAGGTTCCCTGCGAGCGCAGCCATCGAGCACCTCCCTGCTGAGCGGTCACGCGACGTGACGATTGTCGAATCTATCTGAAGAACTACTTATCACCATCATCCGGGGCTGTCAATTTTCCCGAAGGATTCCGCGCGCGTCCGCTCAGCAGGGCTGGGACGGCGAGCAGGACAGGACCTGATGTTCGCGGCTTCCTGTGCGAAACACGGTGAGGCCCTTGCATCCCAGGCGGTAGGCGAGGAGGAAGGCGTCGGCGACGTCGGCTTTGGTCGCCGACGACGGCAGGTTGATGGTTTTCGACACGCCGCTGTCGCTGTATCGCTGAAAGGCGGCCTGCATGCGCACATGGTGCGCGGGGGACACATCGTGGGCCGTGACGAACAGCCGGCGGATGTCCGCCGGAATGCGGGTCAGCTGTTGGATCGAGGGAGTGGCGGCGAGGTCGGACCGGAGCCGATCGAGATCGAGACCCCGCTGCCGGATCAGGCGCGCAAACGCCGGATGCAGCATCGTCAGCTGCAGTCCTTCCATCGCCCGGCGGACGACGTGAACGCCGTAGAGCGGTTCGATACCGGGCGAGCAGCCCGCGAGGATGCTGATCGTACCGGTCGGCGCGATGGTGGTGACGGTCGCATTCCGACGGGGATCATGCTGTTGCCGCAGACGACTGCCGCGGTAAGCCGGAAACAGGCCCCGTTGGGCGCCGAGCCGGCGGGAGGCGTCATGGGCGCGGGCTTGCAGAAACTCCATCAGCGCGGTCGCCGTCTCGATGGCGGCGTCCGAGTCGTAGGGAATGCCCAGGTTGATCAGCAGATCGGCGAACCCCATGATCCCGAGGCCGATTTTTCTGGTGCGCAGCGTGGCCGTTTCGATCTGAGGCAGCGGATAACGATTCCGGTCGATCACGTTGTCGAGAAAACGGACTGCGAGCTCGACGGTGGCGGCCAGCCGCTGGTAATCGATCGTCCGTTGCGTGCGGGTCGGCAGCACGAACTTCGCGACGTCGATGGAGCCCAGGGTGCAGGATTCATAGGGGAGCAGCGGTTGTTCGCCGCAGGGATTCGTGGCTTCGATCTCACCGAGCGCGGGGGTCGGATTGGCGGCCTGGATGGCGTCGAGAAAGATGACGCCCGGTTCTCCGGTCGTCCAGGCGGCGTCCACCAGGCGGTCGAATACCAGCGGTGCGGAAAGTCGTCCGGCCGGTTTGCCGGTGCGGGGGTTCACCAGGTCATAGCGCCGGCGGCGTTCGAGCGCGCGCATGAAGTCCGCCGTGATGCCGACCGAGAGATTGAAGTTGGTCATTTCGGTCGGGTCCTGCTTGAGCGCGATGAAGTCCAGGATGTCCGGATGGTCCACGCGGAGGATACCCATGTTCGCACCGCGTCTGGCGCCTCCTTGTTTGATGACGTCCGTGGTCAAGTTGAAGATCCGCATGAAGGAGATGGGGCCGGAGGCGACGCCGCTCGTCGAGGCGACCAAATCGTTCTTGGGGCGAAGCCGGCTGAAGGAAAATCCCGTTCCCCCGCCGGATTGATGGATGAGCGCCTGCTGTTTGACGGCGTCCAGAATCGAGCTCAGCGAATCCTCGACCGGAAGGACGAAACAGGCGGCCAGTTGCTGCAGGGGCCTCCCGGCATTCATCAGCGTGGGCGAGTTCGGGAGAAATTCCAGCCGCGCCATCGATTCATAAAACCGTCGCGCCGCGAGGGGCAGCCGGGTCGGGCGGGGATAGCGCCGTTCGGCCAGGGCGATATCGGATGCGATGCGCCAGAAGAGTTGCGGCGCCGTCTCCGTTACCAATCCCCGGGGGCTTTTGGCGAGGTATCGCCGGCGAAGCACGACCCTGGCTTGCGGCGAGAGCGGCGCGAGCGGCAGGGCTGGCGGTGCGGACGAGCGAAGCGGGCCGAGCGGCGACATAGGCTATTATAATCTCCCTCCGCCTGCTTTGACGATATGCATGCCGACGGACATCGGGCTTGAATCTTTCCTCCTGCGGGACGCACAATGCAGCCGTCCGGATCAAGGCGCCATGAAATCCTACCGTGAAGAACTCTGGTTTGAAACCAAGACGCGACGCGCGTACCTCAATATCACGCCTCAGGTCGAGGCAGCGGTGAAGAAAAGCGGCGTGAAGGAGGGATTGGTCCTGGTCAACGCCATGCATATCACGGCCAGCGTGTATATCAACGACGACGAGCAGGGGCTGATTCAGGACTATGACGGCTTTCTCGAGCGTCTCGCCCCGCAGGAAGCCGCGTACCGGCACAATGACACCGGGGAAGACAACGGGGATGCGCACATCAAGCGGCAGGTGATGGGGCGGGAAGTGGTCGTGGCGATCACCGGGGGCGCGCTCGATTTCGGACCCTGGGAGCAGATTTTTTACGGAGAGTTCGACGGGCGACGGCGCAAGCGCGTCCTGGTCAAGGTCGTCGGCGAGTGAGGCGATCCCGCCCGGCCCCTGCCGGGCGAGCCGGTCCAAACCGTCCGGACGCTTGCTCCCGCAGGGAAAGTTTGGCAACATGATCGACGGTGGATAGTTTTCGGTTTTTTCGGAGCCTCTCATGCAAAGCTGGTCACGTCCCGATCCCCTAACCAGAGATCTGATTCACTTGATCAACGCGCGCCGCCACGACCACGGCGACACCGATGCGGCGATCGATACCCTGCAGGCGTTTCTCGAGCAGGGACGCGAGCACGACCTGTTGACGGTTCTGGCCGCTCTCGACGAGGATATGGCGGAATGGCTGTTCGATCTGGTCGCGGAAGCCTCCTGCTCCGTGCTGCTGGACGGGCCGGTGGACGAAAAGCTGTCCTATGCCGTCATGGCCGCGCTGGAACTTCCGCTGCAGGCCAACCTCACGCATCCCTTGAAGCTCAAGATCGATCCGGTCGCGACCGCGGAGATTTTACACCGGCACCTCCGGTTGGCCGCCGGCACCGTGGTCCGCGTGGAACCGCGCCTGCTGACCGACGCCACACTCGAAGCCCTCAGTTTGCAGACGTTGAACGAACATCTCAGCACGGTGGCGGATTCCCAGCGGGCCCGTTCGATCGCCGCGCGATTGTATCCGCCGGTGGAGAACACCGCTTTCCTGTTTTTCGAGCTGATCGGTCTGCCGGATGCCGGCCTGCCGGATTCGCTGGAGGATCCGCACCGTCGCGCGCTCCTGGAAGGGCTCGTGGAGCAGTGCCCCGAGCTCGCGCTGGCTCCCGATACCATCGAGCCTCCGGTCTACGCGGCGTACGCGATGTTCGACGCGCAAAACGCCGTCCGGCTGCATCGCTTGGCCGACGAAACGGCGGCCGTATGGCGCGACCTGGATCCGCTCGTGCGCGCCAGAACCATCGTCCATCTCCATACCCAGTGCGGGAACGGGGTGTACATGCCGGTCTGGACCGACCTGTTCGACCCCGAACTGCCGGATGAGCACGGACCGGTCTGGACGTCGCCGGACGTATGGGTCTTCACCGCAGATCTCCCGATCGAATGGCCCGGGGAAATGCTGACGAACCGGTTGCTGGCCGAAGGCTGCACGCGGTTCGAGAATCACATCGTCGAAGCCCCGGAAAACTAGGGTCGGGTTCCCGTTTCATCGGCGGAGCCGAGCCCGTTCTTATTCCCGCACACCGCCTCCCGCGCCCGTGCGAAATCAGCATTTCGTCGATTTTTCCGCCTCCTTGCCCTATGCTCTGACTGGACAATCCGAGGAGGAGCATGGCTTCACAACAGGGATCCGGACGCGCTCTGGCCTGGGCCTTTACGGTTGCGGGACTCGGACTCGTCTGGCTGGCCGTCGTCGTCAGTCTGCCGTCCCAGCAGGAACTTGCCGCAAAAGAGCCGGCGTTGGCGCAACGGCCCGTTCCGTCGTCCCCGGCCAAGCCTCGTTCCGAGCCGACGTTGGATCTGTCCATTCCTGGCGTCCCGTCCGTCCCGCCGGTTCCCGCCGAGCAGGACCGGTCCGGAGCCTCGGCTGCGCCGCCGTCGGCCGCGGCGGCGGATCCTCATGCCGCGCAAGCCGCGCGTCTTCGCTGTGAAGCGGAGATCGAGCAGTTGTGCCCCGATTCCCTGGAAGGCCCGGCGCGGAAGAAGTGTCTGGAGAGGCGCGCGCAGCAGTTACCGGGTCCCTGCCAGGAGCAGCTGCGTGAACGGTTTGTCCGGTGGAAAGAAGAGCGCAGTCGGTTGACGATGGCCTGCCACGCGGATGTGAAGCGCTGGTGTTCCGCGGTGAGGCCGGGGGACGGACAGATTCTGCAGTGCCTTCAGGAACATGCCCGGGAACTGTCGGATCGCTGCTACGAAACCCTTCCGAAGGGCACCGTCTATTTCAAGCACTGACAGAGGCTCCGGCCGCCTGCTATCTGGCCTTCGGCGGCGTCAGATAAAAGGTCATTGCCACACCCGCCACTTCGATGACATCCCCATTCTTCAACGGCTGCTGACCCGAAACGGCCTTCCCGTTCACCAGCAGCTTCTTCGTCCCCTGCGACGGGCTGATATTATAGACACCGCCCCTGTTGGAGATCAGCGCGGCCGATTTGGGCGCGAACCACCCGGTCAGCCTGATGGCGGCGCCTTCCTGCGATCCGATCAGATTGGACGGTTTGGCGAGCTGATATTCCTGGCGTTCGGTCTTTCCGGCGGTAACGAGCACCGTTGCGGCGACGGTTGCCAGCCCCGCGCGGGAGTCGCTGCTGCTGATCGCCATCGTATGGTCTAGGTCGGCTGGCATGGATGGGGACGCGGCGGGAGCCGGTGCACTCTCCTGAAAGATGATCCGGTGTTGGCCGATCGTGATCACGTCGGCATCGCGCAACTGGGCCCGTTCGACCGGTTTTCCGTTCAGGGACGTACCGTTCGTGCTCTTGAGGTCTTCCAGAAAATAGACCGATTGGATCTTCACGATCCTGGCATGATGGCCGGACACGGTGTGGTCGTCGATCGGAATGTCGTTATCGGCTTTTCGTCCGATCGTAAAGGCGTCGCGCGCGATGTCGATCGTACGCGATCCCTGTCCCTGGAGTTTCACAAGCAGTCTGGCTGATTCGGTGAGGGTGTGGGCCATGGTGATGCCTCCTGTAAGGGGGGTTAGGACGCGTTCAAGAACCATCGTTGCCGGATGCGTTGCCATAGGCGTGCGGTGGCGCCGCGTTGAATCGAGACGAGCAGGACCGTGACGTTGTCGTCGCCCCCGGACTGATTGGCAAGCGAGATCAACCGGTCCGCTTTCGCGTCGAGATCCGTGTCGAGGTCGAGCGTCGTCAGGATGTCCGCCGAACCGACCCCGCGCGTCAGACCGTCCGAGCACAGCAGCAGGAGGTCGCCGTTGAGCAGGGGCATTTCGGCGAGGTCGATCTCCACGGTGCTCTCGACGCCGACCGCTCTGGTCACGATATTGCGCCGGAGAGAGCGCTCCGCCTCCTCCTCCGTCATGTACCCCTGCGCGATTTGTTCGGCCACCCAGGAATGGTCGGTCGTCAGCGCCTGCAGGAGGCCGTCCCGGATCAGATACAGTCGGCTGTCGCCGACATGGGCGATGGACAGGTAGTGGTCCGACAGACGGGCCGCGACGACGGTCGTGCCCATCCCCGCATATTTCGGATTGTTCCAGGAGGCCCGGTGCACGAGCGCATTGGCGGATCGGATGGCGTTCGCGAGCTGGTTGGTGGCCGGAGACAGGTTGTGGTCGACCGGTCCGATCGCGTCGACGGAGGAGGGTGCCGCCGCCGCTTTCACGTACGCCAGGATGGCGTCGGCCGCCAGGCGGCTGGCCACTTCGCCGGCGTTGCCGCCGCCCATGCCGTCGCAGACGACGTAGAGCCCGAGGGCCGGATCCGCGATGAAGCAGTCTTCATTGCGGGGTCGCTTGAGCCCGATATCGGACTTGACGCTATGAAGGGCTTCGATCGCCACGTGAGCGTTCCCGTCATGCCGCGAGGCCGTGAAGGCAGGCGCGGAGGTCCTGGGCGAATTCGCCTGCGCGGCGATAGCGTTGCGGCAGTTCCTTTTGCAGCGCGCGATTGAGCACTTCTTGAAACATCGGCGGGAGATCCCGGCGAAGCGTCTGCAACTCGGGATGCGGCTGATGGGCGATGGCGAACAGCAGCGCCGAGAGGTTGTCGGCCGTAAACGGCGGCTGCCCGGTCAGCAGCTCGAACAGCACGACGCCGAGCGAGAACACGTCCGACCGTCCGTCGACCTTTTTCCCGGCGATCTGCTCGGGCGACATGTAGGTGGGGGTGCCCAGGACGACGTCCGTCTGCGTCTTGCTGCTCGATGCCATCTTGGCGATGCCGAAATCCATCACCTTCACCAGGCGGTCCTTCGTGATCATGATGTTGGCCGGCTTGATGTCCCGGTGCACCACGCCCTGCTGATGGGCGTAGTCGAGCGCATCCGCCACGGCGGCGAGAGTCTGCATGACCTCCGCGACCGGCAGAAGGTTCGGCTGGCGCGACCATTCCTTGAGGGACTTGCCCTCGATCAGTTCCATGGCGATGTAGCCCAGGTCGTGTTCTTCTCCCGCGTCGTAAATCGTCACGATGTTGGGATGGGAGAGCCGGCCCGCCGATTCGGCTTCACGGAAGAAGCGCGCCTTGATCTCTTGCAGCTTGTCCGCCTGGTCGATCTGGTCCAGCCGCATGGTCTTGATCGCCACGAAGCGCTGGATCGTCGGATCTTTTCCCAGGTAGACGAGGCCCATCGCGCCGCGGCCGAGTTCCTTGAGGATCTTGTAGCGACCTAACGTGGCGGGGGGGCGGCCGTTGGCGACGAAGGCCGGTCTGTCGCCCGGCTGGGCGGCGGTCTCGTCGCTGTCGTCGAATGAATCGGATGCTTCGGCTTCCGCAGCCTGCGCCGTGCGCCGTTTGGCGGCGGGCGGGGGAACGAGGGCGTTGTGCAGGAGGTCAAGGTGCCGGAGCCAGGCGGCGGTGAGCCAGACCCCCACGCCGACGAGCGCGAGCGCATAGGCCCAGAGCATATTCGACGGGCCGATCTGTTGGACCAGGGGGAGCCCGGCGGTTCGAAGCGCTTTCCCGCCGAGCATGACCGCGAGCAGGGTGGTCAGCGGAAACAGAATGGCGCGGAGGAAGCTGCATCCGCGACCGTTGTCCGGAAGCCGTTGATGAGCCGTGACGGCCAGCGACAGCATGATCGCCAGCGCGACGGCGGTCGTCATCAGCCGGAGGGCATTCGGACCGGTCACCGGCGTCAAGGGAATATAGAAGGACTCAACCCAGGTCATGCTGCCGAGCAGGGGACCGGCCAAGAGGGCGATCAGGATACCGGCGGCATGCGAGATGGCCCAGGGTACGCGTTTCGACATACTCGGTGACTGCGGGGATGTGAATGGTCCTCAGTCTAGCGGATGGCATCGGAGAGTCAACGAATTGACGGAAAATGACGAGATGCGTGAGGGGGTTAGAGCCGGGCGGCCGCTTCCTTGAGCGGAGCCAGCAGTCGGGGATTGACCTTGAGATCCCCGCGGCCGCTTCCGACCTCGATGTCGGGTTTGGTGAGCCCGTGGAAATCGCTGCCGCCTGTGACGAGGAGACCGAGGCGCTGGGCCATGTCGAGATAGCTCGACGTTTGGGACTTGCTGTGCGTGCTGTAGTGGACCTCGACCCCGCCGAGGCCTGCGTCCTTCAGACCCGTGACGCAGGTGCGCAACCCTTCCCCGGATTCTTTGATCCAGGTGGGGTGGGCCAGAACGGCGACGCCTTTGGCTTCTCGGATCCAGGCGATGGCTTCCGCCGGTGTCGGCAGTTCGCGCGCGACGTAGGCGGCTCTGCCTTCCGCGAGGTAGCGATCAAAGGCTTCTTTTGCCGACGTGACGTACTTTTTCTGCATGAGCACTTGCGCGATATGGGGGCGTCCGACCGATTCGGTGCCGGCCAGCGCGCGCACCTCCTCATAGGTGATCTCCACCCCGGCCGCGCGAAGCCGTTCAATGATCAGGGGATTGCGGCGATGGCGGCTCTCGCGAAGCCGGGCGAGGCGCTCGTTGAACGCGGCATCCTCCCATTTCAGGCAATAGCCCAGGATGTGCAGTTCGCTCTTGCCGTCGAACGAGCTGATTTCCACGCCGGGGATGACCTCGATGCCGAGCTCCAGGCCTGCCGCCGTCGCTTCGGGGATTCCGGTCGTGATGTCGTGATCGGTGATCGCCAGCGCGCTGACGTTGGCCTGTTTCGCCAGGGCCAGCACATCGGACGGCCGCAAGCTGCCGTCGGAATGGGTGGTATGGAGGTGAAGATCGATCCGGCTCACGGCGACTCGTGCAGTTGGCCGACCGGGCCGGGTTTTTGCGCAATCAACTGGGCGGTGAATGCCGGCTCCCTGCCCTGTCCCGCCTCGTGTTCGCCCTCATCATAGGAGAGGACGCGAAGCGCGGAGGTAAGGCGGAGCAGCTCGTTATGCGCGAGGCAAAATTCCCAACGACGGGGATGGCGGTAGCGAAAATAGTTGTCGATCGTGAAGGTTTCGTAGAGCAGCACGCCGTTGGGCTTGAGGGCTTCGATGAGCCAGGGGAAGAGGGGACGGTGCAGATAGAAGCATACGACGACGGCATCGTAGGTGTTCGCCGGAAATTCCGGCCGTTCGTCGGTCGTCCGTTCGAGATCGACCTGTTTCACGCGCAGGTTCTGGAGATGTCGCTGCTTCGCCGTTGCCGCGAGACTCGCCAGGCTCTCGGCATCCCGATCGATCGCCTCCACGTCGAACCCGTGGCCCGCCAGGTACAGGGCATGCCGCCCGCTTCCGCAGGCGACGTCAAGCACACGGCCTTTCGGCAGGCGATGCAGCTGCTGGACGACGAACCGGGACGGCGGCTGGTCCGACGACGGTGCGTGGTGCGCGAGGCGGGCCCGCTCGACTTTGATCCCCACCGATCCGGCCATCTGCGTAAGGGGCGGAGCCAGCTTCCGCAGCCAGATTCCGGCGCGCTCGACGGGAAATTCCGTAAACAGCACGGTAAGCAGTTTCTCGGCGAACGTTTCAAGAAGGGCGCACTCCTCCTTCGCTCCCAACTCCACCACACGCTCGGCGACACGGGCGTAGTCGATGGTGTCCGTGATGTCGTCCGACGGGACCGCAGGGCCGGCACAGTCCAATTCGAGATCGACGGCCAACGGCTGGGGCCGACGGCGTTCCTCGGGTGTCACGCCGCAACGCCCTTGAAATTCCAGCCGTTCGATCACGATCTTGTTCGTCATGCGGCCATTGTCCGGGATGGGTAGAGGACCTGTCAACCAATCGGACGAGGGAGGAGCGTCAAGGATGTCGGCCTTGTCCCCTTCTCCTGCCTTGACTCCCATTTCAAGCGGCTCCTATAATGACCCGCTGCCGCAACCATAACCGGCTGATTCAGCGGGGAAAATGGCTGAGTTCACACACTTCAACGAGTCGGGCCGTGCGCGGATGGTCGATGTGAGCGCGAAAGCTCAGACCGAGCGGGCGGCAACGGCGCAAGCCAAAGTCTTTCTCCGGCCGGAAACCCTTGAAAAAATTCAACGGGGCAAGATCGCCAAGGGCGATGTGCTGGCGGTCGCCCAGGTGGCGGGGGTGATGGGGGCCAAGAAGACCCCGGATCTCATTCCCATGTGCCATCCCATCTTGCTGTCCAGCGTCGACATCTCCTTTAAAGAGGAACCCCAGCCGGATCGTGAAGGCCGCTGCTCGATTACCGTGACGGCGACGGCCAAGACGACCGGTCAGACGGGGGTCGAGATGGAAGCCATGACGGCCGTGTCGGTCGCGGCCTTGACCATCTACGACATGTGCAAGGCCATCGATCGCGGCATGAGCTTCAGCGAGATCTCCCTGCTGTCGAAATCGGGCGGGAAGTCCGGCACGTATACCAGGGAAGGCTAAGGTTCAAGTTCGGGTTGAGGTTGAGGAAAGATGATTACGGTCAGACTGTTCGGGATGACGAAGTCGCTGGCGGGCAACCGGTCTTCTCTGTCGTTGGCTCTGGCGAACGGGCAGCGCGTCAAGGATCTGGTCGGGCTCGTCAACGACCGTTATCCCATGATCGGAGAGTTGATTCACAAGAAGAAGGTCCTCGTGTCGGTGAATCAGGAAATCGCACATGAGGAGACCGAGGTCCGTGAGGGCGACGAGATCGCCTTGCTGCCTCCGTTCGCCGGTGGAGCGCCGATGGAACAGACGAACGATGAAAGCCAGTTGGTCCGGGTACAGCGGGAGGATTTCTCGGTGGATGCCGAAATCAATCGCGTGCGCGGCCGGTCGAAGCGGATCGGCGGCATTTCGATTTTTCTCGGAACCGCGCGGGACCGGTCGAAGGGACGGGACGTCGACGGCATTACCTTCGAGCATTACGAAGGCATGGCGCAGAGGAAGCTGCGCGAGATCCGCGAACGGGCGTTGAAGGATTTCGACATTCTGGAATTGCTGATCGTGCATCGCTACGGCGAAATCACGATCGGTGAAAATATCGTTCTGATCGTCGCCGGCGCGGAGCATCGCGCCGAGGCGTTTCGGGCCTGCAAGTGGGCCATCGATGAATTGAAGCAGATCACGCCGATCTGGAAATTGGAACACACCCCGAGCGGGGAAGTCTGGGTTGAAGAACACCCGTGAACGGCTCGAATGATGCGTGAAGCCACGAAAGACGAGGCGCCAGTCGCCGTTGCCGATACCTTCGGCCGTCCGCTGCGCAGTCTGCGGCTGTCGGTGACGGATCGCTGCAACCTGCGCTGCGCCTACTGCATGCCGGAGGAAGATTACGTCTGGCTGCCCCGCGAAGATCTTCTCTCGTTCGAGGAGATGGCGACGCTCACCGGCTATTTCACGGACCTGGGCGTCGACAAGGTCCGGCTGACCGGCGGAGAACCGTTGCTGCGGCGGGATCTGCCCCGGCTCATCCGGCTGCTCCTGCAGAATCGCCGGATCACCGAGATCGCGCTCACCACGAACGGCATCCTGCTGGCCGATCAGGCGCAATCGCTCTATGAGGCGGGCCTGCATCGCGTGACCGTGAGTCTGGATACGCTGAGGCCGGAGCGATTCCGTCAACTCACCCGCCGCGACGAGTATGCGCGGGTGCTCGAGGGGATCGAGTCCGTCGGCCGCGCCGGCTTTACCGGCCTCAAGCTCGATACCGTGGCGATCCGTGGATTCAACGACGACGAACTGGCGTCGCTGATCGAATTCGGCAGGCACTACCAGGCCGAGGTGCGGTTCATTGAATATATGGACGTGGGCGGCGCCAACGAATGGGCGCCTGAAAAGGTGCTCTCGCGCGAAGCCATGCTGACGGCGCTCGGCCGATATTACGGCAAGATCGAGCCGATCCCGGAGCGTGGATCGGCGCCGGCGCAGCGGTTCGTCCTCCCGGACGGCCATACGTTCGGCATCATTCCCTCGACGACGACGCCGTTTTGCTCGACCTGCGACCGAAGCCGCGTGACGGCCGACGGGATGTGGTATCGCTGCCTGTACGCGACGGCCGGAACGGATCTCCGGAAGCCGTTGCGCGCCGGCATGCCGGCGGACGACCTGCGGGCGTTCATCCGGGCCGGCTGGGAATCCCGGCGCGATCGCGGCGCGGAAGAGCGCAAAGCGCTCGAACGCGCGGGGCTCCGGGAGGGCGGATTGATCGGTATCGAGAAGCTGCGTGAAGATCCACATCTGGAGATGCATGCCCGCGGCGGTTGAGCCGGGCGGCCGATTCTCTCATTCCCGAGGCCCGGCCCGTGCCGGGTATCCGATGTTTCGCACCCTGTCCACCGTCGTCGCTTCATGACCGAACCGTCATTCCTGACACTGCTCGGCTTGGGATTCATGCTGGGGCTTCGCCATGCCCTGGACGGCGATCACGTCGCGGCCGTTTCGACGGTACTGGCGCAGCGGCCGTCGCTGAGGGCGTCCGGTCTCATCGGATTCAGCTGGGGAATCGGCCATACGCTGATCCTGCTGCTCGTCGGCCTGGTCGTCTTGTGGTTTCGTGTGCCGGTTCCCGATCTGCTGGCGCAAGCGGCGGAAGGGGCGGTCGGCGTCATGTTGATCGTGCTCGGCGGCCTCCTCGGGATGAAATTGTTCAAAGAGCGCTGGCATGCGCACCAACACGATCATGACGGGACGAGGCACGTGCACCTGCACAGCCATGCGGTGCTGGTCGATCACGGCCATCCCCACTGGTGGACGGAATCGGTTCGCCCGTTGTGCATCGGGATGGCGCACGGACTCGCCGGGTCCGCCGCCCTGCTGCTCCTGGTCGTGTCCTCCGCCGGCGGTGTCGCGGAAGGCCTGACCTACATCGCGGTGTTCGGCTGCGGCTCGATTCTGGGGATGATGCTGATCGGGCTGGTCCTGAGCGTGCCCGTCGTCTGGTCGTTGCGGCTTGGGCGGCCGGTGTTCCTTGCCGTTCAGGGGCTCGCCAGTCTGGGAAGCGTGGGGCTCGGTCTGTCCATCGTCTATCGCATCCTCACGGGCGGGTCTGCTTCCTGACCGTTCCCCCTCCTGTCCGCCACGGGAAATCTACGTGCGTCGTGCGGGGAGCTATGCTATTCTGCGCACCTACCTGGAGCGTTGTCCCGCGGCGGCTCACCGGCTTCGCGGGCGTGACGCCCGGTGAGTCCGACGATCCGTGAACAAGGAGTACACGATGGCCTGGTTCAAGAAACAAAAAGGCGCCGAGCCTGAAGCCCCGAAACGTTCAAAGGTGGCGGAGGGGATGTGGCTGAAGTGCAACCACTGCCGGGAGATCGTCTATCGCAAGGAAGTCGAACGGAACAACAAGGTCTGTCCCAAATGCGACTACCATTTCCCGATTTCGGTGATGGAACGCATTACGCTCCTGGTGGATTTCGGCACGTTCAAAGAGTGGGACGCCGATCTCGGTCCGCTGGATCCGTTGGGGTTTCACGATACCAAATCCTACAAAGATCGGGTCAAGGCCCAGCAGGAGAAGACGGGGCGCAAAGACGCCATCATGATCGGGGAAGGGCAGATGAACGGGCGCCGCGTCGCCCTGTGCGTGTTCGACTTCGGATTCATGGGCGGCAGCATGGGGTCGGTGGTCGGTGAGAAGATCTGCCGCGCGATCGATCGTGCGCTCGAAGCCCGATTGCCGGTCGTGCTCGTAACGGCTTCCGGAGGCGCCAGGATGCAGGAGGGGATTCTCTCGCTCATGCAGATGGCCAAGACCTCCGCGGCGGTGGCGAAGCTCGGAGAAGCGAAGCTGCCGTTCATCTGTCTCCTGGCCGATCCGACGTTCGGCGGGGTCACGGCCAGCGTGGCCATGCTGGGCGATGTCATCATCGCCGAGCCGAAGGCCTTGATCGGGTTTGCCGGTCCGCGTGTGATCGAGCAAACGATCAAGCAGCAGCTGCCCGACCAGTTCCAACGCGCGGAATTTCTCCTCGAGCACGGCATGATCGACATGATCGTCGAGCGCAAACAACTTAAGGAAACCCTCAGCACCCTCGTCGCCCATTTTTAGCCGGGCCGCGCAGTCCTCTCGACTGACATCATGACCTACGCCTCGGCCGTTGCCTACCTCTACAGCCTGCAAAAGCACGGGATCAAGTTGGGTCTTGAGACGATGACGGCTCTGGTCGGGCGGCTTGGTCTGCCGCAAAGCCGCTACCGGACGCTGCACATCGCGGGGACGAACGGCAAGGGTTCGACCGCCGCCATGACGGCGGCCGTTCTGCAGGCCGCGGGGTACCGGGTGGGACTCTACACGTCGCCCCATCTCGTCGAGTTTCGTGAGCGGATTCGCGTCAACGGCGACATGATTCCGGAGGGCGACGTGGCGCGTCTGGCGGAGCGGTTGAAGGGGCTGTGCGAACCGGACCTGTCGCCCACGTTTTTTGAATGCACGACCGCGATGGCCTTTCAGCACTTTGCCGATGCGCGGGTCGATGTTGCGGTGCTGGAGGTCGGCCTGGGAGGCCGGTTCGATGCGACGAACGTCGTGACGCCGCTGGCCGGCGCCATCACCACGATCGCGCTGGACCATCAGGAGTATCTGGGAACGACGCTGGCATCGATCGCGTTCGAAAAGGCCGGCATCATCAAACCCCGCATGCCGGTCGTGGTCGGACGGATGACGGAGGATGCGCGACGCACGATCGAGCAGGTCGCATCGGAGCGCGCGGCGCCGCTCAGTCGCCTGGGACGGGATTTTCATGTGAGCGGCGATACGCCGGAGCGGTTTTCCTATTCCGGCCGGACGACCCGGTACGACGATCTGTCCTGCGCGTTGCACGGAGCCCATCAACTGGATAATGCGGCCTGTGCGCTCGCGTTGCTCGAAGCGGCTGGTCCGGGCGGACTCGTGGCGACGGAGCAGGCGGTCCGCGAAGGCTTGCGGGGGGTCAGTTGGGAAGGCCGGATCGAGATCGTGGACCGTCGGCCGATGCTGGTCCTCGACGGCGCCCACAATCCGGCGGCGGCGATCGCGTTGAGCGGCTATCTGCGGGCCTTTCGCCTGTCCCATCCGGGGAGCCGCGTGGTCCTCGTCCTGGGCATGATGCGTGACAAGGACCATCGGGGGTTTGCCGAACCGCTGCGCGATCTGGTCGATGAGGTGGTGCTCACGCAGGCGGACCTGTCTCGATCGGCGACGGTGCAGCAATTGCACAGCGCGTTGCGGGACCGGTGGCCCCGTCCGCATCTTCAGGCCGTGCTGAGCGATGCGCTGGGGCAGGCGAGGCGGTTGGCGGGACCGGAGGATCTCATCTGCGTCACCGGTTCGCTGATGCTGATCGGCGACGTCAAGGCGCTGTTCCGTGGCTGTGGGCTGTCCCCGCTTCGGGGTTGATATGGCGGGAGTCCTCACGCGGGTAGCGGGCTGCCTGATCGCCGTGCTGTTCCTCGGTCTCCTCTTCCCGCTTCGGGGAATGACCGCCGGAGCGTCGGCGGCGGCGTCCCCGTCCGGAACCGGCGCGCTTCCCCTCGAGGTGAAAGCGGACCGCATCGATTATCTGCAAGATCAGGAGATCTACGAGGCGGACGGCTCCGTTGTCGTGGATCAGGGCTCCTTGCATCTCACCGCCGATCATCTGACGGTGCAATCATTGCCCGGCGTGATGATCGCTACGGGCCATGTCCGGTTGACGGGTGCCAAAACCGATCTTGCCGCCGAACGGCTGGAACTGAACGTCAATACGGAAGCGGGGGTGATCACGCACGGGCAGGTCTATCTCAAGGCTTCGAATACGACGGTGGACGGGCGGCTCATCCAGCGGTTTTCGGAGGATCATTACCGCGTCAAAGAGGGCCGCTTCACGAATTGCGATGCGCAGGAGGGGGAAACGCCCGCCTGGCGCTTCCGGTTCAAGGATTTGGATTTGAATGCGGGCGACAGCGTGGCCTTCACCGGCGGCTGGCTGTGCGTGGCCGACGTGCCCGTCATTCCGATCCCGACGCTCACCTATCCGCTCTCGACCAGGCACAGCGGATTTCTGATTCCGAACGTCGGGTACGACAACCGGTTCGGCACCCATCTCCAGGAAGCGTTCTACTGGGCGATCAATCCCAGCCAGGACCTGACGATCGCGCCCTCGTACTACAGCAACTTGGGATACGGCAGCGATCTGGAATACCGCTACGTGTTGGACAAGAAATCCCGCGGGCAGTGGTTCATCAGCTACCTGCAGCAGACGAAGCTGCCGAACGTTTCGGGCGTGACGGATACGGGCGAGGATGTGAAGAAAGGCCGTGCCCTCATTACGGGCACCCACACGCAGCAGGTCACCGACACGCTCCTGCTCCGGGCCCAGGCGAATCTGGTTACCGACCCCAATTATCTCCAGCAGTTGAGCAATTCGGGTGCCCAGCGCGCCCTGCCGAGCAACGAATCGAATCTTCTGGCCTCCCAGCGTCTGGCGCACGGGAACCTGTATCTGCTCGGCCAGTACCTGCAGCCGTTGCAGGCGGGCGGGACGGACACGTTCCAGCGCCTGCCGGAAATCGGGTACAGCATGCCGAACCTGGCGCTCTTCAATTCCCCGCTGCTCTTCGGCGCGGATGCCAACGCGGTGAATTTTTATCGCGATCAGGGGTTTGCCCAGAATCGCGTGGACGTGGTTCCGGGGCTGTCGACGGACGTCATCGACTTCGGCCATATCGTCGGTATCACGCCGCAGGCGAAATTCCGCGAGGTCTACTATACCCGCGGGGTGCAGGAGGCGAGCAGCCAGCACCGGGAAACGTTCTGGGCGGGGATCGACGCGACGTCGAAATTGAGCCGCCGCTTCGGCACGGCCGGCGGCAACACCATGCTGCACACGATCGAGCCCAGCGTGATGTACGAGTACGTGCCGCCTACCGACCAGTCCAAGCTGACCCAGATCGATCAGGTGGACGATCTGCCGAAGAAGAATTTGATGACCTACATGCTCCGCAGTCGGCTGCTGGAGCAGGATGGGAACAGCAGCTTCAATTGGCTCGATCTCACGATGGCACAGAGCTATCACGTCGGGGCCGCGCAGACGCGGGCGCGGGATTTCACGCCCGGCGCGGCGCCCCTGTTCGGGACCGTTACGCAGCCGTTGCAGCCGGCGACGGTCGCGATCGAGGGAAAGAAGTTTTCCGATCTGTGGATGCGGGCCGTCATCGGGAACAACAGCCCTCAGATCACGCAGGCGCAGCTGGAAGGACCGGCTTTCGGCCGCGGCGCGGGGGCGAGTCCGACGTTCAAGCCGGTCATCAACCAGTATGTGACCATGGACGCCTTCTTCGATCCCTACCGCTCGACCGTGAGCCAGTTCAATACCGACTTCCGGGTGCAGCAGGCGAACAACTGGTACATGGAGGTGGGGCAGCGGTATTCGCGCGACGGCAACCGGGTCCGTCGCGGGGACGTCTGGAATCCCATTTCCTTCAACGAGGTCTATGCCCCGACCGAGGAAATTCAGTTTCTCACGGCAGGAGGGGCGTTCCGCACGCCCTGGGGATGGACGGTCGGCGCCAAGGGGTACTATGACGTGAAGAACGGAAAAAGTCCGGAGTACGACGTCGTTGCGCTTTACCAGAATCCCTGCAAATGCTGGTCGCTCGGACTTTTCTATCTTCAATTTCCCGATCGAGCCCAGTACAATTTCATGCTCAGCCTGACCGGGATCGGCTGGACGGAGAATTACGGAACCGCCGTGCTGAAGAGCATTCTCAGTCCCTTACTCTGGGGCGAGCGGGGTCTGCCGTGGGCAACGCCCGGAGGTCCCTACGGCATCCCGCAATCTGTTCCGCCGCCGCCCGGCCCGGGAGGGATTCCCCGATGAGCCGCCTGTCGTCGCACTCCATCGCTCGCTCGTGGATCGGGGTGGCTCTGGTTGCCGCGCTGTGGGCCGGGTGCGGCTCTCTGCCGCCGTCGGCTCAACCGGTCCGACCGGCCAATCTGCAGCGGGCGAAGGTGTTTCTCGCTGCGGCGGATTTCCGCCGGGCCGTCGAAGCCTGTCGGCAGGAAGTCCAGGAGCGTCCCTCCGCCGAGAGCTATCTGTACCTCTCCTATGTCTATCAGGCGCTCGAGGCCTATGTAGAGTCCCTGGCCAAGGCGGACCAATGGGTGGCGATGGAACACGTGTACTTGAATCTGACCTCGGGGACGCCCGAGGATCTGGTCGATCCGCCCAACGTTCTGGCGCGTATGGCGAAAGAAATGATTCAAGCGGCATCCCGGCAACAGGCGGATGTCGCGGCCGAGCTGGCCACGAGGCTCGATGCGTCCGTGGCGGCGCGCATCTGGCCGCAGCAAACCGCCTGGCGCAAAGTCAAGCCGGACGGCTGGTGGTTCGCCGTGCCTCCCGAGTGGGCCTGGTAGGATTCTCCAGCGGGCTGCAGGATTTGACTCCTCGAAGAGGGCTGGTATACGATGACGACTCGTTTCTTGAGCCGGTCTGTTTGATGCGAAGGAGGATGTGACGTGGCAGGCAATGCGTTGAAAGTGGAAGACGGCACCTGGGATGCCGAGGTCATGAAGGCTCCCGAACTGGTGATGGTCGATTTCTGGGCGGTGTGGTGCGGTCCGTGCCAAATGGTGGCTCCGATTATCGACGAGTTGGCCAATGAATATGCCGGAAAGCTGAAGGTCCGCAAGCTCAATACCGACGAAAATCCCGAGGTTGCCGGGCGATACCAGGTCATGAGCATTCCGACGATCCTTTTTTTCAAGAACGGCCAGGTGGTGGAAAAGCTCGTCGGCGCCAGACCGAAGCGCCAGTTTAAGGAACTGATCGATTCGCTCCTGGCTCAGCACGCCGGTTCCGCATAATTGCAGACACAGGCTGCGGGCCGTGCCCGGCTGCCGGATCGACCCTTCCGCCGGTTTCCCGATGACCGGCGGAACCCTCTGTTTGACCGACTAGGGAGTTACGTCGCTCGCCACAATGCTCGCCGAGTTGCGCATTGTCAATTTCGCGCTGATTGAGCAGCTTCACATTCAATTCCAACCGGGATTTACCGTTTTGACCGGCGAAACAGGCGCCGGCAAGTCCCTTCTCATTGACGCCATCGGTCTGCTCGTGGGCGGGAGAGCCTCGGCCGAACAGATCCGTTCCGGCGAGGAGGACGCTCACCTCGAGGCTTCCTTTCATCTTCCGTCCGGGCATCCGTTGCTCCGACAACTTCGCTCGCAGGACATCATCGGTCCGAAAGACCATGAACTGATCCTTCGGCGGATTCTCTCGCGGTCCGGCCGCCATCGGGTCTACCTCAACGGCGCGTTGTGCCCTCTGCGGGTGCTCGAAGAACTGGGCGGTACCCTTGTCGATATCCACGGCCAGCATGAGCAGCAATCGCTGCTGGCCCCGTCCAGACAACTGGACGCCGTGGACGGGTTCGGGTCGTTGCAGCCGCTGCGCGCGCGATATGAAGAGGCCCATCGTGAGTGGCGGGATCTTGCCGCGCAGGTCGATACGATCCGTCTGGCCGGGGCCGATCGCGAGCGACGGGACGAAATGTTGCGGTTTCAGATGCAGGAGATCGAGCAGGCCGGGCTGGCGGCGGGCGAGGAAGAGACGTTGCTGGCTGAACGGCAGCGTCTGGCCCATGCCCATCGGCTTCGTGAACTGGCCGAAGAGGCCCATGCGGAACTGCAGGCCGATGACCAAAGCGTCTTGGCGAGGCTTGGGCGGATCGGCCGTCTGGCAGCGGAGCTGGGGGAGACCGATCAGACGATGAGGGATTGCAGCGGGCAGGTCCGTGACGCTTCGATTCAACTGAAAGAGCTTTCCGGTCGCCTGCGCGACTATACGGAGCAATTGGAGGCGGATCCCGACAGGCAGGGCAAGGTCGAGGACCGGTTGGATGCCATTCAGCGACTCAAAAAGAAATACGGGGGATCGGTCGATGCCGTGCTGGCGACCGGCGCGCGTATCCGGCAGGAGTTGCAGGCGGCGGAGACTCACGAAAGTCGGGTTGCCGAGCTGACGCAACAGCTGCAGGCGGCGGAAGGCCGGGTGGCCGATCTGGCGAAACAACTGTCCAGGAAACGCCGTGATGCCGCCAAACGGCTGACGGGGGCGGTGGCCGCGGAGCTGGCTGCGGTGAAGATGGAGCAGACGGCCTTCGACATCGCGGTGTCTTCCGATGAAGGCCCGGAGGGTTTCGGAGCGACCGGGCGCGATCGGGTGGAATTTCTACTCTCAAGCAACCTCGGAGAGCCGCCCAGGCCGTTGGGCCGGATCGCATCGGGCGGAGAATTGTCCCGCGTCATGCTCGCGCTGAAAACCGTGCTGGCCGAAACGGATCATGTGCCGGTTCTCGTCTTCGACGAAATCGACACCGGGGTCGGCGGAGCCGTGGCGGCGGCGATGGGCACGCGACTGCGGAAACTGGGCGCGTTTCATCAGGTGTTCTGCATCACCCATCTGCCGCAAGTGGCGTCGCAGGCCGAACATCATTTCCTGGTGGAAAAGGGGCAGGATAACCGGCGGACGACGACGTCGGTAAAACCGCTCAACGGGATCGGGCGCGAGGAAGAAATCGCCAGGATGCTGGGGGGCGAAACGATTACGAAAAAAGTGCGGGAAACGGCGGCGGAGCTGATCGCGGGAGCCAAGGGAAAGCGCTGAGCGCGGCGGTCAGGCGTCGGTCCGTCCGGATGGGCTGGTGGCCAGCGCCATCGCGGGCAGCGAGGCTTTGCACTCCTGGACCACCTGGGTGAAGAGTGTCGTGAGCGTCGGATCGAAGTAGCTGCCGGCATGCGCGGCCATGAGTGTGACGGCTTCGTCGACCGGGAGCGGGGTGCGATCCGGTCGTTCGGCGGTGAGGTGATCGAACGTTTGGGCCAGGCAGACGATCCTCGCCAGCAGGGGAATTCCCTCTCCTTTTAAGCCGTGCGGGTAACCCGATCCGTCCCACCGTTCGTGGTGGTAGGCGATGATCTGCCCCACCTCTGCCGGCAGCCCCAGCGGAGCGACGAGTCTGGCGCCCGCCTCGGGGTGGTGCCGCTGCTCGCAGGCTCCTCCGGCGCCGATGATCTCATCGTCGGCGAACTCATAGGGCTCTTTCCCGATTTTCCCGATATCGTGGAGAAAGGCGCCGAGCGCCAGGGATTTCTGTTCGTTGACCGTGAGGCTGATCCGGTTGGCGAGCAGCGTGGCGTAGAAACTCACGCGACTGCAGTGATTCAGGAGTTGGCGGTCTTTGGCTTCCAGCAGGTCGGAAAGCATCGGCAAGAGGTCCATGGGATCCGTCGACGGTTCGCCGCCGGTCGTGCCGATGGCGCCGTATCCCGCGCGCATCGCGTCCCAGGCCCTGGCGCATTCCGCCTCGGTGCCCCATAATTCCGTCGACGAGTGGATGAAGTGCCTCAGATAGTCGAGCCGCTGTTTCTTTTCGAGCGTCTGATTGACGAGGGTGATCAGCTCGGTCACGTTGAAGGGCTTCAGGAGATACCCTGCCGCGCCGTGACGGATGCCCTCCATGGCGGATTTCAAGCTGCCGTATCCGGTGATGATGATGACCTCGATGTCGGCATGGCTGTGTTTGATCTCCTGAAGAAGATCCAAACCTTGCCGGTCGGGGAGCTTTTGATCAAGTGTGATGAGATCGATCTGCTGGTTGTTCAGGACGTCAATGGCCGCTCGGGCGGATTCGGCCGACTGGATGTTGAAAAACGGACGAAGGATGACTTTGAGTGCGTCGCGGGGCCCCGCCTCGTCATCGATGACGAGGACGGTGGGTTTATGTGCGGTGGGCGGCGGCGTCAGCAGTGGCATCATGGTGTGATCATGTACTCGTAAGTACCAGTAGTGTCAAGCAATTCCTATTCCTTTTTGAATACGTATGGACATTTCCCCAGCAGATGTGGCGTAGGGATATGCGATGCCCATATGTAGTTTTCACGAACGAAAGACTACGTAGAGTGCAACGGCAAAGTTCGATCGATCGATGTGCAAATCACTCAGTCGGCTTGTCTGTCTGTGTTATTCCTGCACCAGCGGCTCTGGTTCGGGGGCAGATTCGCTTTCGGGACGGCCGATTCCGAGCGTATCCATCCGGTATTTGAGCATGCGCCGGCTGATGCCGAGCTGACTGGCGGCGTGGGTTTGCACGTAGTTATTCTTTTTCAACGCATCGAGGATGATCTCGCGCTCGAACTCCATGACGGCTTTTTCGAGGGAGAGCCGTCCCGCCAGCGTGTCGTCTCTGAGCGAGGAAGAGCGGGTGTCGTTGCGGAGAATCGTCGGCAGATGTTCGGGCGTGACGAGGTCGCAGCCTTTCGACCAGATGAACGCCTGCTCGATGATGTTTTCCATTTCGCGGACGTTGCCGGGCCAGGGATAGCGGGAGAGCAGATCGACGGCGTCTTTCGAAAACTCCTGGTTCGGTCGGCTCTCCTCGTCGATCCGCTTGGTCAGGAAATGCCTGGCGAGGAGGGGGATGTCTTCCCCTCGTTCGCGGAGCGGGGGGAGATAGAGCGAGATCACGTTGATTCGATAGTAGAGGTCTTCCCGGAATTGTCCTTTCCGGACGAGTTCTTCGAGATTCTTGTTGGTGGCCGCCACGATGCGGACATCCACTTTGATGGCCTGCACGCCGCCGATCCGGGTGAACTCCCGCTCTTGCAGCACCCGGAGCAACTTGGCTTGGGTCATGGGGCTCAGATCCCCGATCTCGTCGAGGAACAACGT
>DIHJ01000061.1:58581-95838 GCA_002420105.1 Nitrospira sp. UBA5699
TCGTCGAGGAACAACGTGCCGCTGTTGGCGAGCTCAAATTGGCCGACACGGCGGGCCGTCGCGTCGGTGAACGACCCCTTCTCGTGGCCGAACAGCTCGCTTTCGATCAGGGTTTCGGGAAGGGCGGCGCAATTCAAGGCAATGAAGGGACGGTCCCGCCGGGCGCTGTTGTAGTGGAGCGCCTTGGCCACCAGTTCCTTGCCGGTTCCGCTTTCGCCGGTGATCAGCACCGTGGTGCGGCTGTCGGCCACCTGTTCGATCTTTCCGTAGATCTCCTGCATCGGCCGGCTCTTTCCGATGAGGTTATGAAAGGCGTAGCGTTGGGTGACCTGGGCGCGGAGCTGTTTGACTTCGCGTTCGAGTTCCTGGGAGTTGAGTGCGCGGTCGACGACGATGCGGAGTTCTTCGACGTCGAAGGGTTTCGACAGGTAGTCCGCCGCGCCCAGCTTCATGGCATCCACCGCGGTCTTGACGGACTTTGTACCCGTCAACATGATGACCGGGGTGGAATTCTGTTCCGTCCGCAAGGCTTGCAGCACCGACAACCCGTCGGTGCCGGGGAGAATGACGTCCAGCAGCACGAGATGGGGGGCTTCTTTGTGGAACAGGTCCAGCCCTTCCTGCGCATCGGCGGCCTGGATGACCTCATACGTGGGTTCAAGCACGGCTTTCAGCGAGGTCCGGACTCTGGCTTCGTCGTCCACTAACAGCACACGTTTTTTCATGTTCGCGTCGGTTCCGTTTCTTGAGGTCATGATGGAACGGCCGGGAGGTTGACGAGAAACGTCGTGCCCACGCCCACCGTGCTCCTGACCTCGATTTCGCCCTGATGTTCCTGAATGATTTGGTGCACGATCGTCAATCCGAGCCCGGTGCCTTCGTGCTCTCCGCTCTCATGTTTGGTGGTAAAGAACGGATCAAAGATATGCTCAAGATTCACGTCCTGGATGCCGTGACCGGTATCCTCCGTCTCGATCTGCACCCACTGTTTTCCGCCCGGCTTGATGAGCGTTCTGGTCCGGACACGCAATGTTCCGCCCTGCTCGCTCATTGCATCCAGCGCGTTCAGGAAAAGGTTCAGGAAGACCTGCTTGATCTGTTGACGGTCCAGCATGACACGGGGGAGGTCGGACGCCAACTCTTTTTCAATCTTGATCCCGCGGCTGTCGGCCTTCACTTCGATGAAATACAGGCAGGAGGAAACGATGTCGTTGACGTCCTCCTCCGTCAGCTTGGGTTCCATGTAGCGCGCGTAATCGAGAATTTCCTCGATCAGACGCTCGATTCGGTAGACGTCGTCCAGGACGATCCGGCTGAATTCGCGGATAAAATCAGGGTCGTCCTTACGTTCCGGCGCCAGCTGGATGAAGGTCTTGATCGACGTGAGCGGATTGCGAATCTCGTGGGCGAATCCGCCCGCGATGGTTTCCAGAGACTTCAACCGGTCGGTACGTTTCATGAGCAGATGCGAGCGGTGAAGGTCGTCGAGCAGCATGCTGGCATCCAGCGCATTGGTGGCGGTTTGAGCCAGTGCGCAGAGGAACGACGTCATCGAGCCCTGATCGCGCTCGGGATGCAGGGGAGCGCCCAGGAGCGAAAATGCGATGAGACGACCGCGGCTGACATGCGGCAGGCTGCGTTCGGCCTGCATCGTCGCCATCGCGGCCTGTCCGGCTTCGGCGAGTTCTTTCAGGGAAGCCGGTGAGACAAGCTCCGCACCGGAGGCCGTCCGGGGTGTCGCAGACAAATGGTGGGGAATCGGATGGGTCAAGGGCAGCACGGCGGGCAGGCCGGATTTTGCCAATGGGCCGACGGTGCCGGCGCGGCGATAGCATTCATGTTCGCGGTCCAGGAGGTATAGTGCGCCATGCGTGGCCGCCCCCGCTCGACAGAGTTCCTGAATGACGCGTTCGCTCAGCGCATCCGGGTCGGTCATCGCTCCCATCTCGGTGGAGAAGCGAGTAACCAGATCCAGGAGATCGGTTGAAGAAGAGGGGGGCGTGGCAATGCCGGTCGGCTGTGCGGTCATAGAGAGAATCAGACGCGGTTACGCGGGATTCCGGGCCAATACGTGGGCTGATTATGGCTGTGGAAAATCCCGCTGTTCAAAGTTGTACAGCGACGCAGTATACACCGCGTTATCGAATCGGGCTAGAGGAATTCCTTTTCCCGACGACGGCCACCAGAGCCTGGCCGTCGAAAATGGGGAGGATTTTGAAGGAGGTCATGCCGCATTGCCGGAGGAGCGCGGAAAATGCGGTCTGATCGAAGGTGTGGAGGAGGCGATGGCGGACGGCTTCGCGAAGACGACCGAAGTAGAGAAGCAAGGGATGGGCCTGGGCGCTGAACTCGTCCTGGTTTGCCTGGCGGAGGTGTCGCCGGTAGAGGGTCGAGAGGTCGGTGTCCGGATGGAAGGCCGTCAGAATCAGGCGGCCTTCCTCATGCAGGACGCGATGCCATTCCCGTAAAGCGGCTAACGGCGAGGGCACATAGGAGAGGGAGAGATTGCACACGAGCCGCCGGAGGGAACCGGTTTTGAACGGAAGGGATTCCGTCCAGTCAGCCTGAACCCAGCCGACGGTCAACGGAGGCTGAGCCGTCATCCGGCCGACAAAACCGGTGGAGAGTTCCCGCTGGAGGGTCGAGACGGCCTGGCGGGCCCGAACGACCGCTTCCGCCGAACGTTCCGCCTCGACCATGAGCGGAGCCGGTTTGCCGGTCCAACCGGCTTGTCCGGCACGATAGGTGTGATTGACCAACGTGGTGCGCGTCAGATCGCCTTCTCCAATCCCGACATCGGCAAGGATGATCCCCTGCTCGATCGGAGTCATCAATCCGTACAAATCGTCCAGGAGTTTGCGGTACTCGTGAAGGTTCCCCAGCAGGGAAAGCTGGGGCACATGGGCGGCGCGCAGCGCTTCCCGGCCGATTTGCGAACCGTCGTGGCGGAGGCTCGTGTACTCCTGTTCGATTCGCCGCTGCCGGGCGAGTTCGTGAGGGGCGGAAGGCTCACGTCCGGATTCAGCGGCCGGAATGGGGAGGACGGATGCGATCTGCTTCAACATCTGCTTGAACGCCGCAGGGGTGGATTCCCGTGTCGCGAGCTCTTGATCGGTGAGCGCCGTGGGGATGTTCACGAGCCGGGTCTGGGCTCCGAGCGCCGTCATGAACGCATGCGGCAGGTCGGCCGGGGGAACCGGGGCTGCGGTCGTGGCGGGACTGGTGACGATGCTCAGCGGGGATCGGACAAGCCGCAGATCCTCCAGGGTCGAACCGAGATCGACGAAACGTCCGGCAATGAGATCGCCCACGAACTGATCGACGTTGACGTTCAGGCCCAGGAGGTTGGAAATCCCGCGCCGCAGGCCGAATCGGTAGTCGGACACGAGATCGTGTCCGTGCACCGCCATCAGCACGGAGTCCACTTCGATCGTCGGATTCACCAGAATGAGCAGATCGAAAGGCCTGGCTTGTGCCGCCATCTTGAGCGCGGCGCGCGCCGCCAGATCGCTGGCGAGCACCGCGAGCGGAGCCTGGGGCCAGGTATGACGGACGAAATCGACGACTCTGGACAGGTCGTGCTGGATGCTGCCCAGCGTCGTATGCTGAAGTTCGCCTTCGCTGTCGCCGATGTGGTTCGTGTGATCGTACCGGAGGACTCGGAAACGGTGCTCCGCCAGGTAGAAGGAGAACGCCGCGTAGTCCGACGCGGTTTCTCCGTATCCGGGCGCGACGATGACGGTCGGGATGTTGGCCTCGACGGATTGCCGGAGATGGTTGTCCGTAATCGCGATGGCCTGGCCTCGGGCATTCCGGCATTCCCGAGGCACGCTGACGACGGTCGCCGACGTCGAGAGGGCGTCGCCGGTCCGCTGCGCGATCAGATGCTGTCTGATCACACGAATCAACTCGCGCTCGGCGTAAGGCGTCAAGGCGTGAAAGCGGACGCCGATGCGCGCGGCATGGGACAGCCCCGTCGCATGAAGCGAGCCGGGGGCTGTCGGGTCCGGCGCCGACCGGACGATGCGTGCGGGAAGAGGCGTATCCGGCGCGCCGGGTTCATGGGAGCCGGGTTGATCGCTTCGATGCGCCGGCGCGAAATGGATGATGACGGATCCTTGCAGGACATCAGGCTGTTCCTTCACGAGGAGACAGGCCCCGGAGCGGCTGATATTCAGAACTCTTGCCTCCAGGCGCCCGGCCGGCTTCGGATGAAGCGGGGTTTCAAGACGAGCGGCAAGTGCAAGAGGGACCCGAACCGCTTCCCGCCGGTCGTGGTCGGCAGGCCGTTCCGGTACCGGCCGAGTGCCTGGTTCCGGACTGAGCGGCCCCGCTGCCAGGAGGACGTCCAGAGTGAAAGCCAGCGACCGTTCGCGGGCGGCCTCGATGAAGGAGGACAGGACTGCGGCGTCCGTCTGTTTCAGCCCGTGGAATGCGACGACGAGGGATTGGAACGAACCGACGGGTCCCGGAGCGGTCGGAACGGGCCGTTCATAGACAAGCCCGGTAAGTTCGAGAATCGCCGCCGCCGTTCGGACCGCGATGTAGGCTTCCTGAAGGGGGACAGGAGGGAAATCGCCCGGAAGTCCGACGCAGGCGCCGCCCAGCCCGATGTTGATGAGAGTCCCGTCCCATGTGGACGAACCGATCGTGACCTGCGCCGGGAATGTCGTGGGGACGCGCGCCGTCGCCCGCCGTTCCGGCGTAACGGGGGAAGTCGGGGGGGGCGTGGGGGTATGAGGTTGTGCCGGAGCGGCTGTTTCGGCAGCCGGCGGCAAAAGCGGGACGGTCGGAGCCGGCGGCCTTCCCTCGACGGGAAGACGGACCACGATCCGGAGAGGCCCGGCTGCCGGTGCGGATACGTCCAGGGCGGCGCCCAGTTCTCCGGCCCGTCGGTACAGGCCGAGAAGATCGATCGGTGCCGGCATATGTGAATCGGCTCGTGCGGCCGGCGGTTCCCGATCGGATTCGACGATCTCGACGGTCACTTCACGGGGGGGAGCGAGGGGAAAGAGGGTGGGGGTCTCCGCTGAGGCGGGAAGTCCGACCCCGCCGGTCTTGACGATGAGGAGGCGGGGTCGATTCACGGCGTCCAGATACGTTCCGGCATAGGTCAGCAGATGTCGAAACAGATGGGTCGTTCCCTCCCGGTCGCCGTGGTATGGCGGGAGAGCGGCGGCAAAATCGGTGATGATGGCAGCTGTGCCTTCCGTTTCGGGATAGGCCGAAGCCAGCAGGTCTTCGAGAAGATGGTTGATCGTGAATTCCGAGCCGCTTCGGGAGGATTCGACGAGAAGCTGCCCGAGCCGTTCCCCCAGGCGGGTCGCGGCCGACGCATGTCCGGTCAGGGCTTCTGCGCGTTCGGCGAGACGGGCATCACGAAGGGCGTCGAAGAGCTGCTGGGATTCGTTCAGTAACGTGGCGAGCGGCTGCTGCAGATCCCTGGACAGCTCGGTGATCTGCCGTGCAAGCGTGCGGACTTCTTCGGCGCGTTGCAGCTGGCGGGAAAGCTCCTGGATCATCGTTTCCTGCCTCTTGCGCTCCGACACGTCCCGGATCGTCCCGACGGTGCCGAGGAATCTTCGGGACGGATCGTACAGACCCCTTGCGCTGACCTCCACGGCGGCCAGGATGATCGTTCCGTCCGGCGATGCTTTCCCCTGCAGGGTGAGTTCGACGCCGGAGGTCGCGCGCGCGTCGGACCGGCGTTCGTTGAGGCGAAAACGGGCGAAGTCCTGATGCGGCTGCGACACGATGGTGTGATAAGGGAGGCCGATCAGTTCTTCCAGGCGATAGCCGAGCAGCGCGGGCAGTTTCGGGCTGACGGTGAGGAAGCGGCCCTCTGCATCCAGTTCGTAGAACAGGTCGTTGAGCGAGTCGACCAGCCGGCGGTAGCGGATCTCCGACCGGTCGGCCGCCAGCCGCAGGTCGCGCTTCTCAAGCCCCTCCCTGGCGCAGAAAAGCAGTTCGGTCAGAAAGGCGGGGGAATGCTTGCACAGAAAATAGTCGGCGCCGACTCGAAGCGCCTGGAGCGCGGAGGCGGAGTCGGTCCGTCCGCTCTGGAGCAGGATCGCGGCATAGGGCGTCCGGCTTCGCTGTCCTTCGATGAACGAGGGGGAAGATTCGAGGAGGCAGCCGTCGTCGATCAGAATGATCGACCACTCCTGTCCCGTCGCCATGGCGGCGGCTTCCTCGGCGGAGTAGGCGACGTCGATACGGCAATCGGGGAAGAACCCTCGCAGGCTGATCGTGACGAGTTTGATCTCTTCGGCATGTTCATTGACGATGAGGATCGTCAGCGGGCTGCTCTGCGGCATCGACTGATCCCTGTTGTCTGTCACGCACCCGAGCGCACTCGATTCCAGAGCGGACAGGCTACGCTCCACGCGCCGTCATACGGGACACACCGATCCTGTCGGACGCAGTGGAGGAGGAAAGCTGTTGCTCGATGTCGCTATGTGCATAACACAGGTGAAGAGAGAAACCCAGGCAGGATTCCGGAGAATCGGCTCCCGCTTTGGTAGGGGACCGATGTACAGAAATGGAAGCTTGAACAAAATTGGACAGCCCGAAGACGGAGGAGAGAAAGCCGGAGGGCGAATTGACCGGGCGCAAGCTCCGGCCTGCGCGCTCGGAACGCAAGCCGGAGTCGACGTCGTTACTGGACGCTGGCGGTTTTCGTGCCGGGACAAGCGCCCGGCGTCATGTAGAGGAGATAGTTGCCCATTCCGTGCTGCAGGTCCTGTTTGTGCAGCGGATGATGATGGACCATGACCATCTCGTAGTCGTCATCCTTCGTGACCGGAAACCCCCGGCCGTCTTTATACACCTGATGCGGTTGAAATTCGAGAAACGTGCCGTCGAGCGCGACGTCGGGAACCGTGCGGAGCAGGGTCTGTTTTTTCGTCTTGTTCTCCAACGCGATCAGCAGCAGCTCGTCATGCCCATGGGGGTAGGCGAATTTCACGCAGCCGTCCATGGAAAATTTCAGAGGGGCGCTGTGCACCTGCACGCCCGGCTTGATTTCGATCCCTTCGTCCGTCTGGTCCGGGCCGCGTTGAGCGAACTTGCTGTAACACACCACGTTGACCCCCACCTGATAGACGTCCATTTCCTTCACGGGCTTGTTCTCCGGCGCCATGTACATGGTGAAGCTGGCCATGACGTCTTTTGTCGGAGGCGCCTTGTGATAGAAGGCGACGACCGACATCAGGTGTTCCCCTTTTCCGAGTTTCACCCCGTACCCCTCGGGGAACTGGGCTTCGGTCATTTCCAGTCCGGCTCCGCTGAAAAACAGCGGTTCGCCGGGGCAGGATACGCTCGGCTTATCGTTGTTGAGCATCAGAATGTGATGGAGATAATTCCTGGGAAGCGGCTTGCCGTCTTTCGTGAAGACGGCGGATTTGTACCCCACCATATACATGTCTTTCGGCAGCTGGAAGACATGCTTGGGCATGGAGGCCGCCAGGTCGCCGTCATGGCTCGAGGGGAGATCGATCGGACCGAACGTGAGCGTCACGGTGTTGTCTTTAATGGTGACGACCGTCGTCGTCTGGTTCTTGAGCGTCGGGACGGCATGATGGTCATGTCCGCCGTCTGCAAGAACCGGAGAGTTGAACAACAGCGTGACGGCAAACAAGGCTATCCAAAGCATAATCTCCCCCCGTGAAAAATGATGGAATCGTCGTCGGTGTATGTGTGCAGGCGTCAGACCGTTGCGTCGCAGACCGTCGGCTCGTGCTGTCATGGCGCTGGGGGGACCGGTGTGAGCCGCTTCCACTGATAGGTGCCGCCGTGCTCCTTGGGCGGAATGTTCTTATGGTTGCCGACTCTGGTGTACCACCAGACGCCTTTGGCCTGTGTGCCGTCCTCCGAGAGGAGGACCTCGAAGCCCCCCTCCCGGTCGTTGCCCGGTTGTTGCCACGTTCCCTGCCAGAGGCGATCGGAAAATTTTGTGGTCACGAACCGTCCGCCATGCTGGGTATAGGGACCGTTTCCCGCCTTGTCCAGGGTGGCCTTGTAGCGCTTGTCGTCCTCCACTTCGAGAATGTCCCATTCGCCGCTCAAATCGGGTACGACGGCGTTGGCGGGCCCCGACGTGCGCGTCATCGCCGGAACAGGCTGCGTCCCATCGGTCAGCGTCACGGCGCCTCCGGCGTTGCGGAACGACTCGTGCCACGAGAGCAGGACCCACTGTCCGTTCCGGCGCTCGAGCACGCCGGTTTCGCGCAATGGGAGCAGGGCCCGCTGTTGGTCACGGCCCTGGCCGACCGTCCTGATATAGTCGACTTCCATCGCGTACCAGGCGAGGTCTCCCTTCGTCCAGACTTTCAATTCCCGGATGGGAATCTCGATCCTGGCCGCCGAATTGAATTCCTCCTGCATATCCCGCTCGAGGGCCGGCCAACCGACGTACTTCCGGCCGCCGATGGTGTAGCTGGTGATGTCGGCGTCGTGAGCCATCAGCCGTGAGAGGGTCGCCATATCTTTTTCGGCATTGGCCCGAATAAGGGCGCGAATCGCGGCTTCGGCGCCGCCGGCGTCCGCAGCCGGGCTCGGCGAGGCCCCCGGAGACAGGAACGTCGCGCAGAGGAACAACAGGAGTGAACGAATAGACAAAGACATCGTGGATCTCCGACTGATCGATATGACTGATGTCGTACGGAAGAAGCGCGTGGCTAGAGCGTGAGGCTACATGGCCGGCAGAGTCTTGTCAATGGCCAGACTGCCCGCCTTGGCCGGCGTCGTGTGGGCGCACACGATGACCGTCACGTTGTCTTCGCCCCCGCGGCGGAGCGCTTCGTCCACCAGGTCGTGGCAGGCGCGGCGGGGATTATTCTCGGCGCGCGCCAGGACGACGGCGATGGCGTCGTCGTCGAGCATTTTCGTCAAGCCGTCGCTGCAGAGGAGCACGAGATCGTCGAGCGCGAGGGAGGTCGAGGTCAATTCCGGGCTCAGCTCCAGCCCCATGCCCAGCCCTTTGGCCAAGATATGCCGATCGGGGTAGGCGCGCGCGGTGGCATCGTCGATGAGCCCGCGTTCCAGCAACATGGCGACCAGCGTGTGATCGCGGGTTAATTGCGTGAGCGCTCCGCGGTGAAAGCGGTAGGCGCGGCTGTCGCCCAAATGCGCGATGTGAGCCGTCGGGACCGGTTCGGAGGCAATCGTCATGGCGACGATGGTGGTGCCCATGCCTTTCAGCGCAGGGTCTTCGCGTACTTTTTCGTGAATGGCCCGGTTGGCGGCGGCGACGCACTCCGCCAATTGTGCCGCGGGCGCCTCGGGCCCCTGCCCGGAAGTCGCCGCGAACGCTTTGACTTTCCGGGTGGCCACGTCGACGGCGATGTGCGCGGCGAGATCGCCGGCCGGGTGCCCTCCCATCCCATCGGCCACGACCCAGAAGTTGCAGCTGTTGATCGCGGCGAAGACGTCCTGATTGGACTGGCGCACATGGCCGGTCTCCGTCCGGCCGACCCCGATCCATCTGGCGGTGTTTTTCACGGACGCACCGTGGGCGTCGCCCGCATGGGCCGGCGGCCGGCGCCGACCGACGGCGGCCCGTGTCGGGCGACCATCTGTTCGTACAGCAGCTCGGCCAGCGGCTCGAGATTTTTCGTATCGGCGGCGTTATAGCGCAGAAGCAGATCCAGGGCCGCGTCATCGCCGCCGCGCCATTGTCGCCAGAGCCGTACGGCGTCCCATCCGTCCAGGCCGTCGAGGGTCTGATCCCGTTCGATCTGCAGTTCGCGCTCGATGGATTTGAGGCCGCCCTGCAGTCCCAGCCGGCGGGCGGCAAAGCAGAGATCGAAATGCGGTTTTTTCAGATTGAGGCGCGGAAAGGCGGTTTGCAGGAACGGGATGTCGAATCCGCTGCCGAAAAACGTGACGAGCAGATCGGTGCGTTCGAGTTCCTCCTGGAGGCGGTCCTCCGTCAGGTTCTCCCCCCGCACCAAACTGCTCATGCGCCCGTTGCGATACAGCCCGACCACCGTGACCTGTCCCTCCCGGGCGGACATGCCCGTGGTTTCGATGTCGAGGTAGAGCGCGCGATGGCGGAAGGTCTCGAACAGACGCCAATGCTCGCGGCTCTTGAGGCACGTCCCGAAAAAATCCGCCTGACCCGCCGCAAGCCGCGATTGTGCGGTGGCAAGGGCCTCATCATACCAGGATTTTCTCGCGGCGGAAATGCTGGGAACGGTCGCGCAGTTGAGAAACGAAGCCCAATCCTCGATGCCGTCCTGCCAGAGACGGCGTTCGGTCCCGGGCCCGATTCCTTTCAGGAGTACGAAGGTGGAGGTGAGCATATGATGGCGGATTGTAGCCTTGATTTCACCGATTAAACAAGCTAGAGTCCGCGACGGGCGCGGGTTTTCATGCGACCGGGGCGTGTGTCACGGCAAGGAGTCTGAAGGGGTCCGATGGCTGAGCCTGCCAAAAAAATTCGTATTACCGTAGGGCCGGTGCAGGTCGAGGCGGAACTCAAAGGTACCAAGACCGCCCAGGAAGTGTATGCGGCGCTTCCAGTGGAAGCGCCGATCAACACGTGGGGGGAAGAATTTTATTTCAAGCTCGGCGGGGTGAAAGACCATCGTGAAACCGCCACCAACCATGTCAAGGTCGGGGATCTGGCCTTCTGGGGGGCCGGCCAGGTGCTGGCGATTTTCTTCGGCCGCACTCCGATGAGTATGGGGCCGGATCCGGTGCCGGCGGACCGGGTCAACGTCATCGGCCGTATCCTCGGAGACGCCACCGTGTTCCGCCGCGTCATGGAAGCGTCGACAATTCGCGTCGAGCGGGTGTGACGGATGCGGCTGTCCAAAGAGCGGGTCAGGCATCTGGCCGACGCGCTGGCCACGCGGCTGGTCCAGGATGGGCATGTGGCTCTCACGGGCACCCATAAGGCCTTTGTGGAAGCCCTCGACCATACCGTGACGGAAGAACTGTCGATCGAAGACCGCTTGAACGCCGAGGTCCGGCAGCTGCTCAAGGCCTATGAACGCCAGATCGAAAGCGGACAGGTGGACTACCAGAAGATGTTCACGATGATCAAACAGAAATTGGTCCGCGAGCGGGGCATCATTCTCTAGGGCGTCGACGGCCGATCGTCAATCGGTGAGGTCGGAGGAGGCCTTTCCGTCCGAGACGAACGGCCATTGACGGTTGATGAATGTCGGACTTCCCGATGTTGAGCGAAGACAAAACCAGCCACCTGTCGCATGTGATTCTACAGGCGGTGAAGAAGAGCCCCCTGGTGACGGTCCGGGGCGATGACGGCCAGATGTTGAAAGAGATCAAGCGGGTTCTGGCCGCGGAGTTGGCGCAGGAGGCGGAGATTGATCGGAAGGTCAAGGCCAAGCTGGCTTCGTATTCGAGGGGCATCGTCGAAGGAAGCCCGGAGTGGGACGTGCTCTATCGCAAAACGTTCGAGGAAGAAACACGAAAGCACGTCAAAGGATGATCGAGCGGACGTGCGGGGAGATACGATGAAGTATGTGTCGGTGCTGGGAACGGGCTTGCTGCTGATCGGGATCGTCGCGTGCGCGAAGGAAAAGGCGAAGCCGCTCGTTCCCCTGGCCCTGGAGCCCGGCGTCAAGGTGCAGGCCGTGACGGCGACCGACCAGGGCACGCAGGCCTATCAGGGCCGGCAGTTCGAGGAAGCGAAGAACTACTTCTCGCAGGCGCTCGCGGCGGCTCCGCAGTCGGGCCAGGCCCACTACAATTACGCGCTCGCCTTGAACGCCCTGGGCGATACCGAACAAGCCAGACAGCATTTCATCGAGGCCGCGAATCTGGCTCCCGGCGACAAGACGATCTGGGATTCGCCGGCGCTCCGGCAGTACGGGAATCCCCAGTCGGCCAAACCGGCGAAAGAACATCCGTATGGAACGACCAGGCCGACGATCGGAAGCGGACCAAGATAACCTTATCATCATCCGAGAAGGGATCGACACATGGCCAAAGAAGTCGGGGTAGGGGATAAGGCGCCGGAGTTTTCGCTGCCGGACCAGCACGGCAAGCCGGTCGCCCTGAAGAGCCTGAAGGGCAAACAACTCGTGCTCTATTTCTATCCGAAGGACGACACGCCGGGCTGCACCAAGGAGTCCTGCGATTTTCGCGACGTGGAGTCTCAGATCGTCCGGGCCGGAGCGACGATTCTCGGCGTGAGTCTGGACGGCAAGGAATCGCACCAGAAGTTCATCAAGAAATTCGGACTGCCCTTTTCGCTCCTCAGCGATGAAGATGCGGCGGTGTCCAAGGCATACGGCGTCTACAAAGAAAAGAGCATGTACGGCAAGAAATACTGGGGCATCGAACGCAGCACGTTCGTCATCGATCCCGACGGCAAGGTGAAAGCCGTGTTCCGGAAGGTCAAAGTCGACGGGCACGCCGACGAAGTCCTGAAGGCCTTACGGGCCTAGTTCGCACTCTTGCTGAGCCCACGCAGCAGCGCATTCATGCCGTCTCGGTCTCACGCGTTCCGCCGTACCGGGATCTTCCCTCTCCTGATCCTGCTCGGCCTGGTGTGGCCCGCCGGCGCGGCGGAGAAATCCGCAGCCTTTCTCCTGGTCAAGGACGGCCTTGCGTCGCCTCACCAGCCGGCCACCGTGGAGGCCAAGCTGGTCGCCAGGGGGTTGCTCGCCGAGACGGCGCTCGGCGGAGAGCCGCTCGAGCTGCTCGTCGACGGCAACGTGGTCGCGACGGCGATGACCGGCGGTGACGGCAGGGCCTTCCTGTCGTATGTGCCGAAAGCGCAGGGAGTCGTCCCCGTCAGGGTTCAAGTGGGCAACAGTCCGCGCGTGGCGCCGGCCGGGGGCCAGGGTCATCTCGCCGTCTGGGAAAAACGCAACCCGATCCTGGTGGTGGAGATGGCGGCCTTGATCGAGGACGCATCGCCGCCGGTCCCGCTCCCGGGCGTCGGTTCCAAGCTCGAACCGGAGCGGAAGCCGATGGCCGGTGCAGCGGATGAACTCGGCAAGCTGACGCAATTTTATTACCGCGTGGTGTATGTCGCCGCGGCGGCGCCGGCGGACGGGTTTCGGACGAGCGTGGAGGCGCGAGACTGGCTGGCGACCCACAAGTTCCCGCCCGGCTACCTGCTCGTGCTTCCGCCGGGTGAGGAGGCCCTGGGCAACAAAATCGATGAACTGCATGCGGCCGGCTGGAAAACAATCAAAACGGGAATCGGGCGGTCGAAGGGCTTCGCCGAGGCGTTCCTCCGTCGCCGTCTCGATGCGTTGATGGTGCCGGAACCGGCGAAAGGCGAGGCGCCGAGAAAAGCCAAGATCGCCAAAGACTGGAAGGAGGTGCGCAAGAAATTGTAGCGGGTGCCCGGCCCCGCCCGCCTTCCGTGACCTCCCTCCGGGATCCGGATCCGACAAGAGGACCGGACCGTCCCGACCGCTCCACGCCTTCCTTTTGGTCACGCCTTTCCTCTATGATAAGGCTCGTTACTTTTCCGAGTTCGAGGCATCCGGCTGATGAAGGCCAAGATCAGTTTTTCCTGCCAGGCCTGCGGGCATCAAGCGCCCCGGTGGCTCGGCCGCTGTCCCGATTGCGGCGGCTGGAATACCATGAAAGAAGAGCGGCAGGCGCCGACCGGAAAGGGTCGTCCCGTCGCCATGAAAACGGCGCAGGCCAAGGCCACGCCGATCGCCGAGATCGAGGTCGTCGGCGAAGACCGGCGGTTGACCGGGATCAGCGAGTTCGACCGTGTGCTGGGGGGAGGCGTGATCCCCGGCGCGGTGATCCTGATCGGCGGCGATCCCGGCATCGGGAAAACCACCCTGCTCCTTCAGGCGCTCCCGCGCCTGGCCTCCCGGGAGGGGCCGGTCCTTTACGTGTCGGGTGAAGAGTCGCCCCGCCAGATCAAGATGCGCGGGCAGCGGCTCGGCGTCGAGCATCCGCATCTGCTGATCCTCGCCGAAACCTCTCTCGAACAGATTCTCAAGGCGGTGCAGGAGATTCAGCCGGCCGCCGTGGTCGTCGATTCCATCCAGACGGTCTACACGGAGCAGATCACGTCGGCGCCCGGCAGCATCAGCCAGGTTCAGGAAGTCGCCGGCCAGCTCATGTGGTTCGCGAAACGGGCCGGCGTGCCGGTCTTCATCATCGGGCACGTTACGAAAGAAGGGGCGATCGCCGGGCCGCGTCTCCTCGAGCATATCGTCGATACGGTGCTCTACTTCGAAGGCGACAAAGGGCACAGCTATCGCATTCTTCGCGCAGTCAAGAACCGGTTCGGTTCGACGAACGAAATCGGCGTGTTCGAGATGAAGGATTCCGGCCTGGAAGAAGTCGCGAATCCGTCCGAGCTCTTTCTCGCCGAACGTCCGCAGCGCAGTACGGGGTCGGTCGTTGTCTCCAGCCTGGAAGGGAGCCGTCCGATTCTCGTCGAGCTGCAGGCGCTGGTCTCCTCGACGAGTTACGCCATGCCGAAGCGGATGGCGAACGGCGTCGAGCTGAACCGGGTTTCGCTGCTGCTGGCCGTGATGGAAAAGCGGTTGGGGATGCACTTATCCGGACAGGACGTCTATGTGAATGTCGTGGGCGGCATGCACATCGATGAGCCGGCCATCGATCTCGGGATCGTGGCCGCGGTGACCTCCAGTTTGCGCGAAGTGCCGGTCGAACCGGGGCTGTTGGTTCTGGGGGAAGTGGGGCTCGGCGGCGAGGTGCGCGCGATCAGTCAGGCCGAGTTGCGGATTCGCGAGGCCGCCAAAATGGGGTTCAAGCGCTGTCTCCTGCCGGAGCGCAATCTCGCCAAGGTCGAACCGGTCGACGGCATCGAGCTGATCGGGATCAGCGAAGTGGGGGAGGCGCTCGATGTGGTGTTGGCTTAGACAGCTCACGCGCCTCACGCCGCACGTGTCACGTGTCGCCGTTCTCTGTTTTCTGCTGGCCGGCTGCGCGGCGACTCCGCCGCGCGAAGCGGCCCATCTGAAGCAGGCGACCGCGGAAGAGCTGGCGATCCTGCTGCGTCAGCGCGAAGCGGCGATTCAGACGATGAAGGGGCTTTTCAGCGCGAAAGTCCGCGGCGGGATCATTCCGATCGCGACCCGTGTGGAGGGCGCCGTGTACTATCGCCGCCCCGACGCGATGCGCCTGCGGGGGTTTACCGCCGTCGGCAGCGAGCTCTTTGAATTTCTGCAGGCCGACGGTCAGTTCACGCTGCGGCTGCCGACGATGGGGCGCGTGCTGTCGGGAAGCCCCGCCGACATGAGCGAGATGGGCAAACTCGCGCGGCCGTTCCAGCTGAGCGTCTGGGCCATGGGCGGCGTTCTGGGGACCGGGACGATCGCGGCGAACGAAACGGCGAAACTGATAGAAGAGGGAGACCGCTACCGGCTCGACGTGTCCGGTCCGTCGAGCAACGGCGCGATGATTCTGCATCGCCGGCTCTGGTTCGAGCGGCAGGGCCTGCTGGTGGTGAAGGAGGACCGGCTGACGGAGGCCGGCGATGTCGACGCGACCATTCACTATGAGGACTTCCGCGCGGTCGGGGATCCCGCCGTCGCCGACGGGCGCCTGCTGCGCCCCTTCAAAATCTCCCTGGAAGACGGCCGCGGGCAGGGCAGCGTCCAGGTCACCTTTCACGAATTGATTCCGAACGCGACGTTGAAGCCCGGAGAACTGGCCCGTGGATAGCCGCGTGAAGACGACCAGACCATGAAAGTCCTTGCGGTTGAAACGGCGACGGCCTGGCAAAGCGTCGCGATTCTCGAAGGCGAAAGGGTGCTGGCGCGGTGCGATCAAGAGGCCGGCGGCATGCATGCCAGGTTGCTGCTCCCCGCCATCGATCGGCTGTTCAAAGAGACGGGCCTCTCGCCGGCCGCGCTCGACGGTCTCGTCGTGTCGATCGGCCCCGGGTCCTTTACGGGACTGCGGGTGGGGTTGGCCACGATGCTGGGTTTTCGGACGATTACCCGGTTGCCGCTGGTCGCCGTGCCGACGTTGGAAGGCATGGCCTGGAATCTCAGAGGAGCCTCCGCGCCGCTCTGCCCGGTGCTGAACAGCCGCCGCGGAGAACTCTATTGGGCGCGGTTTCACTGGGCGGGCGCGGACCGGCTGGAACGGCTCATCCCGGAGCAGGTCGGCCCGCCGGCCGTCCTGGGGAAACAGTTGAGCGGAGCGGTCACGTTGTACGGCGAAGGGTGGCAGACGGAAGAAGCGGCAATCCGGGCCGCGGCAAGCGCGGCGACGATTACGGAGGCAAGGGATCACATGAAGCCCTCTGCAGTCTCCGTGGGGATGGCCGGCATCGCCCGGCTTCAGCGGGGCGAGCAGGCCGGCGTCGGCGTGAGCCCCCTGTATATTCAGCGTCCCGAGGCCGAGCTGAAGTACGAGCAGTCCGGCGGGCTGTCCCCGGTCGCACGCCGGCAGGAAAAAGTGGCGAGAAAACTGAGAAGCCGAGCGGCCCTGACGGGCGCACGCCCGAGGCGGAAGGCATGACGGGCGCCGCCTGGATGATCGAGCCGGCGGGAGCCGAATCCCTCGGGGAGATTCTCAAGATAGAAGAAGCTTGCTTCTCGGCCCCCTGGACGCGCAAAATGTTGGAGGCGGAGCTCAGCGGGAACCCCTTCGCCCACTTCCTGTTGGCCAGGGAGAGAGAGGGGGCTGAATCTTCGGCCGGGTCGATTGTCGGGTATCTCTGTTACTGGATCGTTTTTGAGGAAGTCCGGCTGATGAACCTGGCGGTCATCGAGTCGATGCGGCATCGCGGGATTGCCAGATCCCTGGTCTTTACCGCACTCGAAACGGGGCTGTCTCAAGCCGCCTCCCGCGCCGTCCTCGAAGTGCGCGCCTCCAACGCCGCGGCGCAAACCCTCTATCAGGGCTTCGGATTTCGCCGGGTGGCCGTCCGGCCGAAGTATTACAACCAACCCATTGAAGATGCCGTGTTGATGGAACTGGACCCGATTGTCTTGAGATCGGACGCCGGCTCCTCCGTGCGCCATAACGCGGGAGGTCACAGCAAGCCGCTGCAGTAATCATTCAACCAGGAGGTACGACATGTTGACGGACAATGTGATCGTGGAACGGCTGCGCCAATCCAACACAGAATTCCGGGAACTGGAGGAGTCGCACCATCGTCTCGACCTGGAGCTCAACGAATTGCAGAAGCGCCATGTGCTGACCCCGGCCGAAGAATTGACCAAGAAGCAACTGCAGAAAGAGAAGCTGGCGAAAAAAGACAAAATGGCGGAGATGATCCGGGTCTATCGCGACCACGGATTGCAGACCGCCGCACATTGAGGAGGGTGGCTGTGGCATCGATTGCCGGCAGCACCCGGAACAGCACGCATGCCGCCGATTCCCAATCCGCTGGCCGCACACATTCAGACCGTCAAGAAGCGTCTGATCATCATCGGCGCCACCGTGCTGGTGTCGCTGATGGTGGCGTTTGCCTTTTCGGCCGAGATGGTGGCGTGGCTGAATCGTCCCTTCCCCAATCAGCTGGTATTCTACGGACCGACGGAGGCCTTGTTCGCCTCGATCAAAGTGTCCTTTCTCGCGGCGGTCCTGGCCAGTCTGCCGGTGGCGTTCTACCAGTTCTGGAAATTCGTGGAGCCGGCGCTGCTCCCCAAGGAGCAGCGCTGGGGCATTCCGATCTTTCTGCTCGCCGGCGCGCTGTTCGCGCTCGGCCTCGTGTTCTGTAATCTGGTCATTCTCCCGCTCGTCATCGATTTCTTCGTCAGCTTCGGAATGGACCGGGACATCACCCCGCAGCTCAGCGTCGGGACCTACATCGATTTCAACGTGAAGTTCCTGCTGGTGTTCGGCTGCGCCTTCGAATTGCCGCTGGTGCTCACCATTCTGGCGCGCGTCGGCGTGGTGTCGGCGCAGGTGCTCGCAAAGTACCGCAAACACGCCATCCTCAGCGCCCTGATCATTTCCGCCGTCGTCACGCCGGATGCCACGCTGTTCACCATGATGCTGATGGCCGTGCCGCTCATGGTCCTGTATGAGATCGGCATTCTCGGGGCGCGGATCTTCGGGCGTGCGACCGCCACCGACGTCACGCTGCCGCTCGACCCCGATCTGCCCATGGGGACAGCGGGCCATCGCGTCCGGTAAGATGACCGTGAGGAGGGTTCACAGATGATGTCGTACACGCGCACGATCACGGCGGTGTTCCTGGCGGTCTGCGGCCTGTGCGATGCGGCCCGCGCCCAACCGGGAGCCCCGGTGCCGGGCCCCTTCGATCAGCAGGCCGCGAGCATTCAGGCGCTCACGACGGCGGGGCCCGACGTCATTTATGCCGGCTCCTTCGGTCTCGGCATGTTCCGCAGCGAGGATCGGGGCGTGACCTGGACGAAATCCGGCCAGGGCGTCACCGATCCGTTCATTTTGTCGCTGGTGACCGGAAAGGACGGGGCGGTCTACGTCGGCACCTTTCGAGGCGGGGTATTCCGATCCAAAGATCAGGGCAAGAACTGGCAACCCGTCAACAGCGGATTGAAGCGCAAGGAGATCAAGACGCTCCTGTCCGTCGGCGACGTCATCTACGCCGGCACGGCCGACGGCGCCTATCGGCTTGACGCCGCGGGCGACCATTGGACGGTCGTGACCAGCGGCCTCGACGAAGTGCTGGTGCACGCGCTGGCGCGGGGAGCCGACGGCACGCTCTACGCCGGCACGTCCGGCAAGGGCGTTCTGCGATTCAAAGCGGACTCGGCCGGATGGGTGCGGATGCACCACGGGCTCAAAGATCACGAAGGGATGATCGAGAATTTCATCCGTGTCCTGACCATCGATCCCGAAGGCGGAATCTATGCCGGGACGTTCGACGGCGGCGTATTCCGGAGCGCGGACGGAGGGTCCACCTGGCGTCCCATCAGCAGAGCGCTGCCGAACGATTCCATCCGCAGCATCCTGTTCAACAGCCGGGGGTTGTTCGTCGCCACCGGGCACGGTATCTTCAAAACCACCGACAAGGGGCGCCAGTGGATCCCGCTGAACAAGGGGCTCACGAGCATGGCGGTGCAGGTGCTCATCGAGTCCGATAGCGGATCGCTCTACGCCGGCACCAACGCCGGAGCGTTTCGCAGCGACGATGACGGCAAGAGTTGGACGGCGATCAACCAGGGGCTGGAGGGCGGAATGGCCCCGCCGCCCTTCTTATTCCGTTAAGAGAGAAAGGAACGTACGCATGTCCGAACCGACCGAGAAGACCAGAGCCACCATTTCCGTCGCGAGCAAGGGCCAGCCGATCGGCGACATCGTCCTGAGGTTTTTCCACGATGTGGCGCCGGGGCACGTGAAGAATTTCATCAAGCTGGCGAAAGAGGGATTCTATAACGGGACCACATTTCACCGTGTGATTCCGGGATTCATGATTCAGGGCGGCGATCCCAACAGTAAGAGCGCCGACCGCGCTTCGCACGGCATGGGCGGTCCCGGATATAAGATCAAAGCCGAGTTCAACAGCAAGCCCCACAAGCGGGGTGTGCTCTCGATGGCGCGGGCGAACGACCCGGACAGCGCCGGCTCGCAGTTCTTCATCTGCGTCGCCGACGCCAACTTTCTGGATTGGCAGTACACGGCGTTCGGCGAAGTGGTAAGCGGCATGGACGTGGCCGACAAGGTTGTGGGCATGAAGCGCGACGGCCGCGATAATCCGCTTGAGCGCGTCGAAATGACGGTCACGGTATCGGAAGGTTAAGGTTGAGGCTGAGTATGGGGCTGAAAGCAGTCTCTGAGTCCTTAGCCTTAGCCTTAGCCTTAGCCTTAACCTCGCTGTTCCTCGGCTGCGCGATTCCTCACGTGCCGTTCCGCACGGTGTATGAAGATCCCGTCAACTATGTGCGCTTGGAGATCGACGACGAAGTATTGCCCGAGTGGCCTCCGGGACACCACGCCCATCCGAAAGTCTTCACCGCCGATCAGGTGGCCCGCGTGCTTCGAGGGATGACGGTCCGGGAGCGGCGTATCTGGATTCAGGAGTGGATCCAAGGGGAGGCGCCTCCGGTGCCGGCGTTCAAGGAGCAGGAGGTGGCGCTGTTGGCTCCGCAGATAGCGGAGGCGTTTACCAGAGCCGCGTATAACGAGCGGGTGACGTTTTACCTCAGCCAACCGCAGACCTCGGTCAAACGGGTGATTACCTCCGGCGGGATGTACGTCCGCGGGAACGAGCTGCACATGATTCTCGGGAACTGGCAGATCGTGTATGGGATCCCGACCTACGGGATGATCTATGACCGGCGCTACCCGATGCGGCCGACGGCGGCGAAAGGGTTTTTTCTGTCGTTTCAACCGGCCGACGCCGTGATCAGGCAACGCAGCAGCCTCTGGGATACGCTTCTGGCCAACGACAAGGACGAACTGGTCATCAATATCGACCTGGTCGGGCAGCCCCCCGTCGCCGCCGCCTCGATCCGGTAACCGGCTTGAGTGTCAGTCCATCCGTGGGACATCATGAGGGTATGACGCCTTCAGTCTCATCGACCGCGTCAGCGAACGCCGCCGCCCGCCTGTCGGGATTTTTGGCATGCGCCGCATTGTTCTGGGGAACGGGCGCCCTCATCGGCGCGCAAGAGCCTCCGCCGCACGTCGCATCCTCACCCGCCCCGGGGCTGCCTTCCGGCGCCGCACCGGACGCATCGCTCCCGACGGACGGCATCGGTCGCTCACATGCCGCCGACGAACTGCCGCGCGTCATCGAAGAGACCAGGGCCGCGCTGGCCCGCAATCCCGACGACGTCGATCTCCGGTTCCAGCTGGCGTTCGCGCTGGAATCGCACGGGGACACCGACGAGGCGATGAAGGAGTACCGCGCGGTGATCGAGCGGGCTCCCGGGCACGTCTGGGCCCGGAACAATCTCGGGGTGCTCCACGCGCAGCGGGGCCAGTACGAGGAAGCCATCGGCAGATTCGGGGAGGCGTTGTTTCGCGACCCGGAGCACCAGACCGCGCGCCTCAATTCGGGCCTGACGTTCCTGAAAATCGGCGATCTCGACGCGGCGCTCCGCCAGTTCCGGCGGGTCCTGGGCATCAACCCCAAGAATGTGGACGCACACGTCAACGCGGGGCAGACGTTGTTCGAGCTGGGAGAGGTGGATCAGGCGATCGAGCACTATCGCGAGGCGATCGCGCTCGATCCGCAATCCGGTCCCGCGCACCGCCATCTGGCTCGTGCGCTGATGAAAAAAGGCGATCCGGCGGGCGCGGTCGCCGAATACCGGCTGGCCGTGCGGATGATGCCCCAGGACTCCCTGCTCCGTTACGAGTTCGCCCAGGCGCTCGAAGCGGACGGAGGCCGGGCGGAAGCCATCAGGGAGTTGCGCCGGTTCCTGGATCTCCATCCGAACCGTCCCGATCAGCAGGCATTGCGCCGGGGAGCGGAAGCCAAACTCCGCGCCCTGGGCTACAGACCGTAGGGCGTCCACCGGTCCCGCCCGCCGCGCGCATCGTCCCCGGGCCGCGGAGGCTCCCTCACGGGCGGGGATCCGGCCTATCGCATCGTCGGATCGATCTGCAATTGCGCGCTGCCGCCCGCCGCGTAGGCCAGCGTCACCTCGGCGATCTTGTAATCGTATTGCGCTTCCGCGAGTTTCGTTTGCGCTGCGGTAAGGCCGACTTCAGACTGCGTGACTTCGACGACAGAGCCGAGTCCGAGCTTATACCGCTGCTTGGCCAGGTTCAGTGCCTCCTGAGCAGTCTTCACCAGTTCCTCCGCCAGTTTGATCTGTTGGGCGAACGTCACGGTGTCGAGGTAGGCATTCGTTACCTGCTGCGTCAGCGCCTGTTCGATGTTGGTGCTTTGTGCGAGGGCAGCCGCCTCCTGGGCGGCCGCCTCTTTGACCTGGTTCTCGATCAATCCGCCGGTGAAGATCGGCATGGAGACCAGGCCGCCGGCCGCCCACCAGCCGCCGGTGGCGACATTGCGGGTGGTGTCGAACGTATCATAGTACCCTCCGCTGGCAATCGCCGATACCGTCGGTAGGTATTGGCTCTTCATGGCCCGTTTCTTCGCCTCCGCGGAGGCTGTCTGCTCCTTCGCCCGCTTCAGTTCGGGATGGGAGAGGCTGTCATTGATCAAATCATTGAGCGCCCGCTGGGTTTTCACATCGATCACCACGTCCTCCAGCGTGTAATCCTCAGAGCCTGCGATGCCCATCGCACGATTCAATTCGGCAAAACTGGCTTTCAGATCGTTCCGGCTGCGGACCAACAACGACTCCGCATTCACCAGTTCAACGTGGACCAGGTCGAGATCCAGCTTGGACTTCAGCTGTTGACGGAACAGCGTTTCGATCTGGCTGGTAATGACGCCGCGTTCGCGCACCGTTTCTTCGGCAATCCGCACGAGCCGCTGGCGTTTCAGGCTGTTCAGATAGCTCCGTTGCATATTCACGATGACGAGGGCCCGCCTCGCGTTGACGTCCTGTTCCTGAGCTCGCTCCCCGTATTGTGACGACTCGACCAGGTTCTTGGTGAATCCGAAGTCGTAGATGCGCTGGCTGGCCAGCAGGCCGGCGGTGTATTGGCTGAGGTTCGGTTGCAGCAATCCGCCGGCCGGCGTGACGAAGCGGGGATTGATTCTTCCCGAGCCCGCTGCGCCGTCCGCGTTGGCGTAGACCTGCGGATAGTACAGCGACCTGGTCTGATCCGTTCTTGCGGAGGAGGCAATGAGGCCGGCGTTCGCCTCCTGAACCAGAGGGTGATTCTTGAGCGCGATTTCGATCGCCTCCTGGACGGCCAGGAAGCGTCCCTGCGACATGGTGGGCGGAGGATCCTGCGCGCGTTGTGCGTGGGCCGAATCCAGAGGGCCCCCAGCAAGACCCACCAAGGCGAGGCCTGCGGCGACGATGAGCCGCGCGGGAATGGTCGCTGATTCCGTGTGGCGCGGGCTCCACATTGTATGTAACGTGTCACGTATCATGGTTCCCCCTAGTACTTCTGTTTTGCCGGAGTGCCGGCCGGAAAATTGTACGGTGAAGGCTTGACGTGAGTGCCGTCTTTCAGCCCGCCCTTGCCGACCGCGACGACATCTTCATTGCCCGTTAATCCTTCCCGCACTTCCACCCAGATGCCGTCGTCGAGGCCGGTTGTGACGGGTATCTGGCGGACGGCGCCGTTCTCGACCGTCAGGACGGATGCTTTCTGACCGCCGGCGGCCGGTAGGATGGCCGAGGTCGGAAGCGCGAGTGTGTTCGGATGCTGTTCCAGATGGAGCTTGGCGTTGATGAACATGCCGGGTTGCAGCCGGCGGTCGTCATTGGGCACGTCGATTTCGACGAGCAGGGTCCTGGTTGCCGGATCCAGCGAGTGCGTCGTGCGGGTGATGGCGGCGCGGAATTCCAGGTCCGGGGCTTCCTTCAGACTGAGCGTCACGGGCGTACCAGGTTTCGCAAGCTGTGCCGCTTCCTGGGGAATGCTGACATACACGCGAACCTTGTTGAGATCCATGATGGTAAAGAGGGGGGCGGTCTGCGTGGCCGAGGTAGTCGCGGCTTGAATGAGCGCGCCCGGATCGGCAAAGCGTGCGGTGATTACCCCGGAAAATGGAGCGTACACTTTGGTATAGCCCAGCATAGTGCGGCGGTTATCCATCAGGTATCGGGCGGCCTTGGCCTCGGCTTTGGCGACGTCCACGTCCTGCCTGGCGATCACGTCCGCATTCTCCCTCCAGACCTTTTGCAGCCGCCGGGCGGTGACGTCTTTGATGGCGTATTGCGCTTCGGCCTGCTGATACTGTTCCTTGATTTCGGGGGCATCGATGACCGCGAGGAGTTGCCCCTTCTTGACCCAGTCACCCTTGTCGGCCTCCATCGCGGTGAGATAGCCCGATACTTTTGAGTAGAGCGTCGCCTGGGCCCAGGGTGAAATATTGGCGGGAAGACTCAGTATTCTCGCCATGTCCCGCCGTTGCGGTTTCAGAACCTGAACGGTTCGTTCCGCGGTGCCGTCCTCGAGAGTGATTCCACGGTCGCGAGGGCGATCGCTTTCGTTCGTCGTCGCCGTCGTATCGGGTTCTTTCATGAGGAACAGACCCAAGGCGGCGATACCGACGGCACCGACTCCTGTCAGTCCAAGGATTTTCATGGTGGCTCGTCCTTCCATAGTCCTACGCCAGCCTCCGTCAATCCGGTCGTTCGGCGAACGGCCCTGGACCATGGCACTGTTTCATCCCGCCTGCTCCGGTCCCGACGGGCTCTCCGTCGGAGGCGTCGCCGGACGGCGGCGTGTGCTGGCGTGCAAGACGGGAATAAAGAACAACGTCATGACTGTGGAAACCAGGAGTCCGCCGATGACGGCACGCGCGAGCGGCATATTGGCCTCGCTCCCCTCTCCCAAACCCAAGGCCATCGGGGCCAGACCGAGAATGGTGGCGAGCGAGGTCATGATGATGGGGCGTATGCGCAACCGTCCCGCCTCGATCACGGCCTCCACGGACGATATTCCTTCCATCATGCGGCGGTTGGCGAAGTCCACCAGCAGGACGCTGTTCGAGACGACGACCCCGATCATCATCAGTGTCCCGATGAGCGACTGCACGTTGACCGAGGTACGTGTGACCAGCAGCATGCCGATGACGCCGATGAATCCCAGCGGCACCGCGAACATGATGACCAAGGGATCGAGATAGGAGCGGAACAGGCCGACCATCACCAGATAGATTAATACCATCGCCAGCGGCAGTACGCCGGCGAAGCCTTTCAAGGCGGCGCGCATGCTGTCCACCTCGCCCTTCATGAGCAACGTGACGTTCTCCGGCAGCGTGAGGTTGCCTAAGGCGGCTTCGATCCGACCGGCGATCCGGCCCAGATCGTTGCCGGCCACATTGGACAGGACATCCATGGTCCGTTGCAGGTTGTAGTGATCGATGACCTCGGGCCCCGTCTGGCGTTTGACTTCGACCAGTTCCCGCAACAACACCGGCTTGCCGGGCCCGGATCCGGGCTGCTGACGGTTCGGCTGCTGGGAGAACGGCGTCTGCTGCAGCGCCATGGTGCTGCCGCGGTCGAGCGAGGTGACGGCATTGGACGTCAACGGGCGATCCGATTTCGTGCCGACGAGCGGGGTGTTGAGAAAATCTTCGAACGTGACCACGGACTGTTCCGGATACTGCGCGACGACGAAGTACGCGTTGTTGGATTTCGGATCGATCCAGTACCCGGGGCTGAGCTGTAGGTTGGAACTCAATCCGGTGGTGAGATCCGTCACGACTTGGCGTTGATTGAGCCCCATATAGGAAGCCTTCTCCCTGTCGACCTCAAGACGCAGTTCGGGGTATTCCATGCCTTGCTTCACCTGCACGTCGGTGGTGCCCGGTACCTGCGCGGTCACGTCTTTGATGAGAGCGGCCGCATCCGCGACGGTTTGCAGATTCGGCCCGCTCACTTTGATGTCGATCGGGGCGGGAAGGCCGAAATTGATGACGTCGCTGACGATCCCGCCGGTTTGAAAGGAAAACTTCATGCCCGGCCATTTGTCGAGGAAGCGCGTCCGCAACCGGTTGATGATCGCATCGGTGCGTTCACGATGTCCGTGAGTCATGTTCACCATGACGAACGCCTGATGCGGCCCGTTGATCGGGGTAAACATCACCATCCACCCCTGCGGGAGTCCGATGTTCGCCACAATCTGGTCAAGATCCGCGGGAGGGATCTCCTCCCGGATGACCGCTTCGATCTCGGCGACGAGCGCTTCCGTGTTTTCCACCCGGGTTCCTTCGGGTGCGGAGACGTTCAGAATGAACTGTCCCGCATCGACCTTCGGGAAGAATTCCGTGGCGAGGCGCGGTGTGAGGAGCATGGAGCCCGCAAAGGTTCCGGCCACCAGAATCATGACGACGGCTCTGTGACGGAGACACCATCGCAACAGAATTTCGTATCGATTCGTGAATCGATTGAAGAGCCGGTCGAAGAGCCGCGTGGGATGTCCCGCTTCCGCCGACGTGTGGTGCGGTCCCGCCGGTGTCAGGGCTACGATCGCGACGGGGGCGACCGTCATCGAGGCCAAGTAGGCCGCGATCATGGCGTAGGCCACGGCCAGGGCCAACGGTACAAACAGGAACTTGACGATGCCCGTGAAAAATACGATCGGAAGGTATACGATCAAGGTACTGATCATGGCGACGAGCATGGGAAGCGCCACCTCCCTCACGCCGTCCCCGGCCGCCTGGTACAGGCTCTTGCCCATTTCCAGGTGCCTGTGAACGTTTTCGAGAACGACGATGTTGTCGTCGAGGAGGGTGCCGATCACCAGAGCCAGTCCGCCCAGCGTCATGAGATTGACCGTCTGGCCGGTGAAGTAGAGGAGGACGAAGGCTCCCAGCACCGACAAAGGAATTGCCAGCGCGATGATGAGGGTATAGCGGAAACTGCCCAGGAACAGCAGGACCATCAGGCAGGCCAGGCCGCCTCCCAGGAGTCCCTCGTGTTCGAGCGTTTTGATGGCCTGCCGGACGTAGAGCGACTGATCGAAGATGAGTTTGACGGACAAGTCTTTGGGGATGCCGAGCAGCTTCGGCAGTGCCTCCTTCACGCCGTCGATGACCTGGAGGGTGTTGGCTCCCGCCTGCTTGAGAATCGGCAGATACACGGAGCGGTTGCCGTTGATGCGCACGATGTTCGACTGGATCATCGTGGAATCGACCGCCCGTCCGACGTCCGCCAGCGTGACCGGAACTCCGTTGGTCACCTTGATGGGGATCTGGTTCATGTCGTCGACGAATTTGATCATGCTGTTGGTGTAGACGTTGTAATCGAAGTTCCCGATTTTCACGTTGCCGGCCGGGAGCAGAAGGCTTTGCGCGTTGACGGCGCCCACGACTTCATTGATCGAAAGGCCGCGGGCCAGCATGCGTTCCTGGTCGAGAAAGACGGAGATCTGCCGGACCGTTCCGCCGAAACTCGGGGCCACGAAGATGCCGGGCACGTTTCCCAGTTGGGGGCGCACCGTGAAATAGGCCAGATCCCGTACCTCCTTCTCGGTGCGTGTGTCGCTGTTGACCGTGAGCGTGCCGATCGGAAGGCTGGCGGCCCCGAACTTGATGATGATCGGTGGGAATACGCCCTGCGGAAGATAGCGCAACGCCGAATAGGTCAGGCTGGTGATTTCCGACAATGCGTCGTTGACGTTGTAACTCGACTGAAAGTACACCTTGATGAGACTGACGCCGGGCAGCGATTTCGATTCGACGTGCTCGACGTAGGAGGCCTGAAGAAACAATTGTTCCAGGCGGAGGGTGATCGCACCCTCGATCTCAGAGGGTCCCATTCCTTTGTAGAACGTGGCGATGGCGACGACCGGGAGATTGATCTCGGGGAACACGTCCACCACCATGTTCTGAAAGGAAATGGCTCCGAGGATTACCACGATCAGACTGATCGCGACGACGGCGTACGGATTCTTGAGCGCGCTCTGGATCATGTGAGCGATTCTCCCAAACTCGCTTGGTTATGCAAGTAAAAACCCCCTCCGGGCGATGGCGCGGTCACACGACTTGTTCGCACGGAAGCACGAACACCCGCAGCGGAATCTTGGCGCCCTGTTGATTCCTGGACAGCGTGTCGCGAAAGGCTCGGAGCCCGGCGATCACCTGATCGGCTTGATCGTTTTCCAGCGCGGAAAGAATGAGCGAGTTGAATCCGGGTTGAGCCAGCGTGTCGGCCGCTTGCCCGGCCTCGCCGATGCCGAGAACTTTCGGCGCTTCGGTAAAGGCTTTCAGATTAAGTTCGTCCGGCAACTGACGAATATCTTCATCCAGCGTTTGTCTGAAGATCGCAATGATCATCTTCATTTCGGTTCCTTTCGGTCACCGGGTCGGTTGACGATAGATCGGCCGGGGATCTGCGAGTGCCGTGTCCATGCCAACGGCACGGTGCGGCTCGGCCGCATCGCTATCGGGCCAGGTTGGAAGGCCCCCGGACGCCGTCGTGCCGCGCCGAGGGGGCGGCAGGCCCCGCGGCTGTGCGGCGTTCGAACTTCTGGACCGCGGCGGTCCCGGCGGGGAGGCTATAGGGCGCTTCGCGCACCGGGGCGCCGTCGGTCAGTTTCGTTTTCCCCACGACCACGACGGCTTCCGTGCCCGCAAGACCCTGTACGATCTCGATCCATCGGCCGTTGCTGATGCCGGTGCGAACCGGCACCGACCGTGCCCGTCCTTGTTCCACCACGAAGACGGATTTGCCTTTGGGACCGGTGATGACGGCCTGCGGGGGGACGACCAGCGCGTCGGGGATCTCCCTCAGGTTCAGCGTCAACTCGGCGAAGGTCCCGGGGCGAAGTGCATGGTCGGGATTTGGTAGATCGATCTCGACCAACAGGCTGCGCGTGGACGGATCGAGGGCAAGAGTCGTGCGAGTGATCGTGCCCGCGAACGATCGATCCGGAAGTTCACTGACCGATACCGCGGCCTTGGTCTTGCCCGGCACGATCCAGGGTGAATCGTCCTGCGGCACGTTGGCATAAACGCGCACCGTATCCAGATCCATGACCGTGAAGAGGGGAATGGCGTTCGTCGCGGAAGACGTGGCGACCTGGATCAAGGCGCCGGGGTCGGCGAAACGGGCGGTGACGATGCCGTCGTAGGGCGCGCGCACTTTCGTGTAATCGCGGAGCGCGGCCCGCTGCTGCATGAGGTTCTTCGCGCCCTGGTAGGCGGCTTCGGCGACGTCCACGTCCTGTTTGGCGATGACGTCCGGCGATTCCTTCCAGACCTTGTTTAAACGCTCGAACGTGATCTTCTTGATTTTGTAGTCCGCGACCGCCTGTTGGTACTGCTCTTCCACTTCGGGAGCGTCGATGATCGCGACGATCTGATCCTTCTTCACGCGGTCACCCTTGTCCGGGCCGATCCATTTCAGATAACCGGAGACCTTGGCGTAGAGCGTCGTCTGATAGAGCGGCGAAATGTTGGCCGGGAGCGTGATCGTATAGGTCAGGTCCTGTCTGGCCGGCTTGACGACCTGGACGTCCACCGGCTGCGGTTCCTGTGCGCCGGTTCGGCTCTCCTGCTTGGCGGATTCGGCCGGACTCGCCGCTCCCGGTTGTGACGGTTGAGGAGGTGTTTCCCGGCCGCAGGCGGCGAGGAAGATCAGCAGCGTGAGCACCAGGTTCCCGCGCCGGGTCAGCATCGTGTTAGATCCCCTCCACAGAATTGGCCGGACCCGGTTGATGCGTCGGGCGTTCGTGCCGTCCCAAGACCACCGCATGCATGACCGGTACGACCAGCAGGGTCATCGCGGTGGACACGGCAAGCCCGCCTACGACCGCCCGCGCCAGCGGGACCATGGTTTCGTTCCCTTCGCCGAATCCCAACGCCAGCGGGAGCAGGCCCAGAATCGTCGCGAGGGCCGTCATCAGAATCGGCCTGATGCGCCGTTTGCCCGCCTCCAGCACCGCCCGCTCGGCCGAGGCGCCGGCATGGACCATGCGGTTGGCGAAGTCCACCAACAGAATGCTGTTCGAGACCACGATGCCCATCATCATCAACGTGCCGATCATGGATTCGACGTTCACCGACGTGTCGGTGAAATGAAGCATCAGGATCGTCCCGATCCAGCCGAGCGGCACCGCGATCAAGATAATCAAAGGGTCGATCAAGGATCGGAAAAGTCCGACCATCACGAGGTAGATCAACAGGACGGCGAGCGGCAGGGCCAGGGCGAAATTGCCGAAGGCGCCTCGCATGTTGGCCACTTCGCCTTTCATGTCCACCGTCACGTCTTTCGGCAGTGTGACTGTGGCCAGCACCTGTTCGATCTCGCCGGCCACGCGGCCGAGGTCGTTCCCGACCGGCGTGACCAGCACGTCGATCAAGCGCGACAGGTCGTAATGGTCCACCGAGTCCGGCCCCGTCGTCATCTCGAGCGAGGCCACGTCCCGCAGCAGCACCGGCGGGCCGCGCCGTTCGTCGGCGGATCCGTAGAAGCCGTTCGAGAGATCGAGGTTGCGGCCGGCGAAGGGCGTGTTCTGCAGGGCGACGGTCGATCCGCTGGCCCCGCCGGCGGTCAGGGAGGCTGTCGGGTTCAGGGGGGTACGCGCCCCGATGACCGGGATGTTCAGCAGATCCTCGGTTTTCGTCAGCGACTGTTCCGGATACTGGGCCAACAGGAAATACCCGTTGGCCGTCTTGGGATCGAGCCAGAAGTTGGGGCTCAGCGCGATGTTGGAGCTGATGCCGGTGATCACGTCCACGATCACGCGGTCCTGCGTGATGCCGTAATAGGCGGCTTTCGCCCGGTCCACATTCACGTGGAGTTCCGGATAGTTTTTCCCCTGCTTGATGCGTACGTCGGTGGTGCCGGCGACTTGGGCGACTTTCTCCCGGATTTCCTCGGCGACCGGACGGATCAGATCCAGCCGCGGTCCCTTCACCTGGATGTCGATCGGCGCGCGTAGCCCGAAATTCAGCACGTCGCTGATGATGCCGCCGGTCTGGAAGCTGACCTCCACGCCGGGGAGTGTTTCGCGGATCTTGGCGCGCAGAGAGGCGATGTAATCGTCCGTACGGCCTTCATGGCCGGTCACGAGGTTCACGAGCACGAACGCCGTATGGTTGCCCGTGTTGGGGGCAAAGCGCGCGGCGTCGCCGAAATACAGGCCGGTGTTCGAGACGATTTCCTCCAGGTCCCGCTTCGGAATGGTGTCCTGCACCAGTTTCTCGACTTCCGCCACGATAGCGGTCGTTTTCTCGATCCTCGAACCTTCCGGCGCGATGACGGTCATGGTGAAGTTGCCGGCATCGACTTTCGGGAAGAACTCGCTGTGGAGCCTGGGGAGGAGGAGAGTGGCGGTGGCGATCAGCGCAAGCAGGGCTACGATCACCACGACGGCTTTGAACCGGACGCCCGTGCGGAGCAGCGGCTCGTAGACGGCCAGGACGAACCGGAACCAGTCTTTCGAATCGGCGTTCTCCTGGGATCCGTCCCCGTGCCCCCGGTGATAGAGCCGTGCCAGCACGACCGGCGTGACCGACATGGACACCGCATAGTCGGCAAGCATGGCGAACGCGACCGTCATCGCCAGCGGCACGAAGAGGTACCTGATGATCCCGGAGAAGAAGACGATCGGGAGATAGACGATCAGAATGCAGATCGTCGCGACCAGGATCGGCAGGGTCAGCTCGGTCGCGCTGTCTTCGGCGGCGGAACGGCCGTCCTTGCCCATCTCCAGGTGTCGATGCAGGTTCTCCTGCACGACGATGTTGTTGTCGAGGAGTGTGCCGATGACGAGGGCCAGGCCGCCCAGGGTCATGATGTTGACGGTCTGGCCGGTCAAATAGAGCGCGACAAGCGCCGATGTCAATGAGAGAGGGATGGCGAGGCCCACGACCAGGGCGGCCTTGATGCTGCGGAGAAACAGGAAGATCATCAACCCGGCGAGACCCGCGCCCAGCAGTCCTTCCTTCTGGAGATTTGCGATGGCCTGACGGATGTACAGGGACTGGTCGTAGATGAATTTCACCGACGTATTGGCGGGAATCTCTGTCAGCTTCGGCAGCTTGGCGCGGATGCCGTCCGTGACCTCCAGCGTATTGGCCCCTTCCTGTCTGGTGATCGGAATATACGTCGCCTCGCGGCCGTTGACCCGGACGATCGAGGTCTGGATTGCGGCGCTGTCCGCCGCCGTGCCGATGTCGCGGACGAGGATGGGTGTGCCGTTGACCACCTTGATCGGGATGTCGTTGATCTTTTCGACCACGTCGATGAGGCTGTTGGAATAGACATAGTAATCCAGATCGCCGATCTTGATGTCGCCCGCCGGAATGATCGCGCTTTGCGCGTTGATCGCCTTGACCACATCGGATGGGGAGATTCCTCTGGCCAGCATCCGTTGCTGGTCCATGAATACGGTGATCTGGCGGACCTTGCCTCCCAGCGGCGGTCCGAAAGAAATGCCGGGGATCGTGGCGATCTGCTGGCGCACGGTGAAGTACGCGAGGTCGCGGATCTCTTTCGGACCGAGGGTGTCGCTGCTGACCGACAGCAGTCCTACCGGCAGACTGGCCACCCCGAACTTGAACACGGACGGCGGATACACGCCGGGCGGCAGGAGGCGGATGATGCTGTAAGCCAGGCTCGTCAACTCGGACTGTGCCGAGTCGATGCTGTACTCCGGTTGGAAGAAGACCTTGATGTAACTCATGCCGGCGAGCGACTGTGACTCGATGTGCTCCACATAGCTCGCTTCGACGAAGCGCTGCTCCATCTTGAGCGTGATCGCTCCTTCCATCTCGCTGGGACTCATGCCGCGGTAGAACGTGGTGACGAGGATCGAGGGGATCTTGATCTCCGGGAAAATGTCCACGCGCATCTTCTTGTACGAGACCGCCCCGAGAATGAGCGCGATCATGCAGATGGCGAAGACGGCGTAGGGGTTCTTGAGGGCGGCGCGTGTCAGCATCGGCTCTCGCTCATCTGGGGAACACGGTTCCACTGCAGCCAGAACCGACAGAGGGCCGCGACGAAGGCCACGAGCTGATCGAACGTGTCCGGTTTGACGACATATCCGTTCGCCCCAAGGGCGTAACTGGTGGACAGATCGGATGCATCATCCGAGGTGGTAAAGACGACGACCGGGATCGCGGCGACGTGAGGGTTTGCCCGGAGCCGCTTCAGGAACTCATCTCCATGCATCTTGTGCAGATGCCAATCCAGCAGGATGATCGATGGCAGCGGCTCATGTCCGGCTCGACTGCTCAGGAAATGCCAGGCCGCATCCGCGTCCTGTTCGGTATAGAGCACGACATCGAGACCGGTCTGAGTCAGCGCCGTTCGAAACAACTCACATTCGCCCGGGCTGTCGTCGATCAATAAGATGGAGGCATGGGTCGGCATTGGTGAAAGACATCAGCAGGGAATGTGCCGGGTTGAAGATGTGAAAGTTGAAAGTGAAAAAAATTTATTGATAACATATAGTTATGAAAATATAGTCAAGTGATTGACGAATAACGACTGACGGTTGACGGGGTTATGGTTGGGGAGAAATTCCAGAAGTGACGGGAGAAATTCCAGAGGGATGGGGATGGCGGCCTGGTCGCTCCCCGTGCTCGTGGAAGGCGACATGCAGGACCAATCGGATGTTTAAGTTAATGGCGCTGTTCGTTCACTTTAGAGAGCTGTCCCGGCCCAACTGACTGCCCACTGCATCCGAAGATAGAAAAGCGTATGGCCGAGGAGGAAAGGGAGAGCTGTTTGCGACGAGAGCTTAGGCCGGAACGTCGACGTATTCGACTTGGCTGCTGGGCGGGGGGATAGGAAGGCCGTCTGCTTTGAGACCTTCCAGATGAAGCTCGATGGCTTCCCGGAGGAGGGATTCGGTCCCTGACACAGTAGTGCATACAGCAATGCATCCTGGTAAAGCTGAAACATACGCCGTGCAATTTGAAGGAGCTTTCTCGATCACAGTGGCATAACGCATGTCAGAGTGCTTCCCTTTTCCAGCCGGCTTGCGTAAAGATACTATTCAGTGTTCCGGGAGGCAAGTCGTCGCTTTTGTCGGCTTGATCCTGCCGCCGTCCGCCTTCTTGGCGCATTGTTCTCAGAAAGTCGCTGCCGTGCAGAGAGTCCGATGGTCTTCTGCACGGCGTGAGCGCGGTCACTTCATCTTCTTGGGGTCTTGGTACACCATGAGGTGTGCGTAGGGGCTGCCTTCGAACATGATGTAGACGCCGGAGGGGTTCGGGGCGGTGGGGAGTTTTGTGGCTGCCGCGTCGAAGGGCCACATGACCATCCAGTGCGGGGGCTCTTTCACGACCTTGGCTCCGTCTCCTGACATGACGACTTTCCCGTCTTTTTCAAAATGCGAGCCGCCGCGGGCCATATAGGCGATGCCGGGCACCGTGTTCGTCGGTTTCGGGGCGTTGTTCATGAGGTCGGTCATCCATTGATGAACGGCTGCGTCCATGCACATGGGGTCGGGGTCCGGGAGGTTCATCACGGTTGGGATGCAGGTAAAACCGTTGGCGCTTTTCTTGGATTCTGTCAGCTTGCCGTCGGCGCCGTAGATCATGATTCCGGCCTCTTTCGCGATGTGTGCCGGCGCGGCGCTTAACGCCAGCGCCGCTTGGTCCTTCTCGGACATCGTTTTGACGGCCGCGCCTTTCTTGGACGGCTTGTCGCCCGCAGTGGCGCCTGTCGGCGCAATGAAAGCACCGGCGGCCAGGATGGCGAGCAGAATGTATCGAGTCATTCTTTCCTCCTCCGCAAAATGGATGTTAGAGGGAGCAGAGTGCTTAGGCTAGCGCGAACGGAAGGAGAAATCCATCATCCGTCTCATCTACGTTTGACGTGCTTCTCCAGCGGATGAGCCGTAAGGAACATCGGTTCGTGCTTGTCGGGGAGCGTTTGCGGCTTCTTCCTGTTGCAACCTGATTCCGAGGGAGACGCAGGGCGTCTCCCTCAGCGCGGCGGTCTCGCGATTATCCGGGCGGGAGCATGAAATAGGTGCCGATGGCTAACAACGGCGCGCCGACATAGAGGGCGGTTTTCCCGAAGGTGTCGTACAGGCCGTAGCAGAGGATGCCCCACATGAGGGTGTAATACATCGTGGCGATGCCGCGATAGCTGCCTCCGGCTCCTTCTGCGAAAGCCATAGCGGGCGACGAGACGGCCAATCCGATCAGCAGGCTGAGTCCCGGTCTCATACACTCCTCCTTTGACAGGATGTGAAGGTGCGATTTGGGAAATGAGGGGTGCTGAAACGCGAACGCCCTCACGGCGCGATCCTGCCGTGAGGGCGTTGTGGTGTACCGGAACGACTGAGCCGCGTTGGATCTTCGAGGGCTACCCCGATTCCATGCTCGGCCTCTTTGTATAAGCCAAAATGGTGCATTTTTTTACCGCACATGTCAAGCAGGGGCACTCCGATCCGGTTTTCGGGCAAACGGGAACGTGGGTCGTACCGCGATCTGTAAACCCTCCGCCCGCATGCGGCCCCTAGCGTGTATCGTAATAATCGATGACGCGCATTCTGGCCGCAGGGCTCACGGTCATGTCGGCTTCCGCCGGAGTGCCGGCTTCCTTCACCGTCTGTTCTTTGATCCAGTTGCCTGCGCCATCGTACTCATAGGTCGTAATCCATCTCCCCGGCCTGTCCGCGCGAAACTGTTCGGTCGTGGTCCGGCTGCGTCGTCCGGTCACGTCATACTCGTGCACGACCTTTCCCGTGACGGCTCCGCCGGGGTCGTAGCTGGTCAGTGCGAGCCATCTTCCCTGGCCGTCATAGGTCCAGGCCAACTCACCGAGCAATTGCCCGTCGCGATAACGAGCCGAATAAAGGATGCGTCCGAGGACGTCGAACAGATTTCTGCTCGCCAGGGTTCCGTCGGTGTGAAGCGTTTCGGAGAGCCGGCCGGACCGGTCGTAGGTGGAGAACTCGGCGTCGTGAAACTCGCCGTCCCGGTACGCGGCGACAACGGCCGTTTGCCGTCCGGAGGAATCTTGTGCGTAGGCGAACCGCTTGTGGTAGAGGAGGGTCAGGCCGGCCTCGTAGGCGAGCTCTTCTTGCAGGGCTCCCCGCTCGTCATAGGTAAATACGTAGCGGGTCGAGCTGTTCCCGCGTTGTTCGTAGGTCACCGCCTCGATGAGACGACCCGTGCGGTCATAGGTTTCGGATTCTGAAAAGCCCGGTGTCATGGTCACGACGGATCGAACCGGACCGATCAGATCGTCTTTGTCCCTGGCGGTCCTGCCGGAGGCGCCGGCGTCGGAAACGCCCATCAAGAAGACGAACAAACCTAGTGCAACGAGGTGAAACGGCATGGGCACGCTCCGGGCCTGGAGGATATTTTAGGACCGAACCGGGAAAATAAGAAGGCCCTTTTCCCGCATGTGATCCGGTGAGCGGTGCGCCGCATCGGCACTATCGCGCCTTTCGTGGAAAATCCGGAGCCGGCGGTTGAACGGGAGCAACCGGTTGCGGGATAGGCGAGGGAGTATTGGGGAGTTGAAGCGGCGGGCCCAGGTTGATCGACGGACTCTGCGGCGGCTGGACGGTGGTGCGTCGCTCACCCCCAGGCGGATCGAACAGGGTGCCGACATTCCCCTCGGGGTCCATGTAGACCTGGACTCCGTCTTCGGTGCCCAGCGCCTCGTTCAAGCGTTCGTTGAATCCCGGTACCCGGGGCGGCAACTCGTCGGACGCAGGAAGCGTCGTGGGCCATGCCGCTTCCAGGATTGCGAATAAGACTGCCGATCGGTACATAGGTCTATTGTACTCCGGATCGGGTGGCGGAATTGACATCTCCGGAGTCTGTGACTAGAGTCCGCCGGGAGAGACGCCGCGACAGCAGGGAGCCCGCGGCGTCCGTGCGACCTGCGATACGGGAGCGAGGAGGACAATGTCGGACCCGCGGGTATTCTTTGCCGCAGAACGCACGCTGCTGGCCTGGGTGCGTTCGGGCCTCACGATGATGGCCTTCGGTTTCGTCGTGGCGAGATTCGGACTCATTCTGGACCTCGTGTCTGTCTCGAGCCTGTCCGGCGCGGCACCTCATTCCCATTGGCTGTCCGAGCTGCTCGGGATTGTCCTGGTTATGTTGGGTGCGGCCGTCATACTGGGCGCCTTGTGCAATCATCGGCTGTACGTCAGCTCTCTTCCGGCTGAGGATATTCCGAACTTGCGCCTGCCGTGGCTGACTTCCTTTCTCTCTGTTTCGCTGGCGATCGTCGGCATTCTGTTGGCCGGGTATCTGGCATTCGTATGAACCTGCGTCACGACCGGACTCGGGCGGAAGAAAGGGCGGAGGCGCAGTCCTTCCGATCAGTTCCTCCCGCCGGTTCTCGCGGCGTGCTTGACGCGTGCTCCGTTCGGGCGTAGGGTTTTCCCTGATGAAGAAAGAGTATGGGTTGTACGGAACCGCCTTGCTTTCCGGAGTCCTGGTCTGGATTGTCGTGGCTGCGTTCTCCGGCCGGAGGGAGGCCTGGGACTCCGAACTGTACTTTACGCTCGGCATTCCGACGCTCTGTCTCGTTGCCGGTATCCTCGGTTTTGTTGAGCCGGCGAGGTCGTGGCGATGGGGGATGGTTCCTCTGTTGGGGCAGGCCGTCTGGTTGTTTACCACCCAAGGGTTCGGCAATCTCTGGCCGCTCGGGTTGGTCACCTTCGGCATCTTCGCCGTTCCTTCAATTGTCACGGCGCGAGTCGGCGCCGCCGTCGCAACCCGGATCAGATAGGGAACTCGTTCGGATCGAAGAGCCCTGCGGTCCGGGCGGATGATCCCGTCCGCGTCTCCTCTTCGGAGAATGCTGCTTCATTCCCTCGCGTTGACAGATTTGGGCAAAGCCAGTAGCCTGTCGCCGGCCC
>DIHJ01000061.1:96014-112614 GCA_002420105.1 Nitrospira sp. UBA5699
GTCGCCGGCCCCATCAAATTGGTGGGCGGTACGCTGGTGATGATCGGCCTGTTCACCGGATGGGCGGCGTTTCTGTGCAGCGGACTGATGGCGTTCGCGTACTGGATGGTCCACGGCATGCAGGCTCCGTTGCCGATTCAAAACATGGGGGAACTCGCCGCCTTGTACTGTTTTGTGTTTCTGTACATCTCGGCTCACGGCTCGGGAATCTGGAGCGTGGACGCGGCGAGAAAAGCGGCGTAAGCGGCTGTGGGGGACGGCTCGGCGCGCGACGGCGCTCTAGGCCGGTCCACCTGGCCGGACCGGCGGCTCCGCCGGGGCGGCAGATTCCGTGTGTTGGCCGTCGTCCTCTTGATCAGCCTCCCGCCGGCTGTCGGCTCGGCCGCTCCGGATCGAGCGTAGAAGCCGGGATTCCAGGGCGGGCTACGAGGGGTGCCTCGGCTCCAGGATCCGGAAGCGCACTTCGTCGGCCTGCGTGTAGGCGGAAGTTCGTTCACCCTCGAACAACCCGCAGCGGTAGAGGCCCGGCGTCCATCCGGTTTTTGGACGGGACAGCATGAAGTAGCCGGATTGGTCGCTCATGGACATGGTGACGCGGTCCTGCGCGACGGCGCGGGGTTCTCCGGCCATTTCGGACGCTTCCAGGAAACATTGCGCGGTCAGCGGCACCGCATCGTACGAGGCAGAGACGAGTCCGAACACCAGATAAATGTCCTGTTGGGTGGCCGGAAAGCTGTCGCCCGGGTTCAGCGGAATAAACTCGTGGGCGCCGGTGGGAAAGTCGTCCCGCATGACCTTGCCCGCCGGGATGACAAACCGGAACCAGCTGAAATCGGCGTCCCGTCCCATCAGTGACGTGCGCTGATCCAACGCTGTCTGGGGTTTCATCCGCTCGGCGGCCTTTGCCAACAACGCTTCTTCGGGATCGGCGATCGCGGAATCCGGCGGATCGACCGGCGCAGTCCTGTCTGCCGCGGGATTCGACTTCAGATCGGCCAGTTCCGGCACATGGGGGCGAATCTTGTCCAGCCACCGGGTCAACTTGGCCTTGTCCAGCACTCTGGTTCCGGGCGGCAACTGAATTCCCTTGTTGGCTTCTTCAAATTCGAGGGCCGTGTCATAGAGCGTTTGGAAGTGGACGAATGCGTCCTCCCACTGCTCCAATTCCACCAGACATTGGCCCATCCGGAACACCGTATCCGTATATTCATCGTCGCTCGGATCGAGGTTGGCGATCGTGCCGAAGACGGCCAACGCATCCTTGCACCGGCCCAGTTGCATGAGGGTCAGCCCCAATTGATGGGTGGCGGACGGGTCTCTGGGATTGAGGGCCAGCATCTTGCGATATACCTGCTCGGCCTCCAGATACCGGCCGGCAACGAACAGTCTCCATCCGTCCGCGCGGATCAACGCCCATTCTCTCAATTGGGCTTCGGTCACGCCTTTGGGGGTCAGTACGGGCTCGAACCGCCTGCCCCGTTCCTGGCTCTCTCCGTAAATGATTGCCAGGAGATTCTTCGCGGGGAGCTCGAGCGGAGATCCGGGCGACATCGAGTTCAGCACGTGGCGGACATCCGCTTCCGCCCCCTGATAGTCCAAGACGTCGAAGCGCGCCCGGGCGAGCGCCAGCCGCCAACCGAGCAATTCCGGAACCAGTTCCACGGCCTTCTTGTACGAGACCAGCGATTCCTCCAGGCGGTCGAGCTTCCGGAGCTCCTGCGCGAGGCGCAGGTGAATCAGAGGATTCCGGGCGTCGATCTCGGCGATGCGGCGCAACTCGGCGACGGATTCCTCTCCCTCTCCCGACCGGGCCAAGACGCTCCATTTGGCCCAGCGGACGTCCAATGCGGCCGGTTTCCCGGCCAGAGCGGTTTCATAGGCCGCCACCGCTTCGCGGGGACCCCGTACGGTCGAGAGGATATCGCCCCGGAGCTTATGCAGGCTGAGCGAGCGGGGATGGTCTTGAATCGCCTCTTCGAGAATCCCGAGCGCCGGGTTGATCGCCCCGCTCTCCCAGACGAGCTTCACATGTTCGGCCACGGCCTCCTCCGATGCGGATGGGCTCTCGCCCGCGAACGTCGCGGGAACCGCCGCCCACGTGAACGACAGGATCACGACGAAAAGCAGGGGGAGAGACGGGGAGACAGTCCGGCGGAATGCGTCGTTCATACGAAACGCTCGGTAAATTTTCATGTCCTCAAGGAGGTACGAACTCGGTGTGACGTTCACTCTACCAAGAATTCCTGTCTGTTGAAATACACAGCCCTCAAGTCCTATTCCTCAGAGCCGCGGGAGGAGAAAAGGATTCGCGCCGCATGACCGCCTGCCGGGCGCGACTTTGCATACCCCGTTTCTCCAACGGGTTGGTCCCCCCGATTGACAGGCGACGGGCCCGGGGGTAGCCTGCTGCCGGCTCTTTTCAGGAAAGGATGGCGCCATGGCAACCCGACACCTCTCTCCGGCGAAAATCATGGAACTCGGCATGGCGTTCTGGGGATCGAAGACGCTGCTCAGCGCCGTCGAACTCGGGCTGTTCACCGCCTTGGCCGACGGGCCGCTCGATGCGAGCCAATTGACCAGGCGACTGCAATTGCATCCGCGGAGCGCGCGGGATTTCTTCGACGCGCTCGTTGCGTTGGGGATGCTGAAACGGACCGGGACGCGCTACGCCAACACGGCCGAAACGGGGAGGTTCCTCGATCGGAACAAGCCGTCGTACATGGGGGGCATGTTGGAGATGTCCAACGCGCGGTTGTACCGGTTCTGGGGGTCGCTCACCGAGGGCCTCCGCACCGGCAAGCCGCAGAACGAGGTGAAGACCGGCGAAGACTTTTTCGGGACGCTCTACGCGAATCCGCAGCGGCTCGAGGGATTCCTCAAGGCCATGACCGGTCTCAGCATCGGCTCGGCACAGGTCATCGCCCGAAAGTTTCCGTGGAAGAAATACCGCACCTTCATCGACGTCGGTTGCGCGCAGGGCGGCGTGGCCGTGGAGATTGCGTCGGCGCACAAACACCTCACCGGCGGCGGCATGGATCTGCCCGTCGTACAGCCGATCTTCGAGGAATACGCCGAGCGCAAGGGCGTGGGACGGCGTCTCCAGTTCTATGCCGGGGACTTCTTCAAAGATCCGATTCCGAAGACCGACGTGATTGTCATGGGGCACATTCTGCACGACTGGAACCTCGACGAGAAGCTGATGCTCCTGCGGAAAGCCTACGACGCGTTACCGGCCAACGGAGCCCTCATCGTGCACGAGGCTCTCATCGACGACGCGCGCAAGAAGAACGCGTTCGGCCTGCTCATGAGCCTGAACATGCTGATCGAGACTCACGGTGGCTTTGATTTCACCGGCGCGGACTGCCGGAAGTGGATGAAGGACGTCGGATTCCGCCGCACGACGGTGGAGCGGCTGGCCGGACCGGACGGGATGGTCGTGGGGTTCAAATAAGAAAGGAAAGCGCGGCCTCGCTCATCGATCCGGGGACCTTGCGATGGATCGGTTTCAGCCATGTCGAAGCCGACGAATGCGGAGCTCTGCCGGTACGGCTCGGTGTTCGTCGGGGACGGAGGCCGGACGCTTCGCGATCTTGTCACATTGCTGCGGGAGGTCCTCGGCGGGGCGCGAGGGCGCGAGGGAACGCAGGCAGGGACAGAGTCGCTCTGAACCGGTCGGCTCGTGCCGCCGGTTCCGTCCGCCCTGCCGTGCCATGATCCCCGGTCCGTTGACCGTATCAGAAATGATTCGGCCATGATCTGAACCGATTCACTTTCCTTCCTTCTACCTATCGAAATTCCCCGAGAAATCGCGGTTCGCAACGCAAAAGCGATTGGCGCATCTCTTGCTCGTCGTGTGACGTAGAAGATGAGGTGGTGCTTTTCGCAGCGCACCATCCCGGTTGGAACGAGGGAAGCCGATGGGTATCTGTATTCTGGTTGCCGACGATGAGCCCGATATCCTGTTCAGCCTCGCGGAACGACTCCGTTGGATGGGGCATGACGTCGTGACGGCGGAGGACGGACAGGCGGCGGTGTCGGCCGTGGAATCGCATCCTGTCGATCTGGCATTTCTCGATGTGACGATGCCCCGCCTGAACGGCATGGATGCGCTCAAACGGATCCGGCGGCGGTGGCCGAATCTCCCCGTGGTCATGTTGACTGCCTACGGCACGATCCGGGTGGCCGTGGAAGCGATGAAAGAGGGTGCGGTGGACTTCATTACGAAACCGTTCGAACCGGGTCAAATCGACCTGGTGGTGGCCATGGCGCTGGAACGGCGTGACCAGAAGGGAGACGCGACGCGACTTCTGGGAGAGGTCAGCCACGACGTGAAGAATCTCCTGATGCCGCTGGTTACGGGAACGGACCTTCTGGCGGAGGAGATCGACGACCTGTTCAAAGCGATGCCGGGCTTGGAGTCGGCGAAGGCCCAGGCCAGCCACCACGCGTGCGAGGAAGTCCTGCAGCTCTTACGCAACGCGTCGCTGCGCATCCAGGACCGGATGAAGGAGATTGCCGACTATGTGGCGGTGACCAGGACGCCGCAGAAATTCGAACCCTGTCAGATCGCCAAGGTCGCGGAGAGCGTCGCGAAGACGTTGCGCGTGTTGATGCAGCAGAAGCAGGTCGCGTTGCGGATCGAAGGACTCGACTCGCTGCCGCCCGTCATGGGCGATCTCAACCGGCTCTATTCGCTCCTGTACAACCTGGCGCACAATGCCATCCCCGAAGTGCCTCCCCAGGGCTCCATCACGATTCGGGGGGAACACGATGCCGCGGCGCATGCCATTCTGCTCGCGGTGGAGGACACCGGCAAGGGGATGCCGGCGGAGGTCCGCGAGGCGTTGTTCACGAACCGCGTGCAGAGCAGCAAGGCCGGCGGGACGGGGTTGGGGATGAAAATCGTGAAGGACGTGGTCGATGCCCACGGCGGGCAGATTTCGGTCGAAAGCCAGGAAGGCAGGGGCACGACGTTTCGCATCACCCTGCCGATTCATCCGCCGGCCGTCCTGAAGGGGAAAACGCAGGGATCGATGTCCGCGCCCGGTGCGGAGGTGCAGGCTCGGCCGGGAGGCCGGTCGGCTTGGATGGCGGAATAGGACCGGACTTCCCGCCCGTCCGGCGGAGGCGACCGCCGCGCCATCCCCGCGCGGCTGAAGGAGGGCATGATGAGGACCGTTGCCGGACCGATCGCCCGCGCGCTCATGATCCTGATCGTTCCCGCGTTGGCTGCCGCTCCTCCCGATGCGTCGGCGCTGACTCAAATCCTGCCGGACGCGGTCATCGAGGCCGATCAGCAAAGCGTGATGGAACTGGTCGGCACCTTCGATCGGGCGCAGGAAGCCATCCGTGCCCGTGACGTCAGGGCGCTGACGGGGCTGTATGCGCCGGACTACCGGTACCACCACTTGAATCGAGGGGATATCGGCAGGATCTGGGCGGATCTGTTCGCGCGGTACGATCTGATCGCCAACATTCATACCTTTTCGTCGATCAAAGTGGTAAAGACGGCCGGAGGCCTTACGGCCGAGATCATCTGCAACGGCGCCGTGTGGGCCAATTCCAGAGAGACCAAACAACGGATTCCCATCGACAGCTGGCAGCAGGAAGTCCACCGGTTGATCAAGGGAAAGGACGGCTGGCGCATCACCGGCAGCCCGGGCGGCGGAAAGGCGGTCCGTCAGTTCGGCGCCGCGCTCCATCCGCTGTTCTGACGTTCCGCGGTCCGGACTCTTTCCTTTCCGCCGCCGTCCGGTCGGTCAGCGGGCGGTGAACTCCGCTTCGAGGATGCCGTAGAGTTCAACGTCGACGAACCGGCCGAGCCGCAGGTAGTGCCCGCGCAGACGACCTTCGTACGTCATCCCCGCTTTCTGCAAAACCCGTCCGGACGCCGCGTTGCCGGCAAAGTGCGGGCCGCAGATCCGGTGCAGCTGCAAGGCGGTGAAGCCGTATCCGAGGACTGCGCGCACCGCTTCGGTGCCATAACCGCGATTCCAGTAGGGAACCCCGAGCCAGTATCCGATCCGCGCGTGCCGGTGCGCGGCGGCGATGTCCAGGCCGATCGAGCCGAGCAGCGCCCGGTCGATTGCGAGCACGACGGCGAAATGCACGGCCTTGCCGGAGTCGTAGTCCTGCTGCAGGCCCGCGATCCATCGTTCCGCGACGCCGTCTTCGTAGGGATGGGGGAGAAAGGTGCCGGCGGCGACTTCCTTCGCTCCCGCGAGACGTTGGAGGTCGCCGGCATCGGAAGGGAGAAACTGCCGGAGAATCAATCGTTCTGTTCGCAAGGTGGGAAAGGCGTCCATGGCCTCGATCAAACCACAGAGGAGGACGGTCTGGCAACCGCCTCAACGGCGGGTCAATCGGAGGAAACGAGGCGGGCGTCCCAGTCTCGCCTCGGGGAGTCACGAAAGGGAACAGGGGCGGCCGGCACCTGCGGGACGACCTGTGCCATCTCTTCCGCAAGGACCTCCACGCTGTCGCAGGCCTCCGGGTTGGTTTCCGCGGGCTTGGTGAAATCCGCGGCCCTCCTCAAGGCTTGCTTGATCGGTACGTGACCGGCTTTCGGTTGCAGCATCGGAGGGGACATGCGGCCTCCTGTGCGGTCCGCATCATCCTTCTCTTGCCTGTGAAGCCTTGCTGTGTTTTAATCCGCCGGCTCTTGCCATGATTGCGAACCATGTTTACCCGCTGCGCGCCGAAGATCCTCCCGCTGCTTCTCCTCTGTCTGTTTCCGTTCGCCGGCGCGAGCGCCGATGCACGCCCCTCCGCCGCGTCCAGCGACCACTTCATCCGGCAGTTGGATGAGCTGTCGGCTCTCTGGAGCTTCTACCGGCAAACGTACATCCGCGACGGACGAGTCATCAGCCTCGACGAGCAGGGGGTGACGACGTCCGAAGGCCAGGGCTATGCGATGCTGCGGGCGGTCTGGTCGAACGACCGGAAGACGTTCGACGACGTATGGCGCTGGACGCAGCGCGTTCTGCAAGTCCGGCAGGACAAGCTCTTTGCCTGGAAGTGGAAGGGCAAGGTACTGTCGTTCGACGCCGCCACGGATGCGGACACCGATATCGCCATGGCGCTGGTGCTGGCGTCCCGCCGTTTCGACAACCCGCGTTACGAGCAGGACGCGCTCGAGATTCTCCATTCCATCTGGGATCTCGAGGTGTTGCATCTGCGCGGCGGCTCCTACGTCACGGCGGGAAACTGGGCGGTACATGAAGACTATCCCATGATTCACGTCGCCTACCTCGCCCCCTACGCCTACGAGCTCTTTGCTTCGGTCGATCCGCAGCACGACTGGAGACGGTTGATCGACAGCTCGTACGGACTGTTGCACTGGCTGTACGACGAGCAGCAGGTCGCGCTGCCGCCGGAGGTGGTCTATCTGGACAAGGTTCAGGGCCGTTTCCTGCTGAGGCATCCCCGTACGGGACAGGCGTCCGAGTTCGGATACGACGCGGTTCCGCTGTTCTGGCGGGTGGCGTTGGATGCGCAGTGGTTCGGCCGGTCGGAAGCGGCGTTGCGCGGCAAGATGCTGAAGTTCTTCTGGTCCGAGTGGAAGGCGCGCGGCCGGTTCCTCGATCGCTATACGGTCAGCGGAGAAGCCCGTTCCGCGTTCGAGCTGCTCCCGCTCTACGCCACGGTGCACGCGCTGGCCGTTCAGGACCATCCGGAACTGGCGCGCCGGCTGGGAGAGATCAAGCTGCCGCTCCTGCACGCCAATGCGCTGGCCGGAAAAGGGACGCCCTACTATTTGCACAACTGGCTGTGGTTCGCCCGGGCGGTCGAATTGCAGCAGGTGCGGCGCTACGATGAATACTTCGCGTTCCTGCGCCCGTTCGACTTCGTCGGGTTCGCCGCGCACGTGCCATGGGAATTGCTCGCCGTGACGACGCTGCTGTTCCTGGCGGCGCAGCGGCATTGGATTGTGAAGCTGGGGTTTCTGGTGTGCGGGTTCGGGCTGTGCGTGCGCTATCTGGATTGGCGGCTGCACGAGACGCTGAACTGGGTGGAGACCGGAGGACCGTTCATCAGCCTCTCGCTCTGGTGCGCCGAGCTGTACGCCTGTTCGACGGTCGCTCTGCTCCTGGTGCAGGTGGGGCTGCGGAATCGGCCGGGCCGGGCGGGTCCCTCCATGCCGCCGGAAGGATTTCAGCCTTCCGTCGATGTGTTGATCCCGATCTATTCCGAGTCGTGCGACATCCTGGAAAAGACGCTGATCGGCGCCGACGCGATCGAATACCCCAACAAGCGGGTCTATGTGCTGGACGACAGCCACCGGGACGAAGTGCGGGCGCTGGCGGAACGGTATGCGGCGACGTACCTGCAAGGGCCGAAGCGGCACGCCAAGGCGGGCAATCTGAACAATGCCTTGGTTCATACGGACGGCGAACTTGTGGCGGTTTTCGATACCGATCACATTCCGGTCTCCACGTTTCTGAAGGAAACGGTGCCATTCTTTGCCGATCCGCGGATGGGATTCGTGCAGACGCCGCATCATTTTTACAATCGGGATATCTTCCAGCGGGCCCTCGGCACCGGCGTCCGGATTCCCAACGAGCAGGACCTGTTCAATCATGCCATCCAGGGAGGCCGCCACCGGTGGGGCGGCGCATTTTTTGTCGGGAGCGGGGCGGTGTTCCGGCGCTCCGCCATTCAGGATGTGAACGGGTTCAACCTCATGAGCATCACCGAGGACATCCACACCAGCCAGCATCTTCATGCCCGGGGCTGGAAGTCGGCGTTCGTGGACAAGGATCTGGCGGTGGGGCTGACGGCGGAAAACCTGTCCTCCTACATCGTGCAGCGTCGCCGATGGATGCTGGGCTGTCTGCAGATCTTCTTCAAAGACAATCCGCTCTTCTGCCGGGGGCTGCCGATCCGGCACCGGGTGGGGTACTTCGCGTCGCTCTACTATTTCCTGTTTCCCCTGGCCCGCGTCGTCTTCTGGGTCACGCCGCTGTATTTCCTGCTCTTTCATCTTCACCCGATCTTTTCGGACGTGTCGATCCTCGTCGCCTATGTGCTGCCGTTTCTGATCACGCTCCCCCTGCTCTCCGCGACGCTGATGCCGGGATGGCCGCGTCTGCTGTGGGCGTCGACGTACGAGATTACCGTGGTGTTTCCGTTGTTCCGGTCGATGTTCGATCTGTTTCTGCCGAAGCGCATGGGATTCAAGGTGACGCCGAAAGGATTGCGGTTCGAGCGGCGCTCGTTCGACTGGCGCTCGTCGCTGAGCCTGTTGGCGGCCACGGCGATCACGATCGCGGCGATCGGGAAAGGCGTCTGGGAGTTTTGGTTTTTCGGCATCGAGAAAGACGCCTATTTCTTCAACCTCACCTGGGCCGGTGTTAATCTGGTGACGCTCCTCGTCGGGCTGAGCATGGCCTGGGAACGGCCGCAGCGGCGCGGGGAGGAACGGGTCCGTAAGGCGATGGCCTGCGACCTCGAGGCCGCCGGCGTGCGGCGTCGGGCGATGACGGAAGACCTCAGCCTCTCCGGGCTGTCCTTCTCCCTGCCGGCGACAGAGCCGGTCCCGGAGGAGTTCGATCTGACGCTGCACGGGCGGACCCCGATGTCCTGCCGCGCGCGGGTGGTGTATCATGAGGCGATTCCCGGACGGGGAGTCAGATGCGGGGCGGCGTTTCTTGCGCTTCGCCAGGATCAGCGGCGCTGGCTCGTCACGAATCTGTTTGCCGATCCCACGACCTGGCTCGATGCCCATCAGGCGCGCGTGAGAAGTCCGCTGTTGATGGCCGGTCATTTGCTCGTCGGCTTGTGGCGTTCGACGAGGCCGACGGTCACACGTCGCCGCCGGACGCCCCGGACGCGCTGTCTCAAGGCGGTCAGGGTCCGGATCGGCTCGCAACGGCGCTGGGCGATTCTCCGCGACCGGTCGGCGCGCGGCATGGGGCTGCTTCTGCTGGGCGGCCGGGCCGGCGCGGAGTCACGCTGGCTCGTCGGCCCCGCCGGCAGCCCGTTCGAACCGTTGTATCATCGGCAGCGAGGGCCCTGGCTGTGGCGGGTCGGGCTCAGGCCGCAGCCGGATCCTGTTCCGATCCCGTTGCAGGTTCCCTCTGTCGAAACGAATGCGAGTTATCACGAGAGAAAGGTGTGATCCATGTCTCCTGTCAGTCGGCTGGTGGTATGTGCCTGGTTGGTCGGACAGTTGTGGGCCGTTGCTCCGGCGGGAGCCGAGGATTTCGTCGAATCCTGGTACATGTCGCGCGGCCGCTCCAATATGGAGATCGAAAACTACAAAGCGGCGATCGAGGCGTTCGAGAAAGTCGTCGAACGGGATCCCGGCAACCGTGAAGCCATGCGGAGCCTCGGACTCGCCTACGAAAAGCAGGGCTTGAAAGACAAGGCGATCGACCAGTTCGATCGGTATCTCGCCCGGTGGGACGACGATCCCGACATCGCCTTCGCGCAGGCGCAGGCCCTGGAGTGGTCGCGCTACGCCTACCGCGAAAAGGACATGCTGAAGTATTACCGCATGGGGTTGAAGCGGAAGAACGACCCCGGAATGCGGTTGAAGTATGCCGCGCACCTCGCCCGGCGCAAGGACACCAGCCAGGAGGCCGTCGCGCAATACGACAAGGTGCTGGAGAGCCAGCCCCGGAACGCCGAAGCCCATCGGGGTCTGGCCAAGGCCTATGCCTGGCTCAGTCAGAACGACCTTGCGCTGTACCACGCCAATCTGGCCCGGCAGCAGGCCAAACGGGAACCGGGGGATATGACCGCGTTGCGCCAGGACATGTCGAAGGGGCGCGAGCCGGCCGTCGAAGGGGTGCTGGGCGTTCTGGCTCAGCCGGAAAAGCCGTTTGAACTCTATGGATTCCGGATGGGCACGCGGGGGAAATTCGATCTCACACCCTTCACGACCACGAAAGTGGAGGTCGGCGCCGAGCATTTCTGGAGTTCCTCGGAGAACCGGGCCGGCGGCTATCTGTCGCTCGGCAACCAATTTCGAATCAATCCGTCCAACCGGGTCGACGCCGTCGTGGAATACCACGGCGCGCCCAGGGGTGACGGGCTGGCCTATAAGTTCGAGTACGCCTATGAGGGGGCGTCTTTGTCGGTCAGACCGGGGGTGAAGCGGGAGTTCCGGTACGACTCGTTCGCCGCCCTGGCCGGCTCTCGCAGTTCCGGACAACTGGTGGGGCTGGCCCGATCGACGCAGTTCTACAGCGAAGTGGCGTTCGACGTGGATGCCCTGCACGTGTCGGTCACGCCGTTTGTGGGTTGGGTGACGGCGGAGCAACTGGGCACGAACGATCAGGTGGGGCTGGACAGCAAAGTGTCCCTGCCGCTCTGGCAGCAGGACAATTGGGAAATTTCAGGGGAGTACCTGCTGTACCTCACCCATTATGGAGAGAATCAAAGCGGGTTTCAGCCAAGTCCGCGGGAGCCGCTGGCCGGCGGGTACTTCAGCCCGCAAGTCTTCCTCAATCAGATTCCGCGGCTCGCGGCGACCTACAGTCTGGACAACAAGGACGAACTCTATGTCGCCGCCGGTCCCGCGGTGCAGTATATCGACGAGGCGACCAGGGCGGCGGTGCTTCGCGTCGGAGGGGACGCGCACGTCGCCTACAGCAAGCATATTTCCAAGCCCTGGTTCTTCAAGGTCATGGCGGACTATACGCAGATCGCCAGCATCTACATGCGGCTGCAGGTCAACGGTCTGCTCGTCTACACATTCTATTGACCGCCGGCGCCGTGCTACACTCCACGCCCCATGTTCGACGTCGTGCTCTACCAGCCGGAAATTCCTCCGAACACCGGCAACATCATCCGGCTCTGCGCCAATACCGGCATGCGCCTGCATCTGATCAAGCCGCTCGGCTTCTCCATGGAGGACAAGCAACTGGTTCGGGCCGGTCTGGACTACCATGAATTCGCCACCGTAACCCTGCACGACGACTGGCCGGCCTGCTCGGCGCATTTCGACGGCCGCCGGATATTTGCCGTTTCGACCAAAGGGGCGCGGCGGTACGATGCCAACGCCTATGCGGCCGGCGACGTCTTTTTCTTCGGCCCGGAAACCCGGGGGTTGCCGGCGGCGCTGCTTACATCCTTCCCGGAGGAACGGCGTATCCGCCTGCCGATGTTGCCGGAGAGCCGCAGCCTCAATCTTTCCAATGCCGTGGCGGTCGTCGTCTACGAAGCCTGGCGACAGATCGGATTTGCCGCGGGCGGATAGATGCGGTTAGACATCGTGTTCGGTCAGGCAACGGCCGAAGCCCTGCTGCTCGGCAAAGTGGTAGGAGTAGTGCAGGGCCGTCAGGTTGGCGATGCGTTCCTCCGCTTCGTCCCGCGTATCGGCATAGATGATGTGCAGGCCGTAGCGTGCGGTCAGCGCGTCCAGAAAATCCATCAACGCGTTCTTGTGGTACTGGTTGAGGCGGCCGCCCGCCTTCTTGTGCTGGAGTATGCCTTCGATCAGCAGGAAGCGGGACGGGTAGGCGAGCATCTGTTCGAGTTCGAGAAGAAACGGCGCGCGGTTATCGTGGGGGTTTGAGAGGATCGTATAGAGCACCTCGACGTTCAGGCCCTTGATCGCCAGCAACTCGGGGACTTCGGCAATGGCATAGTTGCCCGCCGGCAACGGTTCCCGCATCGTACCGGCGATGCGGGTAAAGCCGTGGAAATCGTACGGATGAGGCTCCCGCGGGTCGATGTACAGATGAATCGCCGGAACCATGACCGTTCCCCGTCCCTGCCTGGTGAGCATGATGGGAGACTGCGGTCCCCGGCGCTCCCGGGATGGCGCGGCCGTCTGGCGGGGCGGGGTCGAGGCATAAGCCGAGGGCGAAACCGGTTGCGCGCCGCGCGCTGTCGATGCCGCCGCAGGTCGTACGGTCGTGTCGTAGCGGGCGCGCAGGGCCGGATCGCTGAGGGTCTGGTAGGCCTGATTGATCAGCTTCGTCCGGTCTTCGGCTTTCCGGTGCAATGTCGGCGCATGGGTGAATCGATCCGGGTGCCAGACCTGAAGCTGTTCGTGCCAGGCTTTCCTGATCTCTTCGTCCGTCGCCGTGGGCGACAGTTCGAGCACCGTATAATAGTCGGCCGTTCTCGTCTCCGCCATCGGACTCTCCCTGTTCAATGCCACGAAGTGTAGCGGAGTCTCCGCGGAGTATCAAAGGGGGCGTTCGAGGTCACGCCGACGATCGAGCGCTTGCGGGAGCGGCCGCGGGGAGTTCCCGATCGTCGTCGCTCGGTTGCCGAGGACGGCGGCTTCTGGTAGATTCGCGCCGGTCATTCGGCCCGTGTGCCGGCCGTCGTATCTGCAAACCGGAACCATCGCCGACCGTCACGACGACCTTCGGCCGACATGCAACAGCAAGAAGGCCCGCGGGGTTGCCGTTGAGACGACACGCCACCTTGCGGGCGTTCGGAAAGACTCAGAGCAGACCCATGGCGTTATCTCTCGCTCAATCCCTTCCGGAAACGGCGCGGATCAGGATCGTGTCGCTGATCGCCAAGGAACTCGGCGCCGGCGCACGTCAGGTGACGGCGGCGGTGGCGCTGCTTGACGAAGGCGCCACCGTGCCCTTCATCGCGCGCTATCGCAAAGAGGTCACCGGCAATCTGGATGACACGCAGCTGCGCGCGCTGGAGGAACGGCTGCTGTACCTGCGCGAACTGGAGGAACGGCGGGCCGCGATCCTGGGCTCGATCGAGGAGCAGGGCAAGCTCACCGGCGAACTCCGGGGCTCCATCGATGCGGCCGCGACCAAGCAGGCGCTCGAAGATCTCTATCTGCCGTATAAGCCCAGGCGCCGCACGCGCGCGCAGATCGCGCGGGAAGCCGGGTTGGCCCCGCTGGCCGACGCGTTGCTCGCCGATCCGACGTGCGATCCCGAACAGGAAGCCGCGAAGTATGTCAAGGTGACGGCGGCCGGCGAAGGCGTGGAGGCGGTCAACATTCCGGACGGAAAGACCGCGCTCGAAGGGGCCCGGGACATTCTGGCCGAGCGGTTCGCCGAAACCGCCGAGCTGCTCGCCAAATTGCGGACCAGGCTTTGGGAGGAGGGGGTCGTCACGTCCAGCGTCGTGAAGGGCAAGGAGACGGCCGAGGAAGAAAAATTCCGCGACTACTATGCCTATTCCGAGCCGATCCGCACCATCCCTTCGCATCGCGCGCTGGCACTGTTCCGCGGCCAAAGCCTGGGCGTGCTGAGAATCGACCTGGGCCTGGGCGGGACACTCGATGCACTCGTCCCGCATCCCTGCGTCGCGATGATCGCCGCGCATTTCGGCATCGAGAACCGTGGCCGCCGGGCCGATAAGTGGCTGGCCGACGTCTGCTACTGGACCTGGCGCGTCAAAGCGCAGGTGCATCTCACCACGGAGCTTCTGGTGCAATTACGGCAGGCGGCGGAGGCCGAAGCGATCAGGATTTTTGCGAAGAACCTGCACGAGCTGCTGCTGGCGGCGCCAGCCGGTCCCAAGGCCGTCCTCGGCCTCGACCCGGGGCTCCGCACCGGATGCAAGGCCGCGGTGGTCGACGCGACCGGAAAATTGCTGGAGACCGCCACCGTCTACCCGCATCAGCCGCACAACGACTGGGAGGGGTCGCTCGCCACGCTGGCGCGATTGGCGTTGAAGCACGGCGTGCAACTGGTCGCGATCGGCAATGGCACCGCGAGCCGCGAGACCGACAGACTGGCGGGGGAATTGATCAAGCGGCTGACCTCCGCCGATCCGGAGCTGAGACCGGTCAAGATCGTGGTCAGTGAAGCGGGCGCCTCGGTCTACTCGGCCTCGGCGTTCGCCGCGGCCGAGTTTCCGGAGCTGGACGTGAGCCTGCGCGGCGCCGTCTCCATCGCCCGCCGGTTGCAGGATCCGCTGGCCGAACTGGTGAAGATCGAGCCGAAGTCGATCGGCGTCGGCCAGTATCAGCACGACGTGAATCAGCGGGCGCTGGCCCGCTCGCTCGACGCGACCGTCGAGGACTGCGTCAATGCGGTGGGGGTGGACGTCAACACGGCGTCGGCGCCGCTCCTCGCGCGGGTATCCGGTCTGAACCAGACGCTGGCCAGGAACATCGTCGAGTACCGTGACGCCAACGGCCGGTTTCCCGATCGTGCCGCCATGCGCAAGGTGCCGCGTCTGGGCGAGAAGACCTTCGAGCAGGCGGCGGGCTTCCTGCGTATCAACGACGGGGACAATCCGCTGGACCGCTCCGCGGTTCACCCGGAGGCCTATCCCGTGGTCGAACGAATTCTGGCCCGCCTGGGAAAAGGGATTGCCGAGGTGATGGGCCGGCCGGATCTGTTGAAAGGGCTGTCGCCGGGCGACTTTGCGGACGAACGGTTCGGGCTGCCGACGGTGCAAGATATTCTTGCCGAGCTGGAAAAACCGGGCCGCGATCCCCGCCCCGAATTCACGACGGCCGTGTTCCGTGAGGGGGTCGAATCTCTGTCGGATCTGCAGCCCGGGATGGTGCTCGAAGGCGTGGTGACGAACGTCGCCGCCTTCGGCGCGTTCGTCGATATCGGCGTGCATCAGGACGGGCTGGTACACGTATCCGCGCTGGCGAATAAATTCGTCAAAGATCCGCACGAGGTCGTGAAGCCGGGCCAGATCGTCAAGGTGAAAGTGCTGGAGGTGGATGTAAAGCGCCAGCGCATCTCTCTAACCATGCGTCTTGACGACCAAGCTGCGACTGCATCACGCCAGAGCGGCGCGGCGATGGATGCGGGGCCGGTGCGCGACCGGCGTACGCCGGAGCAGGCGCGTACTCCGGGACGCCAGCCACAACCGGTCGGCGCGATGGCTATGGCGCTGGCCCGGGCCAAGCTGAAACAGTAACGGAACAGATCGTTATCGTTGATCCGGTGCGGAGGAGTGCTACGATTTCGGAGCGGTTCTCACCTTGAAAAAATCCCCGCCTTTGACAGATTCATCGTCCGTGCCCCAGGCAATCTGTTTATCCAGCCGTTTCATGAGAGGCACGTGTTTGGAGCAGTGGATGTAGGCTTCTTCGACATTCACCACGATCCAGGCTTCCGGACGCCGTCCTCCTTTCAGCGACGAGGCTTCGATCAGGCCTGCCGGAAGATTCGGGACGGCCATCATCTCGTCGCAATTCAGGACGCGGGCGGTGCCGTTCACGTGCAGGCCCACCGTGCTCTGGTAAAAGTCGAGAAACACCATGCCGATGTGCGGGTTCTCCAGAATATTGCCCACGCTGGCGAGCACCCCGTTGCCGCGATATTCCGGATAGGCGAGCGTGCGCTCGTCGAGCACGTGGACGAAGCCCGGTGCACCGGCGCGAAAGGAACAGTCGCAGGAGCCGTCGGCATCGGCGGTCGCGATGAAGACCATCTCCTGTCCGGCGATAAATTGCCGCATCCGGCGATTCAGCCGGTCCAGCATCTGGTTGGCATAGAAGGCTTGCGCCCTGCCGCCGCTGCCGAAGCGTGCCTGGGCCTGCCGTTCCCCTGATGATCCCGGCCGTTTCATGAGGGTAGCTCCTTCTGTAACCGGTCCGACCTTCTGACGGGAACGCGAACGATGCGGCCATTCTACCAGGAGCCGAGTGTCATTTGCTCCGGTCTTTCCCGGGCCTGAGCTAGGCTCGAAAAAGTGG
>DIHJ01000062.1:0-24559 GCA_002420105.1 Nitrospira sp. UBA5699
ACGGCGGCTCAGGCCAGCGGCGGGAATATCGATATCCAGGCCGTTGATCGCGTCAGTCTGGCGAACAGCACGATCAGCACCTCCGTCCTCGGCGGCAGCGGCAGCGGCGGGAACATCACGATCGATCCGACGCTCATCTCGCTCGCGAACAGCAATATTCTCGCCCAGGCGATTCTGGGCAGCGGCGGGAACATTCGGCTCGTCGCAGGCCTCCTGCTGGTCGATCCGACAAGCGTCATCAGCGCCTCCTCCGAGTTCGGGCAGAGCGGGACCATTCAAAGCCCGACCTCGAACCTGGCAGGATCGGTCGGTTCGCTCCCCTCCTCAACCCGCCAGGGGCAGGCCTTGCAGGCCCAGCGCTGCGCGCTGCTCAACGGGGGAGAGGCGAGCAGTTTCCTGATCGCCGGACGCGACCAGGTTCCGACCGAGCCGGACGGCTGGCTGGTCAGCTCGCTCGCGCCGCTGAGCGCGGGCACGGGGCAAGAGGCAAGGGGCGAGGGGGACGGCCGTCTGTCTGGTCTGTCAAGTCTGTCTAGCCTATCTGGTTCAGTTCGAACAGGGATTCTCTCGCACCAGATAGACCAAATAGACGAGCCTCCAATCCTCTCGCTCCGCCGGCTCACGCCGGCAGGATTCTTGACGCAACACTTCACGGAGAGTGAAACAAGCGGGTGCCGATCGTGACAACTTGCCTGGCTTGGATCGGCGCCACGTTGGCTCGACCTATTGCGCCAGGCCTTTACTCTCTTCTCGGATTGTCTATGCTGTGCTTGCTCGCCGATTCCTCAGCCCTGGCACAGGTGGTTCCGGCGCCCTTCGATCCGACCGGACGATCTGGTGAACCGCCGGCGCCGCTGAAGAAGGAATTCAAGCCGCCGGCGCCTCCCCCGAGCCCCGTGCTGCCGGCCGTCCCGAGCCCGCCGGTGGAGGACGGGGCCAAGCAACTGGGGCAAGTACGGGTGTTCGTCCGGGAGATCTTCGTTACGGGCAGCACCGTCTTCTCCGAGGCCGAACTGGCGGAAGTGACTGCCCCGTACAAGAATCGCACGCTCACGACGGAGGATCTGGAGCGGCTACGCCTGTCGCTCACCCTGCTCTACGTGAACCGCGGCTACATCACGTCGGGAGCCGTGATCCCGGACCAGGACGTTCAGGCCGGCGTCATTTCGCTCCACATCGTCGAAGGCAGCCTGACCCGCATCGATGTGGTAGGCACCGACTGGTTCCGCACCGCCTATTTGCGGGATCGCATCGAACGCGGAGCCGGAACCCCCCTGGCGGTCGGTCCTCTTCAGGAGCGGTTGCAGCTGCTTCAGCAGGATCCCCGCATCGAACGCGTGAATGCCGAACTACGTCCCGGCGACCGCCGGGGCGAAAGCGTGCTGAACCTTCGCGTGAAGGAAGCCTCGCCCTGGAAGGCCTGGATCGACCTGAACAACTATCAGACGCCCGTCGTCGGCGCCGAGCGGGGCCTCGCCACCATGGCCCATCAGAACCTCACAGGCAACGGCGATGCCTTCAGCTTCACCTACGGCCGCTCGCGTGGGGTCAACCCCATCATCGACACGTCCTACAGCCTGCCGCTGAACCGGTACGACACGACCTTCATCGCCTCTTATCGGCGGAACGACTTCCTGGTGGTCGATCAATCATTCCGCTCCCTGGACCTCAACGCGGAGGCGGAAATCATCGGCTTCACCTTGCGACAGCCAATCTACCGGTCTGTGTCCGACGAATTCGCCGTCGCCCTCACAGGGGAACGGCTCTACAACAAGATCAGCTCCTCTGTTCCCGGCGTGGCCGGACTCTTCATACCCGGCTCTTCGGACACCGGCGTCAACACGGTCAGCGCCCTGCGATTCGCGCAGGAATACGTGCACCGGACCTCGACCTCCGTCATCGCGGCCCGGTCACGCTTTTCGATGGGCGTGAGCGTTCTGGGCGCGACGATCAACTCCGGCCCTGACCCCGATGGGCAGTTCTTCTCCTGGTTGGGGCAGGTCCAGGCGATCAGGCGGTTCGACGAATTCTACGGGATGCAGCTCCTGGGCCAGATGAGCCTCCAGCTGGCCAACGACCGGCTCTTCCCCCTGGAGCAAATGCCGGTCGGCGGACGATTCAGCGTGCGGGGCTATCGCGAAAACACGCTGATCCGGGACAACGCGTTTCTGGCCTCGGTCGAATCGCGGTTCCCGCTGATGAGCTATGCGACCGGCGAGCCGCTCCTGCAACTCGCCCCCTTTGTCGATTTCGGCCGGGCCTGGAATGCGAAAGGCGGGACGCCGGAACCGGATGTTCTCGCCAGCGTCGGGGTAGGCCTGCGCTGGAACTTCCTGCCGAAGGATCGCGGGAGATTCGAGGTCTATTGGGGTGCACCGTTGAACTTTAACAACGTGCATCGCCCCGACAGCAGTGACCGGTCGTACGACAACTTACAGGACAACGGCGTGCACATGCAGATCGTCATCCAGGTGCTCTGACATGAGTGAGGTGTGAACCGTTGGATGTTTGGCGTCAACTCAGGAACCGGAACTCAAAGCTCATAACTCAGAACTCTTCAGGCGTGAGGCCATGACTCAGAACGCAGTTCAAGAGCGCTATCAGCCATCAGCCGTCAGCTGTCGGCTCTCGGCTCCGAACATAACTCGTGACTCAGAATCCAGCACTCAGCACCTCCCCGCATTCCATTCCACATTCCTCATCCCACATTGTGGTACGTATTTCCCATGGTGACATCATGAACCCCCTCATAATCGCTCGTCTGCCTATCGTGCCGCTCCTTCTCCTGCTCGGGAGTCTGCCCGGCACCCCTTCTGCGTTGTTCGCGGCAACGGCCCAGGACCCGGCAACCCTGATGACGGAAGGACAGCAGGCCTATCAACGGGGGGCGTTCAGCGACGCGCTGGCCTCGTGGAAGGAGGCGGCCAGGCTGTACGAATCCCGCGGCGACCGGTACCGCCAGAGCCAGGCGCTCGTGTCCCTCGCCCAGGCCTCCCACGCCGTCGGCCGGACCAAACAGGCGCTGCAATCGCTCGAGCTGGCCTGGGGGCTGGCGCAGCAGGACCCCGATCGGCTCTGGCGCGCGACGGTGCTCGCGCATTTGGGCCGCAGCTACCTCGCGGCTCAACAGTTGGATGCGGCAGCCTCCTATCTCACGCAGGCGCAGGACACCGCAAAGGGCCAGACGACCCCGGCCCTGATCGCAGCCATCACGAACGATCAGGGGGTGCTTGCGGCGCTGAACAAACGGGACCGGGAGGCGCTCGATGCTTTCACCGACGCCGTGCGGATCGCGAAGGAAGCGGACCAGCCGGTCATGGCCCTCCATGCCAGGATCAATGCGGCCCGCACGAGCTTGCGATTGAACGAGCCGGAGGGAGCCAGACAATGGCTGGATGAGGCCATGGCCCAACTGACCGCCATGCCGCCTTCGCACGAAAAAGCGACGGGACTCATGAATGTAGGCCTGCTCTACGGCCGCCTGGCGCCGTTGCTCCCGGACATTCGCAATCCACTCCTGCTGCGCGCGGCCGGGACGCTTCAAGAAGCCGCCACCGTGGCGGAAGGCATCCATGACAGCAGAACGCTCTCTTACGCGCTCGGCCACCTGGGGCACCTGTACGAAAAGGAAGCGCGGTACGATGAGGCCCTGCAACTGACCAGGCGGGCGATATTTACGGCGCAGTCGGTGGACGCGCCGGAGTCTCTCTATCGCTGGCAATGGCAGTTGGGGAGGCTGCTGGTGGCCACCGGCCAACTGGACGAGGCGATTGCCTCTTACCGGCAGGCCACGACGACGTTGCAGCCGATCCGTCAGGAAGTCGCGATGGCCTCCTCGGAGGCTTCTCTGTCGGACCCGCAATCGATCCGGCCCCTGTTCTTCGAGCTCTCGGACCTGCTCCTGCAGCGGGCGTCCCTGACCGAAGACCCGCAAGCCACCGAACGGTACGTGCTGGCGGCCCGCGACACGATCGAGCTCTACAAGGCGGCGGAGCTGCGGGATTATTTTCGGGACGAGTGCGTCGATGCCCTCCAGTCGCGGATCACCAAATCCGATACCCTCTCTCCGACCACCGCCATCGTATATCCCATTCTGTTTCCCACCCGCCTTGAATTGGTCGTCAGCCTGCCCACCGGTCTGACGAGAACGGCCATTCCCGTATCGGCCGACCGCGTGACGCAAGAGATCAGGGCCTTTCGTCGCACGGTCGAGAAACGGACCACGCTGGAATACCTCCCCCATGCGCAGCAACTCTACGACTGGCTGGTGCGGCCGCTGGAGGCGGATCTCAACCGGCTCAAAATCACCACCCTGGTGTTCGTTCCGGACAGCGCTCTGCGCACGATCCCGATGGCGGCCCTGCACGACGGCTCAGGCTTTCTCGTTCAGAAATATGCGGTGGCGCTGACGCCCGGCATCACGCTGACCGATCCCCACCCGTTGAATCGGGACAGAGTCCGCTTCCTGGCGAGCGGGCTCACGAAATCGGTACAGGGGTTCCCCGCCCTTCCCTACGTCGCGGAGGAGGTGGATGCAATTCGATCCTTATATTCGGGCGATCTGCTCCTCAATCAGGATTTTCAAACCAAGAATCTGGAACAGGAATTGCGTGCCGGACGGTATGGAATCTTACACATCGCGACGCACGGCAAGTTTTCGACCGACGTGAACGATTCGTTTCTCCTGACCTTCGACAGCAAGTTGACGATGAGCAAGCTGGATCAATTGATCGGTCTCTTCCGTTTCCGGGACGATCCCCTGGAACTGTTGACGCTCAGCGCCTGCCAAACCGGCGTCGGCGACGACCGCGCCGCGCTCGGCCTGGCCGGCGTGGCGATCAAGGCCGGGGCCCGCAGCGCGCTGGCGACGCTCTGGTTCATCAACGACGAAGCCTCCGCCGCCCTGGTCTCGGAATTCTACCGTCAGCTGCGGGACCCGTCCGTCTCCAAAGCCGTCGCCATTCAACGGGCCCAGATCAAGTTGCTCGGCGACCGTGTGTACGACCACCCGGCCTACTGGTCGCCGTTCCTGCTGCTCAACAACTGGCTATAAAAGTGGCGCGACCTGTGATACAGTTCGCCGCAGTGGGTCTCGATCCATCAGACAAAGGAGGACACAAATCCGTGCATGGCCTCACGCCTCGTGGCATGGCTCCGTTCCTCCTGATCCTATTCCTCTTCGGCGCGGTGAGCATGGATGCCTTGGACCATCTGGCCGCATCCGCGGCACAAGCCTCCGGCGAATTGTCGCAACCGCTCTACGCCCCTCCGAAGAAGTTTACGCCGCGAGCCCGCGTCGGCGGCGACATGCGCGGGACCGACGGAACCGATCCCGAGATGACGGTCCTTGTGCCGGACCACGTCGGCTATACCGTGAAGGACACCCCCGCCCTCAACTGGTTCCTGTCGAAACCCACATCCCACGAAGTCAGGTTTACGTTGCGTGATGACCGCTCGCCGCGGGCATTTCAAGAAAAAGCCATCCCGACCCCGAAGCAACCGGGCATCTACACCATCAACCTGAAAGAGCTCGGCCTGGTTCTCGAACCGAACGTGCAATACCGGTGGTTTGTGTCCATCATTTTGGACAATGATTCACACTCGAAGAACATCGTGGCCGGCGGCATGATCGAACGATGCGAGTTGAGCGATTGCCTCGTCGAGTTCGACGCCAGATTGCCCTGCACGGAGCAGAACGTGATCGAGAACGCAAGGCAGGGCCTGTGGTATGACGCGATGGGGTGCCTCTGCCATCTGATCGACGAAAAACCCAGTGACGCACAGCTTCGCCGGCTGCGCGCCAGACTGCTCAAGGACGTCGGGCTCAACGGCGTGGCCGAGTGGGATCTGCGTTCGATCCAATCTCCTCTTCGCTGACGGTTGGTTCTTCCCCTCCCGATTGCCTTCCTCGAATTCTTCATCCCCGCTCCGCCGCCTCCGGTCTTCAGCACTGCTTAGCCCTTCGATCCTCGGCTGAATGCGTTATCTAAAAGGATTCAGGGGAGAATCGCTTTCGATCCATGCCCCGGATTCACCTCTCCGGTGATAGCGCCGCCCCCCTCCAAAGGATCATTAATTACTGGGAAAATTGCGCCGGTCTTCAGCCAGCCGTGATCAAGGAAGTGGCATAGGGATTGCTGAGTCCGTAATCGGAGGCGTTGTCGGATCAGTGAGCATACAGGCCGGAGGGGGGAATAATCATGACGCAAGGATTGATTCTCGGCACCCTGCTTACCGGATTGGTCGGCCTCATCTGGGTCATGACGGTATCGATTCTGGCGGGCGATCATCCCTCGTCCAGAGGCCGGAAGTTCTAGCCGTCAGCCCGCTCGAGACCCGGCATTCGGCCGGAGAGACGACGGACGATACGAAGACTGAATGAAACACATCCCCCGCCGACCACACAATGAGGTCACCATGCAGACTGTTGTCGAGCCCCAGCACCACAATGGCTTGAACGGTGTCGCCCATCGCATAGCAACTCCGGGACGGGCCAGAAAACAGCGGGTCACCATCACCCTCCCGCTCGCCCTCCTCGAACGGCTTCGCAATGCCGTCTATTGGACCGGCCACGGCACATTGGCCCGGCTCATCACCGACGCCCTCGATGACGCCGTGACCGAGATCGAACAGCACAACGGCGGGACTTTTCCCGCGCGCCTGTCACCGCTGCGGAGAGGGCGCCCCCGGAGCAAAACCGCTCCCTCCGGCGCGCTGACCGCACCCCCGGGCAGCGAGTCGACCCAGTAGTCCCCGGACAACAGTCTCGTCGGTTCCACTTCCCTGCTTTTCCCGGCCTGACGGTCAGCCGATCTCGCCTCCTCCCCGGTCGATGAATAGCCTGTCATCTTAAGCACAGCTCTTGCTTTGTAATTACCTAAGCATCGCTCTGTAGAACCAGGCAGCTAATCCATGGAATGTTGAATGGAAGGCAGATGGCTGAGAGCTGAGAGCCTGTAAAGTTCCGATCTATGGATTCTGAGTTCAAACGACTCGATCCTCCCGTGATGGCGACTAACCTCGAGTTCTGGGTTGTGAATGATGAATTCTGAGTTGAAAAAGATCGGACACCCGATGCTCGCCACGCTCCTGACCGTGAGTCTCAGCGCCCCGGTGGAGGCGGAAATCGTGCCGGTGGAACGCGCGCTGCCTCGATCCGAAGCCCGCTTGACCGACGAACTGGAGCTGATCAAGGAAGAGGAGAGCGTGAGCATCGCCTCCCGCTACGAGCAACCGATCTCACAGGCGGCATCGAACGTCTATGTGATCACGGATGAGGACATCCGGCAATCGGGCGCCACGGATATTCCGACGGTCTTACGGCGGATTCCCGGGATGGAGGTCATGCAGGTGACGGGCGCCGACTTCAACATCAGCGTCAGGGGCGACAATCAGTTGGTTGCTAATAAGCTGCTTGTTATGGTCGATGGGCGCTCCGTCTACCTAGACGTTCAAGGAACGGTGTTCTGGAAACTCCTTCCCGTGACGTTACCAGAAATCAAACGAATTGAAGTCCTGAAAGGTCCTGCTTCGGCGATTTATGGCTTTAATGCATTCGACGGGATCATCAACATCATTACCAAATCTCCCGGGGAGATGAAGGGCACCACCCTACAGTTCGGCGGTGGAGAGTTCGGCACTATTTCCAGTGCGGCTATTCATGGAGGGACAATAGGCAGGTTCGGTTACCGTCTATCGATCGGAAGGGACCAAACCCAGCAATGGCGCAACCGCGAAGCATTAGCCTTTCGCGATCACAAATTCAATGTACAAGCAGATTATGATTTTTCGCATGGGGGCAAGCTAAGTGTGTCCGGAGGTCTGGTAGACAGCAATAGATTCGATGGCCACGTGGCGGAAGATGCCTTTATCTCAACTACTCCATCGCAGGGGTATGCGAATGTGACCTATCAACAGTCTGGGTTCCTCATGCGGGCATTTTGGAATAGGTACAGTGCCTCGGACGATCAGCAATTCAACCCCCTCCTCTCACCGTTTCTACAGATAGAGCCGCAATTTGCCACTTTTTCAGCTGATACTTACAACGTTGACCTTCAACATTCCTTCGATGTAACCCCTTCGAACAAACTCACCTATGGGGCCAATTATCGTCACAACACGCTTTCGAGTGACACGATTAGTGCTTTTAGCCGAGAGAATCGGTTTGGATTGTTTCTACAAGACGAATGGAGAATGACTCAGTCAGTCACGTTCGTCGCGGGGGCACGATATGATCTAGACACTTTTATTCAGCCGACCGTGAGTCCTCGCGTCGCCATTTTGTTCAGTCCTTCGGAGAATCATACCTTTCGAGTGTCTGGATCTGTCGCCTACCGGCCGCCAACCCTTTTCGAGAAAAAGGCAGATGAACAGGTTCTGGCGCGTCTCTTTCCAGCCCCACCGACGGCAATAACCGGCGGTGCCAATGCTCAGCCTGAACAGATCATTTCGTATGACCTTGGATATCAAGGTTGGTTTCTTAATCACCGTCTTCGGGTACGTGTCGATGCATTTTTCAACCATATCTCCGATCTAATAAGCGTCCGCAACCAATCGCCTCTTGTCGCAACCTTTGCGAATGATTCGGGTTCAGCAGACATCTATGGAGGGGAAGCGGGGATCGAATTCTTAGCAGCCAAATGGTTGACCGGATTTGCCAATTATTCGTATCAGAAGATAGGTCAAACCTTAACAGGGCGTGTGCAACGAGGCGGACCGCGATCCAAGTTCAACATTGGATTCAGGGCCGAAACCGGAAATGGACTCTCAGGAGAAGCCTGGTTCCATCATTATGGAGGCGCCAGCTACCCTAGAGGTGAATCGTTCGACACCTTTTCGGCGCTCGGATTAGTCCAGCCACCTCCTACCCGCATCGGCAGCTACAGCCTGCTGAACCTGCGGGGTGGCTATAAGTTCTGGAAACAGAAAGCGGCGGCGGGTTACCTGCGCGAAGCCGAGGTCGCAGTCTCGGCCTTCAACGCGTTGAACGACCAGCACAAGGAACACCCCCTCGGCGACACGATCGGGAGTCGCGTGATGGGATGGGTGACGGTGAAATTCTAATGTGGAATTTGGAATGAGGAATGTGGAATTACGGGAGGTAACCTGTGATTAACGGGCGGAGAGCGTCTCGACAGGCGAGCGGCAATATCGTTCAAGAGAAGAGCCATGTGTTCGCCGTCTCCATCATCCAGACGACCCGTCGCCTCCAATTGGAGCAACGCGAATGGGTCCTGTCGAAACAACTGCTTCGGGCCGGAACGTCCATTGGCGCCAACGTTGAAGAGGCGATCGCTGCACAGAGCAAGAAGGACTTCCTCTCCAAGATGTCTATTGCGCTGAAAGAAGCGCGGGAAACGCACTATTGGCTCCGACTTATCCGAGACTCCGGACTGCTGAACGGCGCGAACTCGGAAGCCCATCTCTCGGCGTGCCATGAGCGGCTCCGGCTCCTGAACAGCATTACGCTGACAACTCGTCACAACCTCTCCACGACTGCTCGCGGAGGCCGTGCTCATTCCACATTCATCATTCCACGTTCCACATTGGAGTCGTGACGGTTCCCATGCCCACACCAGACGAGCCATATTCGGTTCTCATCGTCGAAGATAACCCGGACATCGTCACGGGGTTGCAGGACCTGCTGCAACACGACGGGTACGCCGTGAGCGTCGCCGGCACCTGCGCGAGCGCCATCGCCCAGATCGGCATGCAACGGTTCAACGCGATCCTGCTGGATCTGGGCCTGCCAGACGGCGACGGCCTGGACGTGCTGAGAGAGGTGCAGCGCCTGGATGCCTCGCTGCCCGTGATCATCATTACCGCCCACATCGCGCCGGAGCGCACCGTGGGTTCGCTGGTCAAAGGGGCCTTCGCCTACCTCACGAAGCCGTACAATCGGGATGAGCTCCGGCAGTTGCTCCGCCGCGCGATCGGCGTCAAGGAACTGGCGGTCAAGGCCGAACGGGCCGAACACCTGCTGAGCGAGAGCGAGCACCGCTTCCGGTCGCTGGTGGAATCCGCCACCGACGCCATTGTGGTCGCGGACGGGCGCGGCATCATCGTGTCGTGGAACCGGGCCGCCTCGCGCCTCTTCGGCTATACGACCGAGGAGAGCATCGGCCGGCCGCTGACGATCCTCATGCCCGCCCGGTACCGCCAGGCCCACACCAGAGGCATGGCGCGCATGGAAGCCACCGGGGAAAGCCATGTCATCGGCTCGGTCGTCGAGTTGCACGGGCTGCACAAGAACGGCGAAGAGTTCCCGATCGAACTCTCGCTCGCGACCTGGAAGACCGACAACGGCAGCTACTACAGCGGCATCATTCGCGACATCTCGGAGCGCAAGAAAGCGGCGGAGGCGCTCGAACGGCTCCGGCATCAGCACACGTTGATTCTCACGGAGGCGGGCGAAGGCATCTACGGCATCGACTTGAACGGGAACACCACCTTCGTGAATCCCAGCGCGGCCTGCATGCTGGGTTACCGCGTCGACGAACTGCTCGGTCGCCATATGCACGAGCTGCTGCACCATACGAGGCCGGACGGTTCCCCCTACCCGGTCGAGTCCTGCCCCATCTATTCCGCCACGCACGACGGAGTGGTCCATCGTGTGGTCGATGAATTCTTCTGGCGCAAGGACGGCACGCACTTCCCGGTCGAATATGTCAGCACTCCCATCAGACAAGGAGACCAAGTCGTCGGCGCCGTGGTGGTCTTCCGCGACGTAACCGAGCAGCGGCAGGCGGAAGCGGCGCTCCGGTTCAGCGAGGAGCGGCTCGAACTGGTCATTCGCGGCTCCAACGACGGGTTCTGGGACGGATGCATCCTCCCCGGCACCCACTGGAGTTCGCCGCAGACGCCGGTCTGGTGGTCGCCCCGCATCAGAGAGATGCTTGGCTACACGGAAGCGGAATTTCCCGACGTCCTGGAGAGCTGGAGCTCGCGGCTTCACTCCGAGGACCGCGATCGTGTCTTCGACGCCCTGACCGCCCACATCGAGCGGCACGTGCCGTACGACGTGGAATACCGTCTGCTCACGAAATCGGGAGAGTACCAGTGGTTCCGCGCGCGCGGCCAGGGGGTCTGGGATGCCGACGGCCGGCTCACCCGCATGGCCGGGTCCCTGCAGAGCATCATGGACCGCAAGCGCACCGAGGACGCCCTGCGCCGCAGCCGGCAGCTGCTGCAGGAAATGGCCGACAACACCACTGCCGTCATCTACGTCAAGGATCTCGACGGCCGGTTCCTCTTCGTGAACCGGCGGTTCGAAGAGATCTTCAACCTGACGAACAGCCAGATCATCGGACGCACGAACCACGATCTGTTTCCCCGCGAGATTGCCGATGCGTTTCGCGCCAACGACCTGCAGGTCCTGGAACAGAACACCACGCTGGAATACGAAGAACGGGCTCAGCACGCGGACGGCTTGCGCACCTACGTGTCGATCAAGCTTCCCCTTCGGGACCAGTCCGGCATCCCCTACGCCACCTGCGGCATTTCCACCGACATCACCGAACGCAAGCGCAACGAGTCCGCGCTCCGGGCGCAGGACGAACAGCTCCGCCTGGCGCTGCAGTCCCATGAGATCGGCATCTGGGACTGGGACCTCCAGACCGAGCGCCTCTTCTGGTCGTCGCAGGTCGACCGGTTCTTCGGCCTCCCCGGCATCCCGGGATCGAAAACCGTGCCCGGACTGCTCGCCCTCGTTCATCCCGACGACCGGGACGGCATGACGAGAGCCATGGGCGCGGTCATGGAACCGGGCCGCACCGGCATCACGCTCGAACATCGCGTCAAGAAAGCGGACGGCAGCCTGCTCTGGTGTATCTGGACCGGTCAGATCGTCCGTGATCATGCCGGCAAGGCGTTGCATGTCCTGGGCACCGTCCGTGTGACGACTCCCGTCGGCGAGAACCGCCGCGCGCAGGGACGCGGGTAGGAGAAGAGGACCGGCCGCAATCGGTTCGTATGTTATGAACGCCGTGACTCACATAGCCGGAGAGATTGGCACAGGCCGGAACTGGCTTGCCGGGCTTGTCCTGGGATGCGCCCTCCTGCTCTGCCTCTCCGTCATCGTCCCTTGCGGAGCCGCGGCGATGGAGATCGCGATCCTCAAGTCCTCCGGCATCGGCGCGTATGAACAGGCCATCGAGGGGTTCAAGGCGACGGCGCCCTCCGGCGCGATCTATGCCGAATACGATCTGCAAGGGGATCTGGACCAAGGCAAGAAACTCGCCAGGAAGATCCGCGCCTCGGAGGCCTCGCTCGTGGTGGCCGTCGGTCTCAAGGCCGCACTGGCGGCCAAGTTGGAGATCGTGGACGTCCCGATCGTCTACATGATGATTCTCGACCCCGCGAAGCATAACCTCTCGGCGCCGAACATGGCCGGCACCTTGATGGAAATACCGGTCGAACGCCAATTCAAGATCCTCCGCGCCTTTCTCCCGAACTTGCACCGGATCGGCATTCTGGCCAACCCCGGCAACAGTGCCGCCAAGATGAAGGACGCCACGGCGCAGGCCGCCGCACACACGTTCCAACTCCAGGAGTTTCCGGTCGACAGCGAGAAGGAGGTGCCGCAGCAATTGCGGTCGCTGCTCGCCTCGACCGACGCGCTCTGGCTGGTCCCGGATTCGACCGTCCTCACGAACGAGTCGATCGGCTTCATCCTCGAATCCTCCCTGGCCCGGCGCATTCCCGTGATCGGATTCTCCCCGGAGCTTACCCGCCTGGGCGCCCTGATGAGCTTGTCGGTGGCCTACGGGGAAGTCGGCCGGGAGACGGGCCTGCTGGCAAAGCGCATCCTGGACGGGGACCGGAACCCCCCGATGAAGCCGGTGCCGATCGAACGGCTCAAGATTACGGTCAATCTCAAGACCGCGCGTTTCCTGGGGATCGAATTTCCGAAAGAGGTATTTCACCTTATCGATGAAACGTATTGATTCAGCTATGATACTGTCCGGTTCACGCAACGAACTCGACGCGCCGAGGACTACCGGCATGGACAGGTTCGTCAGTCTCCGCACAAAGTTCGTCGCCTTCTTCAGCGTCATCCTGATCCTCACCTGCTCTGCGCTCAGCTGGTTTTTCATCGAGACCAGGCGCGCCTCCATGACCGACAGCTTGAATCAGCTCGGGACCATCCTCCTGACCAGCGTCGTCAACAACGGACAGTTCCGCTACGGAGGGCTCATCGCGGAAGATCGTGAAACGCTCCGGCAGTTCACCGAAAGCCTGATTGCCGTCGAGGACGTCGTCTATGTCGTGATCCGGGGCGCTGACCATATCATCCTGGCCCAGCAAAACAAGATCGTGAAGGAATCCCTCGGCAGCCTGACGTTTGCACAGGAGCGGCGGTTCTACCCGGAAGAGGAGATCGCCGAACGCATCTACAGCAACCCACCGTCGGCGCCGCTCATCACCCCGGTCGCCCTCTCGGATGACAAGATCCTGGTTCCGACGGCGGGCCCATCCGACTCCCTGTGGCTGCTGTCCTCGCTGACCGAGAACTTGTACGACTATGCCATGCCGGTCCTGCGACGGCCGGCCACGGACCCGTCCCTCACCCCCCTGCCGCTGGAACTGGAGGAACGGCTGCACACCAAAAAGGATTCACCGCCCCGCCTCGTGCAGGGAGTCGTGCAAATCGGTATCAGCGACGCGCGGGTCAAGCGCGCCATGTTCGACGTGATCCGCAAGGTCCTCCTCCTCACGACCCTGCTGATCGGCGCCGGGATTCTGGGAGCCCATCTGCTGACCCTTCGCATCACCACCCCGCTGCGCAGTCTGGCCGGGGTCGCCCGCCAGTTGGCGGAGGGCGAATCCCCGCAGCCGCTTCCCGCCTCGTCCAACGATGAGGTCGGCCAGCTGACGCAGATGTTCAACTTCATGACGCGGGCCCTGCAAGAGCGCAATGCCGCGATCACGGCCAATCTGCATACCATCCGCCGGCAGATCAGCCAACTGACGACGGTGCACAAGACCAGCGCGGCGATCACCAGCACCCTGGACCTGAATCAGTTGATGGACACCGTACTGCAACTGCTGATGTCCAACCTCGGGTTCTCCCGCATGCTGCTGATGTTGAAGGAGGAGGACCGGAACGTGGCCTATGTGGCACAGGTCGCCGGCGTATCGGACGAAATCGCCGATGCCGCCCGTTATCTCAGCATTCCGATCCGGGACGGCGACACCTTCATCGCCGAACTCTTCATCCGGTCCAAACCCGTGCTCGTCCACGACCTCGGAACGGTCGCCCATCGCATGCATCCGTCCATCCTCGAACTGGCCAGACGGGTCGGCGTGGTCTCGTTCGCCCTGGTTCCGCTCCAAAGTCACAATCAAACTCTGGGATTCATCGGCGGCGACCGCGGCGCGCAGCCCTGCACCGAGGAGGACCTGAACATCCTGGTGACCATCGCAAGCCACGTCGCCACGGCCATCGACAACGCCCGCACCTACGCGCACCTGGCGAAACTGACGCACAATCTGGAATTCCTCGTCCAGGAACGCACCAGGGAACTGTCCGTCGCCAACGAACACCTGCAGGAACACGACCACCGGCGGTCGCAATTCTTCTCCGTGGCCTCCCACGAGCTGCGCACGCCCATGACCGCCATTCGCAGCTTTGCCGACAATATGCTCGACGGCGTGGCCGGGCCGCTGACGGACCGCCAGAGGATGTATCTGAACCGCATCGGGCACAACCTGAACCGGCTCACCCGCATCATCAACCAGCTGCTGGACTGGTCCCGCCTTGACCTGAAGAAGGAGACGCTGCACCTCGAACCGGTCTGCATCGGGCAGATCGCCGGGCTCGTCGCCGAGAGCCTCCGCGCCGTGGCCGAGAAGCAGCGGCTCACAATTACGATGTCGTCCCCGCAGCAGCTGCCCATGGTCCTCGGGGACCGCGACAAATTGGAGCAGATCTTCTGGAATCTGATCGGCAATGCGGTCAAATTCACGCCGCCGGAAGGCCGCATCGCGGTCGAGCTCGCCACGACGCCGGAGAACCGCGTGCAGGCGCGCATCACCGATACGGGAATCGGCATTCCCCCGGATCATCTGCACAAGGTCTTCGAGGAATTCTCCAAGGTGCCCTCGGCCATGCCGACCTCTCAGGGCGCGCAGCTGGGACTGTTCATTACGAGAAGTCTCGTGCAGATGCATCAGGGCACGATCACCGTGGAAAGCGCCCTGGACTCGGGAACCAGCTTCACCCTGACCTTCCCTTCCGCTTCACCCGCGCGGGAGTTCCCGGGAAGGGATGCGCGGACCGATGCGCCCACGGCGCGCGGGGAAGATTCATGATTCACTCGTTTCGCCGCAAGGAGTATAGTGTGCCCCCGGACAGGCTCGGTCGGAGATTTCCTACGCTGCCGATGTAAAGGCCATCGATGCGCGCCAGAATTCTCATCGTCGACGACGACCCGGACATCCTCCTCGGACTCGAAAACCGGGTCACCTGGATGGGCCACGAGCCGTTGACGGCCGACAACGGAAAGGATGGGTTGCGCCTGATCCAGCAGGAGGAACCGGACCTTGTCCTGCTGGATATCCAGCTTCCGGGCCTGTCCGGACTGGAGGTGCTGCAACAGGTCAAGGAGCTGACCGATCGCGATCATTCCGCCAACGACGCGCCGCACCTCGGCTTCGGCCCGACCACACCCCCGATCGTCATGCTGACCGCATTCGGCACCATCGAGCGCGCCGTCCAGGCCATGCAGCTGGGCGCGATCGATTTCGTCACCAAACCGTTCACCGGCGATCACATCACCGTCGTCATCAACAAGGCGCTGGCGCTGATCGCCCTCCGGCGCCGGGTCGGAGCCCTGCAGCAGGAAGTCGACGACCGCTACGGTCCCGTCGTCGGGAACAACGTCAAGTTCGTCTCGCAGCTCAACCTCGCCAGACAGGCCGCGGCCTCCAGCGTCACCGTCCTCATCCTGGGAGAAACCGGCACTGGCAAGGAAGTGGTCGCGCGCTCCATTCACCACTGGAGCCCGCGCAAGTCCAAGCCCTTCGTGGCGGTCAACTGCGCCGCCATCCCGAAGGACCTGCTCGAGAACGAGCTCTTCGGCCACGAAAAAGGCGCGTTCACCGGCGCGGTCAAACGCGAGGCCGGCAAGATCGAAATCGCCGAAGGCGGCACGGTGTTTCTCGACGAGATCGGGGACATGTCGCTGCAACTGCAGAGCCATCTGCTCCGGGTGCTGCAGGATCAGACGTTCTACCGGGTGGGCGGCACGACCTCCGTCCACAGCGACGTCCGGTTCATCGCGGCGACGAACAAGGATCTGAAGCAGGCGATCCGCCAGGGCGCGTTCCGCGAAGACCTGTACTACCGCCTGGAAGTCATCTCCGTCACGCTCCCGCCGTTGCGCGAACGCATGGAGGACGTCCCCGCGCTCGCCGACTACTTCCTGAGCCGCGCCGGGAAGCTCGGCCTCCAGAAACGCTGCACGCTCAGCGAGCCGGCCGTCCGGCTGCTCACCCAATACCGCTGGCCGGGCAACATCCGGGAGTTGGAAAACGTGCTGACGCGGGCCTATATCCTCTGCCCGGGAAATGTCATCGAACCGGAGCATCTCCACCTGTCATCGGAACAGACCGCCCCGTTCCAGGAAGCCGTTCCTCCGACATCGTCCCGCCTGTACCACGAACGGACGGAGGCCTACAGCCGATGGATCCTTGAAGACGCGTTGAAGCGGAACGACTGGAATCAAACCAGGGCGGCGGAGGAACTCGGCCTGCAGCGCACCTATTTCACGAAGCTGCTCCGCCAGAAGCAGATCCCGGGCCGGCCGCCGAAAACGCCGCCCGCCTCCCCGCCGGAGCAGGACGCCGATCACCGGTGACGGGCGCCGGACCGCCCGTCCTCCTGTAGACACTCGCCCGTTTTCTCAGGTATGATAGGCCTCTTCCTTGAGTCTCCGACACATGTGGCGGCGTAGCGCAGTTGGTAGAGCAGCGGACTCATAAACCGTGTCTCGTCTCTCCCCTTCACGCGCAGAAGACCACCTTCTTCAATAGCATCGCGGCTCCCCATGCGCGTCCCCGTTGTGCGACATCCGATCTCTTCCCGCCCGAACCGACTGGTTCGGGCCTCTTGGTGAACATTTGGTGAACACTTAAATAAGGAGGGTTTGACCTGCTTAATGGCCCTCCCTAGCCTTAGCGGCCACGGTTCTGACAGTCGTTGTTGTCAGCGCATGATCACTTTTCCGGTCTGGCTCCAATAATAGTAGATGGAGAAATTCGGATAGATCGCATCAAGGGTATTCTGGCCTGCAACCGTGAATAAACAGCCGACTGCCCCTACCCAATGCTCTCCGAACCGATACTGGATCGTCGGTTGAACCCCGAGCGAATTGAACCCGTGACGCCCTCCGACGTTAATATCATTGCCATCAGCCCGCCAGGGGAGATTGTCCTGCTTCAGTTCGGCAATGCGTGTCTTCAGCCCGACCCAGCCTGGCCTTCTACCGTGCCAACGGACGCCGGTTTCATTGCGCCTTCGGGGTCTCCCGAGCGAGTTGAATGAGGTCTACTGCGACGACGCGCCCTTCATCGATATAGGGCCAAGGCTCGCGTTCATCGATGGGAACGACAGCCAGCGCAGGCGTGAACGTGACACGGAAGCCTGATCGAGCGATCGGCAGCAGCGGGCTGTCGATGGGATCGATCTCCGCCACGATGTTCTGATTCATGCCTGCGGACGGCAGCGTGCGCTGATTGGCCAACACGACATAGAGATGAGTCTGGCAGACAAAGAGCCCGCCGGAGGTGATCGCCAGACCGACGCTCGAATCGGAGATGCGACGGTAGAACGTGACAAGTTCCTCCGGCCTGGCCTGCTTGAGGGCGCGGATGAGCTGCGGTACGAGGCTCTGGATCTCCATCGTGGAGAATGCAGGAGACTCCTGGGCCTTCCCCATGACGATCGGAGCCAAGACACTTTGCCTCGGGACCACGCGCAAACCGGAAAGGACTTGCGTCATTTGCTCCGTCGTAATGTGTGCCGGGTGGCTATGGCCTTCTCTCGCTCGTCTGTCTGCCTGCAAGCGGATGGAGGTGACCGCATCCTGATAGACTTGGCGGGTCGGCGGCGATCCGGCACACCCAGGCAAGAGGAGAAGCCCAACGCCGCACAAGGCCAGTATCCGGTATCGGAACAGAATTGTCCTCACAGCGATTCTTCTCTCAACATCCCTTTCTGACCGACCAGTCGGTGCGGGCTTTCTGCAGAGTCCAGGACCGGAGGTCGCCAGGTCCCACCTACCTCCGTGGCGCGTTGCACGTCAAGTGAGGGTTCTGGGGTCGCCATCATGGTGCCTTGGCTCAAGCCCAACGCCTGCCGGTTCCTCGTTACTTGAACGCCTGTCAATGGATACAAGCCCGCCTGGCCAACCGTCTCTTGTCCTTGCCGGCTGTTGATGAACGACAGAAATTCGCTGACCACTGGATCAAGCTTCTCCTTCGGGCTCTTCTTCACGTAGAGATAGAGTGGCCGGCTGAGGGGATACGCTTGGGACACCACGTCGTCCTCCGATGGCAACAAGGCCGGTTCGCCAGGCTTGCTCGCGATCGGCACGATGCGAACCGACGGCATCTGAAACCCGACTCCGGCGTAGCCGATCGCCAAGGGATCTTGCGCGATGGCAAGAATCGTGGAGGCTGAGCCCGGTTGCTCGGTCACCCCCTCGTTGAGTTCGCCGTCGAGCAGCGCCAGATGCTTAAACACGGCGCGGGTGCCGGAGCGTTTGTCACGCCCGTACAGATGAAGTGGCCGCTGCGTCAGTGCCCCTTCAAGGAGGCCGGCCTGCTTCCACGTCACAACGGGGGCATGGCCTCGCTTGCGCTGCTTACCGAAGATACCGTCGAGCTGCGCCATGGTCAGCTGCGGCAGGGGATTATCTTTGTGAGCGTAGATCGCCAGGGCGTCCATCGCGATCGGAATGCCGATGGGACGATAGCCGTGATTGCTTTCGAATCCGGCAATCTCCTCCTCGGTTAAGTCACGAGACGAGGCGAGCAGCTCGACCCGATTGGCGCCTTCGTTGCCTTTCCCCCGAGCTTTGTCGCCACGTCGCTGATAGGAGAGGCCCAACTGAAACTCCCGCATCGCGGCATGCGTGCCGACACCGTCCACGGCGATCTTCACCCCGGGATGGCTGATCATGAACCGGGCCGCCAGTTTCGAGACGAGCGGATTCATGGTATCCGATCCGGCGATGCTGAGGCGGCCCGTCAGGCCATTATGATGACTGCTGTAGCTCTCGATGGAGGAATCGAGTGCGAGCCCTCCGGCTTGAATGGTTCCCCCTTGTTCAGCCGAGCCGTCCTGCGAGAAAAGAGTCAGACAGACCAGACTCATGAGGAAGAGCGTCCAGATTCCTGTTGTTTCCACGCGTCGTGTCATTTACTGTCCTCCTATGAGTGGGTGTGAGGTCATACAGGTCATTTCAATTCGAGTGTTCGCCAGGGTGAGGTCATCAATTCCAAAACCATTGAGCTTGGAATCGCAGTTGTGAGGCATCGAAGTCGTCTTGAGGACGCCCGACCACCAGCTGTGAATTCAACCCGTTCTTGATGACATAATCAGCTGTCAACCGGAAATGCGTATCCGGCTCCCACACCAAGCCGAAGTTCCAGGTCCGTGATTGGCCGTCCGGCGCGCCGTTGAGCGATTTGAACCCGCCGTAGTACTCGCCCCAGCGAATATACGGCGTCAGCATGCCGACATCAGAATAGCGCCAGGTGTAGTACCCCTGCACATAGCCGCCATGCAGGCTCGCTTCGTCGATGAAGCCTGTTTGGGCGTTTCGCTTGGGTCCACGACCGACGGTAAATTCGGCGAGGACGCCCCAGGGTTGCGGCGGGGTCCACAGGTAGGCCGTCACACGCTGGTCCTTGATATTGCACCCACCCTCCGAGGTCAGCGGGCTGTGGCATCGCGCCGCGCTGCTCCCTCCAGTGGGTTGCCCCGCTCCGAGCACCGAAAATACCCCGTGAAAGGCCAAGATGCCGGTTTCCAGCAGCCGCCCGTTTTTGAACTCAAACGGATAGGCCAGCTTCGCTCCCACGTGCTTGTCTTTGTTCAGTTCGTCGCGATTTCGAGCCTGGCCGTTGTAGACCATGATGCCGAACACCCCGTAGTCTCCAGGACCGTTGTGATAGGCCGCCAGCTCGGTGAACCGTTCCTGCGCGATCTTTGGGCTCCAATAGTACGCGATGCCCAAATCTCGTTCGCCGGGAGCCCCACTCTGGATCGATTCGTGCCGGTCCAGCTCTTGCCGGTTCGTGCTGGAGCGGTAGGTATCGAATGCGTTCGGAACGCGATGCAGCCCGAGTCGCACGCGGTGCACGCGATCGGTCGTGAGATAGTAATCCATGTAGGCGTCGATGATTTCGCGATTGGACAATTGCTGCTGCCCCCCTTCCAGCGCGAACTGGGTGAAGAAGGCAATCCGCTCTGAGACCTGTCCCTGCAATACCAGCCGCAAGCGCCTCATATAGAGTTCGTTGCCCTGTTGGTCTCCGAAGCTGTCGTTCAAGGGGAGATCGAACTTGCCGTCGCTCGCGCCAAGGTTATAGCGAAACTGGCCGTACCCATTGATGCGAATCCGCTCGTACCAGCGGGGATTCCCGGCCATTTGCAACTCGGCCGACTGCTCGAAAACGCGGCGTTCTTCTTCTGCTTTCAACCGAATCCAGTCCTCCTGCGTGATGACCCCCTTTTCCAGGAGAAGATTTTCGAGCGTCGTGCTCTGGATCGTGACACGCTGACCCGAACCGGCGCGAACGCTGTCGGACACCGGCGTATCGTTCGACCCTGGTTGAGGGCCAGTGACAGGCGGTTCGGACGCTGCTGCAGAAATGGAGCCGAGCATTGCTACGATGAACACCAGACAACACGCATGGGGACTTCCCAAACGCCCAGAACGACAATGCCACAGAATCCTCCTCGATCGACTCCAAGCCGTTCCCCGGGGAGATTGCAAGATAGGAGCCCCCCGCTTGTACATAGACATATAATTATGAGTCCATGTCTTGACTGCATCGAGCCCGTGTTCGATCTTCTCTACCACGTCACATCATTGAGAAACTGTGAGACCGCTTACAAAAGCAGCTCGGACAAGTACAACGTAGGCGAGTGCGGAAAGAAGTCCGGAAGCAGGAAGCGTGAGGACCCACGCGAGGACCATGTCGCGCACGGTCATCCATCGAACGGCGCCGAGCGCCGTTCAACAATCCGATACCGATGATCGCCGAACTGCTGACGTGGGTCGTCGACACGGGCAACCCCATGACTGCGGAGACCATCACCAGCGAGGAGGTCGTGAGATTCGCGGACAACCCCTCACCGTGATCCATGCGAGTGACTTTCTCTGCAAGGACTTTGGTGACACGGATTCCCGCGAGGTAGCTGCCGACGCCCATCGCCACCGCCACGCCGATGAGTGCCGCACTGTGAGAAGCCATGCTGGACCATGAGGGGATGGCACTGCCCAGAAGCAGGATCGCCGCAATCTTGGGAGCGTCGTTCGTTCCACGAGCCAGCGAGGCCAACCCGCTTGAGCACCAATGAATACTGTCCAACCCAACAGTGAGCCCGTTGAGACCTGCACGGTCGCACTGAGCCGGCACTGCAACGACTGGACGCCCCAAACCGGTCGCTTGAAAGAGCGTACGGGTTGCGCCGTGCATATCGATCATGACCAGCGCCTTGGCGGTCGGCATCACACAAAGACAGGTTCCTTCCCATCGAGCCGCGAGCGTGCGGACAAGAGGATGCACCAGCACAGAGGCCGTCAAGGCCAGCACGGGACTGAGGATGAGCGGCAAGACGATCTTCTTTCCAATCCCCTGCCACAGAAGCCCCTCGCTTCCGAACGCCATCAGGCCGACCCCGACGATGGCGCCGGTCAACGCATGGGTCGTGGAGACAGGCAGGCCGCTCCAGGATGAGATTAGCACCCACAGAACCGCACCGGCGAGCACGGCGGCAGCCAGAATGGGCGATGCGGGGGTGTCGAGCGCCAGCAGTCCTTGGCTGAAGGTCTTCACCATTGCGGCGGCCACCAGTCCCGAGAGGCCGGCGCCGATCATGGTCCAGACCGTCCCCCAGAGGATCGCAGTCCGGTAGTCAGTGACCCCGCTACCGACGAGGGTGGCAATGGCTTTGGACACGTCGTTCGCGCCGTTCGCGAAGGCCAGTAACAGCACCAGGACGAATGTGAGAATCGACAGGTCCATAAGAGTCGGCCTACTGTGTCGGGGTGGCCATAGTGACCGCTCCACCGCAGGACGAGCCGGCCCCGGCCGTACAGCCGTAACAGTGGTTCCCTGTCACAATCCTGCGTGTGCCCAGGCGGGTCGGGTCGAAGTCACGAATATGGTGCGGCGTCCCCTCGTCGACCGGCAGGTCGAGCATCTGATTGAAGTCGCAATCGTACAGGGTGCCGTCCCATCCCACGGAAATCATCGACCGGCACATGACGCCGGATGCAGCGGCCGGGTTGAACGCATTGGCCAGTCGTTCCATATAGGTGTCATAGTTGCCGCTCTCGATCAGGAACTCCAGGAAACGACTGATCGGCATATTCGTAATGGTGTAGAGACGGTTGAACTCGATGCCATACCGGGTCCGGAGTTCTTTCCGAAATTGCGCTTCGATCGCCTCTTGCTTCGGCGGGAGAAAGGCCCCCACCGGATTGTAGACGAGGTTCACGGTGAGGCCGGTGTTGGGACGACCGTATCCGAGTTGATTCAAAAGTCTGAGGGCTTCAATGGATTTCTCAAAGATCCCTTCACCCCGCTGAGCATCGGTCTGACTGGCACGATAGGCTGGAAGCGAGGCGATGATTTCGACGCGATGGGCAGCCAGAAACCCGGCGAGATCCGCCTGGGAGGGAAGCAACAAGACGGAGAGATTACAGCGATCCATCACATGACGGCCAAGAACATGGGCCTGTTCGACCAGCCAGCGAAAATTCGGGTTGAGCTCGGGTGCCCCGCCGGTGATGTCGACGGTGGGAATGTCGGTCCTCGCCAACGCCGCGAGACAGAGCTCGGCGGTTTCTTTCAACATCGATTCGGTGCGATCCGGTCCTGCATCGACGTGACAATGGCGGCAGGTCTGGTTGCAGAGCTTGCCCACGTTGATCTGAAAGACGGTGATCCCTGTGGCATGGAGCGGAAACAAGCCGGCCTGATGGAGTCGCCTTTCAAACGGAGGACAACCGACCGTTCCTGTCAGCAACTTGCGCTGTTCAGCGGCGGAGGCGAGCGGATTGTGTCGTCCGAGCAAGGTCAGCGGCATCTCTGTCTCCATGAGCAAGCGAGAAGCACTTCGGAAACCCACCATGGCGTCAGCGGGCGTGCCCCATGCCGGCCAACACCGTTTCCGGGAATCGCAACTCGCAGCATCCGAAGTTGAGCGCCCGCCCTCGCCGGTTGGCCAGCGCGCGTTGGACCCTCGGCAGGATGCGATAACAGACCTGCTTGCCGTCCCGGGTTCCCTCGACTAATCCGGCACCCCGAAGAATGCGGAGATGATGGGAGATGTGCGGTTGCGGACAGCGTAATTGCTCGACGAGTTCCGTCACACATTTCTCTTCGACCAGTAACGACTCCAGAATACGCAACCGCGTATGGTCCGCCAGGGCTTTGAGCATCGTGGCGCATTGGTCCGCGGTGAGCATAGCGCCGGGTGAGGTGGGCTTCATTAACAGCAGCCTCCATCGGGTGAACAGGTAACCGCGCTACCATTCACGCGTTGGCCGGCACGGTTGATGATGGCGAAATGCGGAGCGTACCCGTCGGTTGCCAACACCTTGAGGGTCTTGGAGCAGACTTCCAGGGGTACTCCGCGGCGGTAGTGGTGATGGTCGTCATCGCCGGCTTCGAGAAACGGCCCCGCGAGCAGAGCGAAGTCTCCTTGCCACACGCAAGGGGCTTGCGACGGCAACACCGCGGACCAGCGCGCATCCGATCGGTCGAGCGAGATCGGTTCATGGGACAGCACAAAATACGGGGCGAGCGGGGGTTGACTCAGCAGCAGGGCCGTATCCGGCCCGATCGGCTGGGGCATGCCCCGCTGATAGCTGGTTCCACGTTCATCCACCACACGGCTAAACGGTCCGCGAAGGGTCGCATAGCGAACGGTTGATCCTATGGGTTGGGTTGGGAGTTTGTAGCCGGTCAGTGTCACGGAGAAGAAGTGAATCCCATCGATGACTTGCCAGGGAGAGAACTTCACTAAGTGAATGCCGAGAAACCCGGCTTCCACCATGCCGGCGATATAGTCCGCGAGCGTCAACGCGCCGGAGAGGCAATCACCCCATTTCTGAGCATCGTGCACCAGGTATTGCGGGACCGTGTGGTCTGACACAATGTCGGAAATCGTGAAACGCCCACCCGGTTTCGTGACGCGGAACATCTCACGGAAGACCGTGGGCTTATCAGGAGCCAAGTTGATGACGCAGTTGGAAATGATCAGATCGATCGTGTTGTCGTCCACCGGCATCGCATCCGCCATGCCCTTGCGGAACTC
>DIHJ01000062.1:24706-26450 GCA_002420105.1 Nitrospira sp. UBA5699
TGTCCGTCATATCGAGGCCAATGACATGGCCGGATGGCCCGACCAGCCGCGAGGCTTCAAAGCAGTCGATGCCCCCGCCGGAGCCGATGTCCAGGACGGCCTCACCGGGGCGGACCGTCTTCAATCCGGCAGGCGTGCCGCAACCATAGGAGATCTTAAGCACCTCTTCAGGGATAAATGACTTCAGATCGGTGAAGTCGTAACTCGTCGGACAACACATCTGCTCGCCCGTGGCGGCAGCCCGCGCGTAGCGGTCACTGACCTTTTGCGTGATTTCGTCTATCGGCATGGTCCCCTCGTCGCGACTGTATATATAGAGATCCGTCTATATGTCAATCCTGCCCCATGAGATCAATCGCATCCTTATAAAATAGGTGGATAGGTCCATATACAGGGACGCACATGGAGCTTCTGTAAGCTGGCTTACAGTGACGACACAGCCAGGCTCTAGGCCGTAGAGGCGGTTGTTAGAGTCGCACGTTGAAGAAAATCCTTCTAGGTGGGAAAAGAACAAACAGACACTGCTTCCCCTCTTGACTCTGTACTATGGTACAGGGTGTATCAGTAAGCGGTGAGGGCTAGATGACAACCGACTTGAAGATTGGGCAGCTCGCGAAACAGGTGGGCGTGAATATCGAAACAGTTCGCTACTACGAGCGACTCAACTTGCTCGGTCCTACTTCGAGGTTGCCGTCCGGCTACAGGCTGTACAACCGCGAGGCGCAGCGACGGCTCCGCTTCATCAAGAACGCCCAGGCGTTGGGTTTCACGCTCCATGAGATCGAAGAACTTCTCGATCTTCGCGTCAGTTCAACCGCCCGCTGCGGGGATGTCCAACGAACAGCGGAGGCCAAGTTGAAACACGTGGAAGCGAAAGTGCGGGATCTGCAAGCGCTTGCTCGGGCGCTTCGGAGCCTGATTCGAGACTGCCGGGCCGGGCAGCCGACGGACCGTTGTCCGATTTTGCAGAGTTTGGAGAAGAACGAAAGGAGGGAAAACCATGGCAACCGAAACGCGACGCGTTGAGGTCTTCACCGCTGACTGCCCGCTTTGTGATGACGCGGTCAAGCTGGTCAAATCTTTAATCTGCCCGAGTTGCGACCTGCGGATCTACGATCTACGGGAGGGCTGTGCAACGAACGACTGCGGGGAGAAAGCCAGACGCTACGGGATTACCGCGGTCCCGGCCGTTGCCGTCGACGGCGTGCTACTGGACTGTTGCCGACGGGAGCCACTCTCGGCTCACACCTTGAGGACGACCGGCATCGGTCAGCCATGAAAGGGGGGCCGATGGAAGAGACTCAGCGTAAGCGATTGCTGTGGACAGGCTTGATCGGCTCCGGCGTGGTTGCCCTGTGTTGCTTGACACCGATCTTAGTGGTGCTGTTGGGAGTGGTTGGGCTTGGGGCCTTTACCGGCCATCTGGACACTGTGCTCCTTCCGGCACTGGCCCTGTTTCTGAGTCTTGCCGTGTATGCAGGAACCCGCCGGCAGCAAGACACGAGTAGTGTCTGCTGCACGCCCCATCAATCCGAGGGTCGGAAGCCATGAGTTTCAGAGACAAGGAGAACCGGATGACTGACTGCTGCAACCCGCTCGGGGAGCCAAAGAGACAAGAAGATCGATTGCGGTGTCCTTACTGCGGCCGCGAAGGCCAACCAGTCGATCGGACCACTGTTCAGGCCCTGCTCAAACCCGAGGCACTGGGTATGGTCAATGGCGGCCAGTATGCGTTCTGTGAGAC
>DIHJ01000062.1:26545-29115 GCA_002420105.1 Nitrospira sp. UBA5699
CCAGATTGCCCGGTCGTGTACTACGCCGCGGACGGACCTGCCTTCGAGAAGCACCACGTCCGCGTGCGGGTGGGACTCAAAGAAACGGAAGATCCCGTCACAGTCTGCTATTGCTTCGGAGTGACGGAGCGCATGATCCGCGAGGACATTCAGCGCACCGGACGGTCGCCTGCCTCCGCCCGCATTCGGCTCGAGGTCAAGGAGGGACATTGCCGCTGCGAGGTGGAGAATCCGTCTGGTCGGTGCTGCTTGGGGGAGGTACGCCAGGCGGAAAAGCGAGCGGCGGCTGAGATCAAAGGGAAAGGGCGAGCGTTCGCACGTTCGTGAGGCAAGGAGATCGAGGATGCGACTGCCTGTAGAGAGTGGAGAGCAGAGGGGGGCCACCGGGCCGGTTGCGACCGAGACGGCGACCCAACTCCTCAGCCTCGCGAAGTCCATGCTGGGATGGGAAAGCGCGCAACTCGATCGGAAGGCGGAAACGGTCCGGAGATACGTGCTGACACGGTATCCACAGTTGGGACGTGCGCCGACACGCCAAGAGATTGTCGATGCGCTCCACGGTGGCAGTGCGGACGAGATCCAAGCGACGTTAGCACGACTGCACGAACTGGATATGCTGTGCCTGGACTCCGAGAGTCAGGAGATACGTGTAGCGTATCCCTTCTCGAGTGTGCCGACCAGACACCTGGTGCGCTTCCCAGGCTGGGACGATGCAGCACCGGTGTATGCGCAGTGCGCGGTCGATGCACTGGGTATTCCGTGCATGGTACGCCAAGACGTGTCTATCGCATCCTCGTGCGCGCATTGCGCTGAGCCTGTCGCCATCAAGATTGAGGGTGGAGTGATCGAGACCGCCGCTCCTCCCACGACTGTCGTATGGGCTGGAACGACGCGGACCGGCTATGCAGCGGACTCAGTGTGTCCCACCATCAATTTCTTCTGTGCACCCGATCACGCCATGGCATGGCGGCAACAGCAGCGGGATGCCGCCGGACATGTCCTGAGTCTGGGAGAGGCGCTGTATGTCGGCAAGGGGATCTTTGAGGATCTTCTGAGGCCGCCGCCTGGCGCGGTGTCGTCCGTCAGCACAACGGCGCCTCCATCCGTGACGGCAACAACCGCGACAACGGCCGGCGCTGCCGGGGGGCTTCTGGCCGCGTTCCTCGCGTCGATCTGTTGCATCGGACCAGTGGTCTTTGCCGCCCTGGGAGTGGGTGTGGGGGCCACAGGGTTTCTGGCCGACACGGCGGGTGTCCTCAAGGCGCTGTTGCCGTATCGACCTGTATTCGTAGGATTGGCCGCGCTCCTGATCGGGGTCAGTTTTTACCTCGCCTACCGAAAGCCGGCAATCGGTCACGCCGCCTGTCAAACTTGTGTTTCAGTTTCAGGTGCTCGTCCGAATCGACTGCTCCTCTGGATCATCGCGGGCCTCGCAGCGGCGTTGGTGCTCGCGCCCTATTGGTTGGAGCTTGCGGTAGGCTCATGACCAGGCAGAACGCGGCAACAGGGAAAGAGGTCAATCCAATGAAGACGACCATGTTTCTCGTAAGCTGGATCGTGATCGGCAGCATGATCTGGAGCGGCCCCTTGGAAGGCGCCGCTCCTTCACAGGAGGTCACGCCTGCGAGCCCGACTGGAGAGGTCGTCACGCTCAAGATCGAGGGATGGACCTGCGCCAGTTGCGAGAAGGAGATTCGCCGTGCACTGCTCGCCGTGTCGGAGGTGAAGTCGGCCGATGTCAGTTATACGCGCGGCGGGGCGATCGTCGTGATCGAGGCTGGTCGGGTCACTCCCGATCAATTGGTCCAAGCGGTCGCGAGTGCGGGCAACATCCTGTCTTCCTATCGGGCCAGCGTGGTTCCGAACGGCACACTCACGGGCAAGGCCGACGAACAGGGTGGGAGGTGGAATTGGTTCGGGAACTTGTTCAAGTAGTGGCTCCGCTGACCAGTGGATCTAGCCTGAATGCGACCATGTGCTGCAAGAGGTTTCTTGCGAGCACACTCGCCGCACTGTCCCTCGCGGTGCTGTGGCTTCACGGTGGCCACATCTTGGGTCTGGCCGCAGAGCCTGCGTTCGACACCCAGACGATCCGCGTGGACATTACCATTAAGGCCAGGCAATTCCACCCTTCTCTGGTCTCGGTGCCGGTGGGGAGGCCGGTGATGCTGGTGTTCCACAACGAGGATGTCGAGCTCCATGCCTTCGTGCCGCAACAGTTCTTGGAGCATGTCCCTGTCCATATCGATGGGAACGGAGCCCCTCAGTTCGGGGAGAAGGGATTCGAGCGGGTGCTGATTCCCTCCGGAGGCACCGAGCAAATTGGCTTTCTGCCAACCGCAGCCGGTGAGTTTGAATACCGCTGCGATCTTCCTGGGCACCAAATGGTCGGAACGATCGTCGTGGTTGAACAACAGACCGATCAACACACAACATTGGAGCGAAGCCGCGGCGTTGAAAGAACACCATAACGAAGAGGGGGAGCCTGATGTCTGAGACCAGGACCGTTCAGCATGACCAACCCACTGCGTTTGAGGAACTGCGCCGCCTGAGCCCGAAAGTGACAGGCG
>DIHJ01000062.1:29186-51277 GCA_002420105.1 Nitrospira sp. UBA5699
CTCCTGACCGCCATGGCCATTTCGATCGCGATCCGCTGCGAACCCTGCATTCAGGCGTATGTGCAGATGGCGTGTGACAAAGGCGTCGCGCAGGAGGAATTGATCGAGTTCCTCGAAGTCGCCATGACCATGCAAGGATGCCCGGGCGAAGAGTGGGCCTTGAAGGCCTATGCCGTCTACAAGGCCTGTCTTGACGGGAAACCTTCCGATTCAGGAGATGCGTGCTGCTCCCACTGAGTTGATACGGCTCGAAGGGAAGAGCATGAAATGGTGGCGTTCACAGCTTGCGGTGGGAATCGCGCTGGTACTCTCGCTTACTCCGCATGCGGTTACGGCGGCAGAGGATCGCACCAATCTGATTGCCGATCTGAGCCAGGCCTGGCAGCAAGGGCGTTCCAAAGATGTGGCCGATCGCTTTGAGGATGCCCTGCGGGTTGTTCCGAACGATTTCCGAGTCCACAAAGCCCACGGGGATTTTCTCACCGCGAACCGCCGGAACGAGGAGGCTGTAGCGGCCTACCGCCGCGCAGCCGAGCTGGCGCCGAATGCGCTGGACGTTCACTGGGCCATGTGGAGTCTCTTCGATCGCATGGGGGAACAGAATCGCGCGATTCTCGGTTTGCAGGAAGTCGCGAGGCTCGATCCGAAGAATCCCTTGGCCCACCTCCGCCTGGCGAAAGCCCTCCGCAACGTCGATCGACTGGAAGAATCGGCGGACAGTTTTCGTCGAGCCACGGAACTCGACCCTGACCACCTGGTCTATCGCTTACACTATGCGAGGGCGCTCTACGACGTGTTGCAATACGAACAGGCGCAACGGGAAGTCGAGACGGTCCTAGCCCGTGCGCAGAAAGATTCCCCTGAAGCGGCAGCCGCGCAGAACCTGCTGGGCCTGGTGAGGGGTGATTCGACCGACAAGGGACGGCGCGCCGTGACCAATCAGAACATCGTGATTCCCGGTGTCGATATGGCGGTGCGCGGGAAACGATGGGCCTTGACCCGCGGCAAGGCCTGGCAGTTGATGCGGGAGGAACGCTATGCGGAAGCCGAGCCGGTGCTGCGCGAAGTGCTGAGGATCGACCCCGGCGATCACAAAGCGCTCTACGACTTGGGCCTGACGCTCATGGAGTTGAGCCGCTATGACGAAGCGATCGCCTCGTTTCGCGAAGGCATCCGGCAGACGAAGTTCGCCGAGTGGTATCCGGATTCGCTGTATCAAATCGGGCGATGTCTCGCGAAACTGGGGCGCTGGGGCGAGGCCCTCGCGCGCTTCGAACGGGTGCTTGAGATCCAGGATTGGCGGACCGAGACGGTCTACGGCATGACTTTTCCGGACGTGAGGGCCGTCCAGGCCTCGCTGGAGGAAGCGCGTCGCCATGTCGCGGGCGCTGATGTGCAGGGAGCCATGCCGCCGGACGAACTCGCCGTCGAGTTGGTCCGGCCACGATCCGAAACAGATCCCATGCCGGCAACAGGGCCTGCGCAGCCGCTGCCGGAGGCGATTCCGCTGCCCACGCAGGTGGCCGTGCTCGGCACCGGGGACGCCCAGGGGTGGTTTCGGCAGATGGTGCCCGCACGGGGCGTCGTGCAGGACGATCTGCCGACCGGGCTCCAAGAGTTCATCCCGATCGGACCCACCGATACCTTCGCACCGGAGGACCCGGAGATCATCATCGTCTTCACGTTGACCAGTGTGCCGTCCGACGAAATCATCCTCAACACTCGCTGGCTGGCGGAACGCGCCGGGACGGTGCCGGCGAACACCCTGATCGGCACGGATACGGCGATGATGACGCTCAACGACAAGTCGGGCTACGTGCGGTTGAAACGGCCGAAGGACGGCTGGCCCATCGGGACCTATCGGGTGGATTTCTACCTCGGTGACCAGGTCGATGCGTACACGCATACGGCGGAGGCGAGGTTCAGAGTCGTTGCGGCTGCTCAGGCGCGTTGACATCGGAATCCGTCACCGGGAGTCGTTTCGATGCACGGCAGGAAAACAGCGGGAGGAGTTATGGCCCCTTCCATACGACCGATCGTTAAACGAGACGCTTCGGCCCATCACACCCAGCGCGTGCTCGCCCTGGTGCTGATCGTCGCCGCCGGCCTCACCTGGATCAGGATTCCCGCCGTCAGCTCGCAAGGTCTTTTCGTGCGCGCTCATGGAATCGCCGGAACGGTGCCAACAACGCCTGACGATCCCACGTGGGACCGTATCACCCCGCTCACGCTGCCGCTCAGCGGGCAGTTGATCACCAGACCGGCATGGCCCCAACCCTCGGTATCGGCCATCGCCGTTCGTTCCGTGCACAACGGAAAGCAGATCGCGTTCCAACTTGTGTGGGAGGATCGCACCAAGAACGATCGCATCACCCCGGGCACGTTCCGCGATAGCGTCGCACTCGGCTTGGCTCTCGGCGATGCGCCCGCGTTCTTTTGCATGGGGCAGCTCGATCATTACGTCAATATCTGGCAGTGGAAAGCGGACTGGCAAACGGATATCGATCTGCGGGCCGCGCGTGATCACAGCCCCGACCAGTTGGGGGGAGTCCGCCGGTTCGAGACTATTCCGAGACGCGTGTCGTCGGTGGAAGCGCTCCTAGGCGGCGGGTTCAGCACGCTCACGCCGACCCAATATCAAGGTCGGGTCCAGGGCAAGGCGCGGTGGAAAGACGGCCGGTGGCACGTGGTCATGACGCGACCTCTGACGACGGTGGATCAGGAAAACGAGGCGCCACTGGGGCCGGGCCGCGCCCAGGCTCTGGTCCTGGCCGTCTGGGACGGGGGCATTCAAGAGCGCAACGGTCAGAAGGCGGTGTCTTCCTGGCTCCAGCTCGTGCTGGAGCCGGTCCCGTCTCTCTGAAAAGGAGCTGCATGATGGCGATGACACGATGGCTACTACCGGCTGGAACGGTTGGGATTCTCCTCCTGTTGGGAACAGGATGGTCGGCAGAGCAGTCGGTCACGGCTCTCCGCGCAGAGCCGCCCGAGGGACAGACGAGCGACACGCAATGGATGCACGAGATCGAGCAGGGCTTTCCCCGTTCGGAGAATTGCCGGCAATGCCATGATCGGCAGGACGGCGAATGGAGCATCGGACGCGAGCGGGCAATCCGCTCGAACGTCCCACCGCGCGTGGACCTCACATTTCCGCATGGGACCGCGATCACGATGCCCCTGTTTAGGTATGTCTTCGGTCTGTGGTTGCAGACCCAACCCACCGGGGAACAGCGCACGCGATGCTTGTCGTGTCATGTCCCGAGCGTCACGGCCTTTCCCCAGCACGCCGACAAGATCGCCCGCCAAGTCCTCAGCGGCACGGTGACCGTCGAAGGCATCAGTTGCGCCACCTGCCATGCCGTCGACCGCGTCCACCCGAACAACGGTAGTTCGCCACCCACCTTCGGGCTGAAATCAGGCAAGACCTTCTTCGGACCGTTCCCGTCGCCGGAGGAGAATCTCGTGCACCCCGCGCAGCAATCTGATCTCTACCGGGGCGCCCACTACTGCGCTGCCTGTCATTTCGACAAGGTCAAGGATGTCACCAGGCCGGATTTGCCCGGTGAAATTTTGCAGGGCACGGTTTGTCAGGACTGTCACATGGAGCCGTCGACGGGGAGCGCCACGTCCAAGCGGGGGGCCATGACGCGTCCCATCGGACGCCACGAGTTTCACGGCGTCATCGTCCCGGCCCTGATGCTCAAGAACCGGAACCTCCAAGCGGAATGGATGCCTAGGCTGGATATCGAGGTCTCCGACTCCACACCGCGCGTCACCGGAACCGTCCTGATCCGGAACGGCAGTCTCCCGCATAGCTTCCCCAGCGGTGATCCGCTCCTGAAACAGTTCGTGCTCACGATCCAGGCGATCGACGCCCAGGGAAAGATCGTCGCCGAGGAGCAGCAGCGCTTCGGCTCGTCCTACGCCGAAGTTCTGCGCGATCCGAACTATGATCCGCTGATCCGCGGCGGCACCACGCGCAGAATTCCGTTCATACTGGCGGTGCCGGGCGGCGCGCGCCCGGCTCGAATCCAGGCCGTGATCTCCTCTGCCCTCCTGCCCGAAGCAGAGCCCACTCTGCTGGAACAGTATCTAACCTCACTCCCCTCCGATCATGAACGGGCGGAAGCAAAACGGCTCCTGACGGCGTACACGCTGCCGACCCTCCTCGCCTTTCGCAGCCGCACCCTCGAAGGGAAGGAGACGACGCCATGAGCCATTGTCGCACTGCCGTGGGCCTCTTCGGATCCGTCGCGATTCTCGGCGGCTTCTTGATCTGGGCCGTCGTCCCGGTCAGTCAGGGGGCGGAAGACGGGGCGGTCACAGCCGGCCTGGACAAAGCCTTTCCGCTGTCCGCGAAATGCAAGAGGTGCCACGAGCGGGCCTATGAAGAGTGGGAAGCATCCCCGCTCTCGCGCTCCATCCGCTCCCCGGCCTTCCGGGCGATGCTCAACGAATACCTGACTTTCTCGGGCGGACGGGACAAGGCCCTCTGCTTCCGCTGCCACGCGCCGCATATTAACGAATTTCCGGACCAAGCTGAGACATTCGTGAGCCAAGCCCAGTCCGGAGATCCGGCCATCGACGGGGTCGGCTGCGCACAATGCCATTTGATCCAGCACGTGGATCGGACCACACAACCGCCGGTCCCGAAATATGTCACGGGCAAGACCCTGTACGGCCCGTACAAGGACTTCGTGCACAACCTTGCCCATCAATCGATGGATCTGGACCTGTTCCGCAAGACCGACCTGTGTCTCAACTGCCACCTGGCTGTCCCGACGGCGGCGAACCTGGGGAACAAGAACGATCTGTTGGGTCCCTGGGCCGCCAGCGCGTCAGTCAAATCCGGCAAGCAATGCCAGACCTGTCACATGCCCGAGCAGGTCGGCGAATCGGCCAATGGCGAGAAGAAGCGCACGATCGCCAATCATTCCTTCCCGGGCCGGCTGGGCACGCTGCGGCAGGACGCGGCGAAGCTGGATGTCGTGACCCAGGTCAAGGGGGAACAGACCACCGTCACCGTCACGGTGCGCAGCCTGGTCCCGCACAACCTCCCCACGACCCATCCCGGCTGGGTCAGCGTCGTGCTCGACCTGACCATCAAGGGGAAGAATCTCAAAACCGTGTTTCATGACCAGCGGGTCTACGGGCGAACCTACGCGGATGCGAAGGGCGAACCGACGGTCTTTGACTTCAAAGCGTTCAAGGTGCTCAACGATACGGTGCTCAAGCCCGAGGAAACCCGCGTCGAAGCCTTTGCCTTCCCGACGCCGAAGGACACGCGGTCCTTCGATGTCGAGGTGTCCTTGAACTACGCGCCGGTCACGGGCCCGCCGGCGTTTCTCCAGCGCATCGAAGCGGAGTCTCCGAAAGGGGCCCAGGACCCGGTGTTCCAATCCATTCCGATCGTGAGCACAGCGGAGAATATCCCACTGCGCTGAAGGAGGCCTCCCGTGCCACAGATGTCAGCCGTGATTCGCCACGCCCTGCTGCTCGTGCTGTTATTGGCCAGCGTGTTGCCTGCCTCCGCACAACTGGGCCGGCCTGAAGGGCTCTACTATAAATCCTGGGCGGTCATTGTCGCCGTCGACGACTATCTGGTTGCCCCGAAGCTGACGGGCTCGGTCGCCGACGGCAAGGCGATCGCCGCGGCGCTGAAGCAGGTCGGCTTCGAGGAGATCCTGGAACTGTACGATCGGGACGCCGGCTTCCGCCGCCTCCAGCATCTCCTCACCCATGAACTGGTGCAGAAAGTCGGGCGCCAAGACCGGGTCGTGTTCTTTTTTGCCGGCCACACGGGCGTCACGACAGATCGAAACGGTCACGATCTCGGGTATCTAGTGCCGTGGGATGCGCAGGTCGGTACGCCGGCAAAGGCCATCTCGCTGGATCAATTGAAGGAATTCGCTCATCGAGCGATGGCCAAGCATCTTGTGTTTCTTCTCGACGCCGGCGTCCGTGGCTGGGAGATGACGCCGCCCGAACCACTGTCCCTGGAAGGCCGCCTGTCCCCGGAGGCAGAAACCGACAAACGTGCCGTGCAGGTCCTGACCGCGGCCGACAAGGGAGAACCGCTCGCGCCAGGCAAGGGAACAAGCCTGTTCGTCGAGATCCTCTCGTCCGGTTTGCAGGGCGATGCCGACGAGAACCAGAACGGATGGCTCATGGGCTCCGAGCTCGCCGCCTATGTCCGGCGTGCCATCGAAACGCGAACCGACGGCCGGCAGCATCCGCAATTTGCCCAGATGGACGGCGACGGCGATGTCATCTTCGTCGAGGGCCGGAAACATCGGTTTCGCGTGAGGGAACCGAAAACGGAGGCGGAACGGCTCGCGACGGCGAAAGAGTTGTACGAGGAAGCCTTCTCCCTGCTGCAGAAACAGCGGCCGGCAGCGGAGGCGCTTGAGTTGCTCGATGACGCCATCGCGCACGATCCCTCGTTCGGCGACGCCTACGCGTTGAAGAGTTACGTTTATCTGGACCTCGTTCCGAGATTGGACGACGCCTTGGCCGCGGCGAACCTGGCGGTGACGCACGCGCCGGACAATCCGGACTCGCACTTCACGTTGGGGCTGATCTGGCAACGGAAAGGCCGGTTCCTCGAGGCGGAACAGGCCTTCCAGCAAGCCCTCGCCGTGAACCCTGGCTATAGCGACGTGTATCTGGCCCTTGGAGACCTGTATGCCGATGGCCTGAACGACACGTCCAAGGCCGTTGAAGCGTATCGGCAATACATTGAAACCGGCGGAACGGATCCCCGAGCGAAGAGCATCATCGAGAAACTGGAACCGGCTCCTCGCCCAAGCGGCACGCCATGATCCTGCGGGAGAGAGCGTCTGTGGTGCAAGGAGCCGTTGTCAGAGATCGCCATTCGCGACTTTAAGCGACTACGGGGGACAAGATGACCTGGATGCGACACAGAGCCCTGGCGATGGTCTACTTCGCCGCGACGGCGGGCGTCGCCTATGCCCAGCCCTACGAACTGAGTCAGCACGAGGTGATGGATCCGGCCTCGTTTACCAGCCGTGACATCTCCCTGTTCGGCGTCACACTTGGCGATCCCGAGACCACCGCCTCCGACCGGTTGATGCAGGAGAAGATTCCTGGTGTGAAGGTCGAACACGAAGCGATGTTCATTCTGTTGCTGGATCAGGGGAAGCCGGTCGGACCGATGGCCGGCGTGCGGGTGGCGGACGGCAAGGTCGACTTGATCTTTATCAACAGCCGCTTCGTGGCGAGGACCAGAGGCCTGTTCCGAAGGGTGCTGACCAGTGACAGTCCGGATGACATCCGCAAGGTTCTCGGCCAGGAAGATTCGAGCGATGAAAACGTCATGGGGGCTGTGCTGAGGTACGAGAAGCAGGGAGTGCTGGTTAATTATTTGGGCAAAGACGTGAACGTGGAATTCATCCCGTCGGAGTAACATCCTGTCTTGCGTCCAGTGGTTTCGATCTGACGTGAACGTTCCGTGCCCTCACTCCCCACCCTCCTCTGAGATCCGACAGAACGCTCTTGAATGATTCTTGATGCGCGCTCTTGACTCCGGACCATGGTACGGGGTGTACGCTCACGGACAGGTCAATAACAGGACGATCTGAACAGTACCGCCGTAAGTCATCGCAATTGGAGTAGAGGAGGACATTGCATGAAACAGGAATCCAGAAAACGGTGGATCTGGATCGGCGCCATCGGAGCAGGCGTGGCCGCGCTCTGCTGTTTCACGCCGGTTCTCGTCCTGTTACTTGGGGCAGTCGGACTGGCCGCACTGACCGGGTATCTCGATTATGTGTTGCTTCCTGTTTTGCTCGTCTCTCTTGGGATCTTGGTGTACGGCTTGTCCGGGCCGCGAGCCGGCGCCGGCCATCAGTGCTGCGCTGCCGATGCACAGCTACCCGCTGGTACCGACAAGGCCCGAGAGGTGAAGCATGGATGATTGCTGCCGGAACCACCCGCCGGGACCTGTGCAGAAAGAGCCAGAGCGTTGCCGCTCCTGCAACCAACCGGGAAAGCCGTGGCTCACGGGACGGTCGAAGCGCTCATTAAGCCGGAAGCCGGAGGTCCGCGACACTGTGGATGGAAGAATCTATGGCTTCTGCGACACCCCGACCTGTTCAACCGATAAACTGGATTGACCGGCGATTGCGCAACTGCAAGCCGGCGAGTGCACCAGGGGCGCGAGTGAGCACATTCTCGGCGGTCTAATTTTCTGGGGGCCTAAGTGAGACAAGCGGCGCGCGCAAACGCAGACGACTTGAGGACGCATCCAGCGCTTGTGGCGGAGAACCGAGCCCTCGACGGCGCCGACCCAGTATCGACGTCGTGGACCGTCCACACGCCACCCCCAAACACGTTCTGCTCTCTCAAACACATCCAACACATCCGATTGTGCGAAGGGATGACCGCGACCCAGGTACAGGACTTGGAACGAATCGCCCGCATCCAGGAAGTGAAGAAGCGCCAGCCGCTCTATCGTCCCGGAGATCCCAGTCGCAACGTGTACCTCCTCACACAAGGGCGGATCATCCTCACGAACCTCGGTGCCGGCGGCCACGTCGTGACCTTGGAAATCCTGGAACCGGGGGACATGTTTGGAGAGTTCGAAGCGCTGGAAGGAGCACCGCGCGACACGGCGGCGGAAGTACTGGACCATGCCGTGGTTTGCGTTTTGCCCTGGGAAGCCTTTCGTCAGTATCTTGCCAAGCATCCGACTATCGGTTTGAAGCTGACACACATGATCAGTTGGCGGCTCAGGCGTACTCACAGCCGCATCGAAGACTTGGTCTGCCGGAATGTGGCGGCACGGTTGGCTCATGTGCTGTTGGAGTTGAACCAGAGCGAGGCGTCAAGAGGTGTTCGGACCACCATGACCCACCAGGAACTGGCGAACGTGGTCGGCTGCACCCGTGAAACGGTGAGTAACACCCTCGGCCGGTTCCGTCACCAGGGTCTGATTCGTTGCCATGGCCGCGCCGTCACCATCGTGGACAAACAGGGGTTGTCCCACCTCCTCGATCATGACGGACCGACTCATTTCCAATGGAGAGACCACCGTGAGGAACAACCGCAGCCTGTGGTGCAATCTGCAAGAGGAAGCTATCGGGGATAGGCGGAAGGAACTCCGCGGTGCCGATACGCTTCGGTCATGAAGCGCTGAGGAGAAGTGCGCAAGAATGCGCGGGCAGCCACCGAGCCTGTGTCCCACGAAGGAGGAACTATCATGAGCGCTCGAGTCCACGTACTGTTACGAGTCGAAGGAATGACCTGTGATGGCTGCGCTCGCCACGTGACCGAGGCGTTGAAAGCAGTGCCTGGAGTCGAGCAGGCGGAAGTTGGTTCCTGGCGGGCGGGACAGGCGACGGTGGTCGCCAAGGCGGGAGTGACAAAAGCCGACCTGGTGGGAGCAGTCCAGAAGGCGGGCTATCACGCCGTTCTTGCTGAACGCCGCGAGGTGGAACCTCCGCGCAAAGCGCCTGCCTCCGGGGGTAAGGGATACGACCTCATGACCATCGGCGGCGGGTCAGCGGCCTTTGCCGCGGCGATCAGAGCTGCCGAGCTAGGAGCCAGAGTCGCGATTGTCGAAAAAGGTACCATTGGTGGTACATGCGTGAACATCGGTTGCGTGCCATCCAAAACACTCATCAAAGCCGCCGAGCTCTGCTATCACTCAGCGTACCCGCAGTTTGAAGGATTGACCGCCTGCCCGCCTCCCTCAGACTGGCAACGCGTGGTCCGGCAAAAGAATGAACTGGTCGGGGCCTTACGCCAGGGCAAGTACATCGATGTCGCCGCCGTATATCCCAACATCACGATCCTCACGGGAGAGGCCCGCCTGTTAGGCGGGCGCCAGGTGCGCGTGAACGGGACGACCTATGAACCGGGCAAGATCGTGGTGGCAACCGGTTCCCATCCTTGGGCTCCGCCGATTCCCGGGCTTCAAGAGGCCGGCTTCCTCAATAGCGAGCAAGCGCTCAGCCTCGAGGCGCTGCCGGCGTCGATGATCATCGTCGGGGGCGGCAGCATCGGCTTAGAGTTCGCGCAGCTCTTCACGCGATTCGGGGTCAAGGTGATGGTGCTCGAATCTGGGCCATACGTGGCGAGAGCGGAGGAACCGGAGATCGGGCAAGCGCTTGTCCACTATCTGGAAGATGAAAAGGTCCGGATCTGCACAAATGTCAGAATCACTCGCGTCGAGCGCCGAGATGGCGAATACCTCGTGCACACCGAAGCGAACGGGAATCCGGAGATCTGCCGAGCGGAGCGCCTGCTGGTCGCCACCGGCCGGCGCCCCAACACCGGCGGATTCGGGCTGAAAGAAGCCGGGGTAAGGCTGGGAGCCAAGGGCGAGATCGTGGTGAACGAGTACTTACAGACCACGAACCCGGACCTCTATGCGGCCGGCGACTGCATCGGCGATCCGATGTACGTGTATGTGGCCGCCTATGCCGGCGGCCTGGCGGCCGAGAACGCGCTCAGCGGAGTGGGCAAGGTGTGTGATCTCACGGCATTGCCCCACGTGACGTTCACCGATCCGCAGATCGCGAGCGTCGGTCTGACCGAGCGACAAGCGAGGGAGAAAGGGCTTCGCGTGCATGCCTCGCTGTTGTCGCTTGAGCATGTTCCGAGGGCACTGGCGTCCCGGAATACCAAAGGCCTGATTAAGCTGGTCGCTGAGGAAGAAACCGGACGATTGGTGGGCGCACATGTCCTTGCTGCAGAAGCCGGAGAAGTGATTCAGGAAGCCACGCTCGCGATCCGATTTGGCCTGACCGTGCAGGACGTGGCGGACACGTTTCATCCCTACCTGACGATGGTGGAAGGGCTCAAACTGGCCGCGCTGACCTTCAAGAAGGATGTCAGCAAACTCTCATGCTGCGCGGCCTAACATCACCCAACACAGAAGAGGAGGTTGAACCATGATGCGATCGCTCGTCACTGTGATGATTTTGGCCCTCGGCAGTTTCTTTTCCGAGGCTGCGACAGTCGAAGCTCAAGAAGTCGCGGAACAGCGGGTTCTGATTCACATGAAAACGTCGCTCGCGTTGGACGACGCGCAGATCTGCGCCGTGCCCAATGTGGCCTGGGCGGCGGTCAAAGCCGGCCACAAGGTGACGATCTTGGTAGATGCGAGCGCCGTGACGTCGGTCACGAAAGGCTTCGGGTGGTTCAGGAAGCTGACCGGGAGTGAGACCACGGCGCTCGACCGCGCCGGTTTGCCTGAGCGGGAGCGACAGAGCCTCTCCGAACAGATGGGCGTGCCGCTGGAGCAGATCCCGCACAACTACGGCGAGTACTTCGACTATCTCAAAGATAAGCTCGGCGTCGAGATCTACGGCAACCGGACCATGATGTTGCTCTACAACATCGATCCGGCGCGGGTCGCCTCGTCAGTGACGCCGATTCCGCTGGCCAAGATGGTGGGCCTGTTCGCGTCAGCAGACCGCGTGATCGTGTATTGACCGTGCGATCGTGTCGACCTGCTCAAGGCAGAAACGATAGCGTGGAATCTCGCCTTCGGCTGAGCATACAATTCCAACGGGAGATCGCCAAGGCCGATCACCAACGCAGAATGGGCCGACAGGTGACAGGGAGCCGGCACACCGGTGAATGTGGTATCTTCCGCAGTCAATAGGACGGAGAGCGAAAAGGAATCTTTCGTTCCCATCCAACATGCGGTGGAGGAGCCTCTGACATTCTTCAGTACAACGGTCTTGTTTGTCGCGACGGCAATAGCCGAGATTGTAGGCTGCTATTTGCCTCTGCTCTGGCTGAAGGGTCGTGCTCCTGTAGGGGTGCTGCTTCCCGCCGCCGCTTCGCTCGCGCTGTTTGTTTGGTTACTCACCCTGCATCCCACTTCCGCCGGTCGGATCTACGCCGCCTATGGCGGGGTCTATGTCGCCACCGCCGTTGCCTGGCTCTGGCTCATCGACGGCGTGCGTCCGACCGCCTGGGACATGCTCGGATCGGCGATTGCCGTGCTCGGCATGGCGATCATTGTACTAGCCCCGAGGGGGTAAAGGGACCACACCGCGTACCGAGATACGCGGGCCTGCGGATTGTGGATCCCTCAACGAAACCTAGGCGAGCCTAACAGACTACGGAAAAACTCGGTTGATGCGGACAATATGGCTGAAATCGTCTGTACGGTGCTCGCGTCAGAATCATATCAGGATGCTCAAAAAGGCTGTCCGGCAAGGCCGCAGCGAGCGAAGAGGCGAGGCGTACGCTCCGGTACGTTGAGCCTCTGAGTGATGCAAGAACGCCGCTGGCGGCCTTTTTCAGCATCCTGCAAGAGGGGTTGGCTGAAGCCGTCTACCGATCGCGAGAAGCCACAGGAGGCCACTCGCGCCGCAGGCCACCGCGATGCCGAATGCCACTTCTGGCTGGTGCGCGTCGAGAAAGTATCCGACGTAGAGGCTTGACGCCATATCGCCGATGGCGTTCGCGCAGGCTAACAGACCGAAGCCCAAGCTGCGGAGCTCTCGTGGAAGCGCCTCTGCCGCGACGGCTTTTTCGAGCGTCTCTTCCACGGCGATGTACACACCTGATAACGCCACTGCGGCTAGCAACCCTCCCACCGAGGCGCCTGCGAGCGCCAGCAGAAGATTGGTGCCCACACCGAGCCCGTACCCCCACAGGAGAATCCGGAACTTGTCCCCATGATCGCCGCGATGACCGACGGGATAGGCCACCAGGGCGCTGATCAGATTGTGGACCGTATAGAGAAGGATCGCGGCGGAGAAGGCCCCACCTGCACGGAGGCCGGTTTCGCCGAATTGCTCAGCCCCCAAGAACACCAGAAAGGTGCGCGAGAAATCCCCGAGTCCGAACAAGAACACGCCTACAAGGAAGAACCAAAACGCGCGAGGAAATGCCCGCAGCCCGGGACGAGACGCAGAAGCCTCCCACCGATGTGCACTCACTGGAGGCCGGTCACTCGTGAGGAAGAAAATGGAAGCCGCCGCCAGCAAGCCCGGCACCAATGTCCACAGAATCACCGTGTGGAACGCCATCCCGCCCCACACCAGCAGGGTTGCCATAAGCGGGCCCGCCACCGCGCCGAGCATGTCGCCGGCTCGCTCGAGCCCATAGGCCCGTCCGAAATGCGAAGGTTCCACGGCGTCTGCCAGCATGTAGTCCCGGAGTGGTCCGCGAAATCCCCGCCCGGTCCAGGCGAGACTGCGGAGCGAGACCAGAGCCACCAGCCCACCGACGAGCGCAATGGTGCCCGTTGCCACGGTCGTGGTCAGGTACCCGAGTGTCGTCCAAGGCCGCTTGCGCTCAACATGGTGTCCGACCACGCCACCGACGAGCTTCGACACACTGACCAGGAAGTCTGCGACGCCCTCGATCAGACCGAGCGCGGCCGGTCCAAACCCTAGCGTGGAGAGGTAGAGCGGGAGTACCGCGGTGCACATCTCATGGCTGAAATCGGAGAGAAACGTGGCGAGGACGATGCCGACAACCGTGAGATTGATCCACCGGGTCGATGGTTTCATGCGCACAGATATAGGCCGGTCCGATAGCGAACCGCAAGCGGAACCGCGAACTGCGGATCAAGCAGTTCGTGAAAGTCCAGGGTATTACATGAGTGCGCGATCGCTGAAGATCACTATCAGGGCAGCCATCTCTATGTTGCAACGCTCGCGCAGTTACTCCCGTGTCGTAGGCAGGTGAAAAGGCGGAAGGGTCCATCGTCGACCGGTCGCGACTTCCTGCTGTCAGGCTATTTTCTCGATGCGGCGAATTCCTGATGGCGCAATTCGAGCCAGGTGCGTTGCAGGTCCAGAGCCAGCCGTTTCGCGGCATCGTTCATGGTCACCACCCGAAGCGTGTTCGGTGCGCCTTCATAGGTTGGCGGCCACCAGGGACGCCCATCTGGACCCGCCGGACGGAACCAGATGACGGGATACCATTGATTGATCCCCGGCGCCATCGGGCGATCCAGCGTGGCCATGCTCCGGCCTTCCCCGCGCAGCAGCACTGCTCCGGTCTTGACGTCGATCAGCGCCGCCTCCAACAGCGACCAGTTGTCCCGCCGCAAGCCGGGCTGGCTGTGCGAATGCCACCCCAAGAAGACGGTCTGCGGATATTCTTGCTCCATGGCCGAAGCCACAACGACCAAGAGATAGTCCACGTCATGCGACTGCACCAATTCGAGCAATGGACTGAGATCGCCCTTTGGCTGTACGCCTTCGGCCGGCAGGAGCGTCTCGACCGTGAGCGGAAGTGACTGACCGAGTCGTTCCTTCAGCTGCTCCGTGAGTCGAGTCTGCGCTTCGTCCGGCAATACCGGTGCGGCTCCTTCAGCCGTCTGGTCGGCGATCACGAGGAGGCCGGTCCGGCCCTTGCGGTCGGAAAGCGGGTTCAGCGATTCCAGTGACGGAACCGGATGCGTGCCGACATACTGGTCCATTCGGCTCGGTGGCGTGGCGGTCGCACAACCAGCCAGGACAACGACGAGCGTCATTCCCATCTGCAGAGTCATCCAGGATGTCTGAGCCATGGCTACTCCCCTCCTCTCGCTCGTGGGCGGACACCCACCCGGCGGCTTGACTTCACCGGTCGAGTGTCCGCGGCACCGGCCGGCTAGAACGTCATGACCTGATAGCCTTGCGCCACCAGTTTTTTGAAGCTGGGATGTCCGTCATACTCCCCTGCCAGCTTCACCCCGCATGCGACCACCTTGTCCTTCACGCCGAACGCGCCCGCGCAGAACTCGCACGCGCCCCCAATCCGATCCTTCACCGCGACGTACAGGCCGTGCAGCTTGTGATCGGGCTTCTCCAGTTCGGGGATCCACTTGGGCCCGGCGCCGTCGAAGATGAGCTGCACGTCATCGCGGCCGTCCTTGAACTCCTTGACGGCTTCCAACGCGTTCACCACACGCCCCAGACCTTCATGGGTTTCCGTATCGGCCAACACGATGATCGCGACTTTGGACATGATGCACTCCTTTCGGAAGACAGTAGGTGAATGAAGAAACCGCTTCCGCCTAATTCATTCGGCAGAAGCGGCATAAATGTCCCGCCGAGCCCACACTCTAACGCTCCTCCCTCTAGCCCATCTGTGACCTGGCTTACAAACGCACACGATTCATTTTCTTTCCCCACTCGTGAGGTGCCTTACAGATGGATGACCCACCAGCAGGTAGGATGGCCACAGCATGCGCCAACACGGATCACTCAAAGGGAGGGGCGTCATGACATGCGAGCGATGCCACGGCCTGATGGTCAGCGAGCAGATTTGTGATCTGCAAGAGACGAACAGCGATCCCTGTACGAACGGCTATCGTTGCCTGCTCTGCGGCAATGTGGTCGACACGACAATTCTCGCTAATAGGCGGCGTTCGTCCGAGTCGGTCGAACCGCGCACGGCCTCCAGCCCTCGGCTGCCGAGGCTTGTGGCGGCGTAGATCGGAAACGTTGGCAAGAACAGGACCTGATCCGATGCGGGTATGTGCATCATTCGAAAGGGAGGCGCACCATGACAGTTCTCGACGACCCCGTTATGGCCTTACGCATTCAGCTCCACCAACTCCCCTGTGCGGCTTGTGGAGCCCACGAACTGATGCCGAAACTTCAGTGTGATTATTATCCTGATGGCTGCCTCTGGTTTGTGGTCTGTGGAGGCTGCCGGACGCGGTACCACTTGGATCATCGAACCGTGCCGGCCAGGGAACAGCCCTCGAGCGGCTCGGGCATCGGAAACCAGGCGAACATCTCAGGCCTATGAGCGAAACGAAGGGAGGTCTCCATGCGAATCCATGAAGTGATGTCCACCGGTGTGGTGACGGGTAGACCGACGGACCGCGTGCGGGAGATCGTCGTCAAGATGTTGAGTAGGCATTGCGGAGCTATTCCGATCGTCAGCGCCGATCAGGAATTGCTCGGCATCGTGACGCTGCGCGACGTGATGTTGCCGATGTATCCCAACTATGGCGATTACATTCACGACGCGGTGCACAGCCGGGATTTTCTGGAGATGGAGCGCAACTATCCCGAGGTCCTGGGAAAGAAGGCCGAGGAGATCATGGTGCGCAACCCGCTGACGGTCTCGCCGGAGACGCCCATCCTTGAGGCCGCGTCGTATATGGGCCTCAAGAACTTCCGGCGTATCCCGGTCACCGACCATGGCACGCTCGTCGGCATGGTCAGCATCGGCGACATCCACCGAGGGCTCTTCTTCTCGCGCGGGGGCTGCGAAGCAGAGTCATGACCGAGGGAGAGAGAAGAATTCAGCCTTTTGAGAAGTTCATGAACCGCCGGGCGTTACTGTACCTCGGCGCGAAAGCGGCGTTCGGTTTCTGCACCGCGCTGAGTCTCCTCGGAGGTCTGTCTGCCTGCTACCGCGCCCCGGGTACCGCGCGTGACCAACTGATTTTCTTCTCGGAGGAAAAAGAACTGCAATTTGGACTGAGCGCATATCGGGAAGTGCTGCGGCAAGCGCGGCTGTCCGAAAACGCCGAGATCAATGACATGGTCCAGCGGGTTGGACAGCGGATTGCCAAGGCCGCCAACAAACCCGAGTATCAGTGGGAATTTGCGGTCGTCGAAGAGGATCAGATGGTCAACGCCTTCGCGTTGCCCGGTGGGAAGGTGGCGGTCTTTACCGGAATACTGAAGCACACGAAGACCGATGCGGGGCTCGCCACCGTGATGGGACACGAGGTGGCACATGCCCTGCAGCGTCATGGGGTGGAGCGCATGAGTCGCAGCATCATCGATCAGATCGCACAGCTGGGGGCGTTGGGCGCCGCCGCATCCGGCCATTCCAGCGGAGCGGCGATCCAAGGCCTGTTGGGGGCGTACGGTGTCAACGTGTCGCTGCCTTTCAATCGGAAGCAAGAATCGGAAGCGGACTACATTGGTCTGCGACTGATGGCGCAAGCAGGCTATGACCCGCGCGAAGCGGTGCCGTTCTGGGAACGTATGAGCGGCTGTCCTAAACAGATGATCGGGAAACTGTGCTTCCGCTCGCAGCATGCCATCCCCGAGTTTCTCTCCACGCATCCTTCCGATTTGACGCGTATCAACCAGATCGAAGGGTGGTTGCCGGAGGCGTTGCAGTATTACCACGGCCCCGACGGAGGGATCCTCCCGCACCGCGCTCCATATCAGCCACTCATCGGGCCGATGCCGAAAGAGAGTTAGGAACATACTTGATCTGCGGGACCATTTTGGGCCAGCGTGACTCATCAACGAAGTGTAGACGACTGTGGGTTTCAATGGGAGGCAGGATGGGGTTAGGCCATCTTAATAACCTTGCTCAACCGCTCAAGCGAGATTGTTCGAGGCAAGTATGGAAAGATCTGGCCGCCATCCGGTGGCAGGGCTTGACATATGGACCGAATGGTCCATATAATCCGGGCCATGACGATTGGCCGCCCTATCGAGTTTGATCCGGAGAAGGCGCTGGATGCTGCCGTAGAAGTATTCTGGTGCAAAGGCTATGAGGCCACCTCGATGAGCGACTTGCTCACTGCCATGAAACTCTCCAAGAGCAGTCTCTACCAAAGCTTCGGCAGTAAACACCAGCTATTCACACGGTGTTTGACTCGTTATCAGGAACGGTTCACGTCAGAACTGAACCATGGTTTGAAGGAAGCCAAGTCCGGACGACGTTTCATCGAATCGGTTTTTCAGGCCGTTGCTGAGACGGCGCAGCAGCCGGAAGGCGAAAAGGGTTGTCTCGTGGGGAATTCAGCCAGCGAGTTGGGTCAGCGGGATACCGTCTTTGCGAAGCCGGTCGCTCAGGGATTGCGCGGTCTCGGCGAGGTATTCAAAGCGGCGCTCAAACGGGCTCAAACGGAAGGTGACGTGTCGCCTCATGCCGATCTCAATGCGTTGGCGAGTTATCTGGTGAGCTCCATGACCGGTTTGAGGACGCTCATCAAAGCGGGCTTGGATAAACGCGCGGCGCGATCCATGGTTCCGTTGATTCTGAAAGCGGTGGGGTAAGTGTTTTTTTGACCATATATGGACCAATTGGTCCATATAGAGGGGGACCGTGAGGATGGGGCTGCAAGGCCATGCGTAGATCGCAATGCACCGTGCAGGCCGATACGGCACGGGTTTCGGAGCATCACAAAGCAGGAGATGGCAGATGGATCAGCAGGCACAAGCGAAATACGGACCGTGGGCTCTGATTACCGGGGCCACGTCAGGCATTGGACGCGAATTAGCTCGCCAGCTGGCGTCTCACCATATTCACATCGTCGCGGTGGGGCGACGCCACGCGCGCCTGGACGAACTCACGATTGAATTGAAGACAGAGTTTGGGGTCACCGTGCTCCCTGTGCCAGCAGACTTACGCGATCCTCTGGCGATTCGGACGATTGTGTCATCGACGGAAGGGCTCGACATCGGTCTCGTCATTCTCAATGCCGGGGCTGAACTCACCGGCAGTTTTGTCCATGCCGATGAAACAGCCCATCTCCAGCTCGTACAGCTCAATGCCGTCGCACCCATGCAGTTAGCCCATCACTACGGGCGGCGCCTTGCCACGCGAGGCCGGGGCGGGTTGATGTTCGTCTCCAGCTTATTTGCCTACCAAGGCGTGCCGTATGTCGCGCACTACGCCGCCACAAAGGCCTATCTCCTGAGTCTGGGCGAAGCGTTGCATGTGGAACTCAAGCCGCATGGGGTGGATGTCCTGGTGCTATCTCCCGGTCTCACCAATACGGAGATGACCGCCAATATGGCCCTCGACTTTTCCAAACTGCCCCTCATCCCTCAGCAACCACAGCAGGTCGCCGCCGTCGGGCTGCAGGCGCTTGGGAAGAAGGCCACGGTCGTGTCCGGTCTCCTCAATAAAGTGATGGCGTGGGAAAACCGGCTGCTGCCTCGTGCCACACCGGTATCCTTGCTCGGGTTTCTCATCAAGCGGGCGCTCAAAGGCGGAGCCCGTCCAGAAGGGAGGGTGGCATGAGAGAACTGTTCCGTCGATCGTGCAGGGCCATTGTTGGTATCAGTCTCCTGGTGAGTCTCAGTCTGACTCTTGCGGGACTTGCTGAGTCGGGCCAGTTCTATGAAAAGAATGGCGTGGCCATCGATGGCTACGATCCCGTGGCCTACTTCGAAGCCCACAAGGCGGTCAAAGGCCTGCCCACGCTTTCTCATGTCTATCAAGGATCGACCTTCCTCTTCGCGTCCCCCGCACATCTCGCCGTCTTTGTGCGGGAGCCGGAACGATTCGCGCCCCAATTTGGCGGGTACTGTGCCTACGGTGTGGCCGAAGGGGTTAAGGCGGCCATTGCCGGTGAAATCTGGGAGGTCGTTGAAGGGAGGCTCTATCTCAATCACGATCCCCAGGTGCAAGCAAAGTGGAAAGCGGGGCGGTCGGCCTTGCTTCGTGCCGCGCAGGCCAAATGGCCTGAGGTCGAGTTGTCTGCCGATGTCTATCCCTAGCGGATGCTGTCGCGAGTACGTCATCGATGGGATCAGGTGTAACAAAGGGAGGTGTGCCATGTAATGCATACGCTGATGAGCAAGAGCCATAGGATCATCACACCGTCTATCACAGAAAAGGAAGCGTGACCATGAAGAGAATTGGAATCAACGTGCTTCGTGCTGGTGCCATGGGAGCCTGGTTGCTTGTGGCGGTTGTTGGAGGAATGCCAGCAGGATCTGGTGCCGAGACCGTGCGTGAGGGGGAAGTGACGGAAGTCATGGTCTACGTGGCGGCGCCGGGGAAAGAAAAGGCGTTCGACGAGGCCCGGGCGGCCATGTTCAGCTTCCTGAAAACACAACCGGGGTTTGTGTCCGTGACCGGCCGGCAGGATCTCAAAGATCTGAAGGTTCATGTCGATCAGTCCGTGTGGGCCACACGGGCGCAATACACTGCGGCGTCAGCGGCATTGCCGGAGAAGCTCCGGTCAACGTTCATGGGGACCGTCTCCGAGTGGAAATATTTTGGGTTGACCCAGTAGACATTGTGCGTGGTTTCGTTCGCGGGAGGGGCGGCCTCATGGCGCGAAGGCGCCGGGGGGGGGGCCTGCCAGAATCTAATGGCCGTATCTATCATGAAAGGAGAGGCACGATGCCACTCGCACAATTGAAAGGACTCAGCGGGTATCTCAGTATGGAGCAGAAACAGGAACTGATCCGAAAGGTCACGGACGCGATCGTCTCCGTCGAAGGAGAAGGGCTGCGGCCTGTGACGTGGGTTATTGTTGAAGATGTTCCTTCAGGCCAGTGGGGGGTCGGCGGCTCACCCGTCACGACCGAAGGGCTGAAGAAAATGGCGGTACAAGGCAAGTAATCGTTTTATACCACAAAGAAGGATCATCATGAAGTTTCAGATTCATACGAAAGACACGGCTCCTGAGACGTCGCGGGCAACGCTCGAATCCACCGCGAAGAAATATGGATTTGTGCCTAATTTATATGGCGTGCTGGCCGAATCGCCCGCGGCGGTGCAGGCCTATGCGGGGATCAATAAGGCCCTGGAACAGAGTGCCCTCTCACCGGTGGAGCAGCAGGTGGTGGCTTTGACCGTGAGCACCACCAACGACTGCGCCTATTGTGTCGGGGCCCATTCCACCGTGGCACAGATGGTGAGCATGCCCGAGGCTGTTCTCACGGCATTGAGGGAACAGCGATCACTCTCGGACCGGAAGCTCAATGCCCTGCGGACGCTGGTCATGTCCATTCTCCGTTATCGCGGCTGGGTGCCGGAAGATGATCTTCAGCACGTTGTGGCCGCAGGCTATACCCAGCGGCATGTGTTGGATGTCCTCACACTCGTCGCGCTCAAGACCTTGAGCAATTATGTCAACCATATTGCCCATACACCGCTCGATGTCCAATTTGCCGCGCAATCATGGAAGTCGCGGACTGCCACGGTCGCCTGACACAGTCTGTTATCTGATTGCATCCGGCACGATTGATGGAGGGGCCCGCGCCTGCAAAGACGCGAGCTCCTCCGGTCGTCCTGAGATGTGTCGTTGCACTCTATGCTGGCGATGAGTTGAAGCTTCGTAACGATGTCTATCCACTCACAGCTGTCGGACGATTTGAGCGGGCGTTCGCACACGCACGCGCCGATCGGAGTCGATGGGCTAGTTCCGGCCCGCCATGACCCCGCCATCGACATCCCAGATAGCCCCCGTCACCCATTGAGCGTCATCGCTGAGCAGAAAGTTTATGGTCTTTGCCACATCTTCCACGGTGCCGATCCGCCCAATCGGATGAAAGCTATTGAACGTGGCGAGTGTCTCGTCAATGGCCTGCGGATCAATGAAGGCCTGATAAATAGGCGTCTTCACCACCGCCGGCGACACGGCGTTGACCCGAATGTCGTAGCCGGCCAGTTCCATCGCCATATGCTGCGTGAGGGCATGCAGCCCAGCCTTCGCCATGGAATAGGCAGAGGAAGGGGTGGCTTTGATGGCCTGTTTCGCCCACATCGATCCAATATGCACGATGGAGCCGCCACCGTTTGCGGCCATGTTCTTTGCGACGGCTTGTGAAATGAAAAAGACGGCTCGGTTGAGGTCCAGATAAGTGTCATAGTTTTGGAGCGTATGGTCAAAAAACGGCACCGGCTTGAAGTAGCCTGCAGCGTTTACCAAGTACTTGATGTGACGGCTATGGTCCTCAGCAAACGCAATGATGCGTTGGATCCCGGTTGGTTCGTACAAGTTGGCTTGGAACGTTTCAACTGTGCCAAGCGAAGACAGTTCGCGTTGTGCCATCTCCAGCTTTTCTGACGAACTGCCCACAATCACCGCGGTGACGTCCCGAGCGAGCAAGAGCCGTGCGGTAGCGAGGCCTATTCCGCTGGAGCCGCCGACGATCAGGGCGAGTGGCTGATTAGCGCGTTGCATGAGAGCACCTCCTTACGTTAAAAGAGCGAACACAATCGTGTGAGGGCAGTCTATGACGCGCTCGGACCGAGTCCAAGCAGGTACCAGGTGGTTCAGTAGGCACTAAGCGGTACATCTTGATGGAAAGACAGGCGAAAATATTTCCCCGGCGATCCGCGCCGGAACAGGGCGCTCGAATGGTAGAGACCATTTATGGGTGCAAATGGTCACTGACGGTCTATCAGCTCCTGGCCAACGGTATTAAACGGCCGGGGGAGATGGT